>JBLFYO010000073.1:0-8470 GCA_047609165.1 Francisella sp.
ATAACCTACAATCTTTTTGTGCTTGGTACACAATTTAGCCATCTCAAGATTTGTAGCATCATCTAAATGATACATACCACAGATTAATATACCAGTCTCGATACCATACTGCTCTTTAGCTCTTTCAAAACCACTACTTATACTTTCGATGATTTCATTATAATTTAGTCCTTGTGAGAGATGAAAATATGGACAAAATCTAGCTTCAGCATAAATCACATTATCTTTCGCATGGTCTTCTGCAGATTCAAAAGCTACTCGTTCGATATTTTTAGCACTCTGCATTACTGCACCGCTTATATCAAAAGACTTGAAGCATTTATCAAAATCTTTAGATGAAAATTCTTTATAAAACCAATTCTGTAAATTTGCTTCATCTTGATATGGAAGTTTGACATTATCAGCCTTTGCTAGCTCAATTATAGTATTTACTCTCAGCCCACCATCTAAATGATCATGCAAAAGTACTTTTGGAAGTTTGTGTATCTTATCTTTAATCATTCGACTCTCACTTTTTTATTTTACGCCAAATTATCATCTACATAATGACTACCTATACTGTTTTTACACCCTATAGCACTATCAACTGTAAGTTCAGCTAGTAAAAGAAGTTTTCTAAAACTATCATATTCATAATCAAAAAGATTTTGTTCGTAATCTTGTATTGTTTCTTTTTTTATTATGCTTAATAACTCTTTTGCTTTTTGCAACTTTTTCTTATTTCTAACTACGCCAATATAATCCCACATAATTTGTCTTACTTGGGCAGTATAGCGACTAAAATCAATTTCATTTTTAATCACTATAAATGTTTTAGAAATATTTTTTTCTATATCTAAATTATTAACATTATTTAAGATAATATCATCACTTGAAGCAAGCCCATAAACTATACATTCTAGTAGAGAATTGCTCGCTAAACGATTTGCACCATGTAAACCTGTACAAGAAACTTCTCCTACTGCATAAAGATTTTTTATGCTAGTTTGAGAATTGCCATCTACCTTGATACCACCACAACTATAGTGAGCTGCTGGTGAAATTGGAATTCTATCTTTACTTGGGTCTATGTTATTTTTTAGAAGCTTGTGATAAATATAAGGAAAAGCACTCTCCCATTGACTAGCATTCAGATGAGTAGCATTTAGGTAAATATCATGCCCTTTTTGCATATTTAGGTATATCTGCCTAGCGACAATATCTCTAGGAGCTAAGTCGCGTTGAGGATGGATGTCTTCCATAATCTTTTTGCCATTATATCGCTCTAAAACCGCACCACTACCTCTTATAGCTTCAGATATCAAAAGAGGTCTATTATCATCACAGAAAAAGCAAGTTGGATGAAATTGCATAAATTCAAGATTTTGTAACTCACAACCATCTTCATAAGCCATTGTCATAATACCACCGATACCTGCTGTTGCACTTGTCACATATTTGTATATTCCAGATGCTCCACCACTAGCCAAGACTATATTATTAGCTTCAAAGCTATCGACTTGCTGAGTATCATGATTGTAAGCATATAGACCATTACAAGTATTAAAATTAGTTATTAGCTCAAAAGCACTATAGCCATTTAAAACGGTTATATTGTTATTCTCAGAAGCTGTTTTATATAAGCTTGAAAGGATTGCTTTACCTGTATAATCTTTAATATGCAAGATTCTATGCTTTGAATGCCCACCTTCTAAATGTAGGCTATACCCACCATCATCAGTTCTATCAAATACTACACCATGTTGCTCTAGCCATTCTATAGCTTTTGGTGAATTTGATACAACTTTATATACACTCTCTAAATCAGCGACATTGCCACCTGCTAGGTTAGTATCATTGACATGTAAATCAATAGAGTCATCTTCCGATACAATCGCAGCTATGCCACCTTGAGCATAAAAGCTAGCTGTCTTTCGGTAGTTTTGTCTATCTAGTACTCCAACCTTAAAGCCATGCTCAGCAAGCTCTATAGCACTTACAATACCAGCTAAACCACCACCAACTATTACTGTATCGTATTTATTTATCATCATTGATTAAATCTTAATTTGCATAGATAAATCTATAGCTTTTATATGCTTTGTAATAGCTCCTACAGACACAAAATCCACACCTGTATTTGCTATAGCTATAATTGTAGTTTCATCGACGTTGCCAGAAACCTCTAGCATAAGCTTGCCTCTAGCTATCTCTACGGCTTTTTTTGTATCTTCAATAGTGAAGTTATCAAGCATCACAATATCAGCATTTGCATTGATTGCTTGGCTTAATTCATCAAGGTTTATGACCTCAACCTCTACCATCTTGTCTTTTGATATTTGATTGGCTCTAGTAATAGCATTTTGTATGCCACCTGCTGAACGAATATGATTTTCTTTAATCAAAAAAGCATCAAACAATCCTATGCGATGATTATAGCCACCACCGCATTTAACCGCATATTTTTGAGCCATACGAAGAGCAGGAATTGTCTTACGAGTATCTAAAAGTTTGGTATTGGTAGCACTTATAAGGTTAGCTAAATGATTTGTAGCTGTAGCTGTAGCTGATAGTGTTTGGATAAAATTAAGCATAATCCTTTCAGCAGTAAGTATCGAACGAGCATTACCCGCTAAACTAAAAATCTTTTCATTAGCTTTTATACTATCCGCATCTTTATAATGCCAAGTTATCTTAATTTGATTATCAATCTGAGCGATAACTTCATCTGCAAATTCACAACCACAGAGAATCATATCTTCACGGGTTATACAGTAAGCTTGAGTATCAACATCATCAACCAATAATGCTGTGATATCTTGACCATTCTCATGGCTCTGAACATCCTCTTTTATAGCTAGCATTACAAGTTCTACAATGTATGATTTTGATAAGCTTGTGATTTGATTTTCATTTAGCATTAGAAATTTATCATCCTATTTAACGGTATAAGTGCTTTTTTACGAGTAACTTCATCAACTAAAACTTCATTAGTTTTATCAAGCAAGCAATCTCTTAGGTTTTTGAGTTGATTGAGCTTCATCCAAGGACATTTAGCACATGATTGGCAAGTTGCTCCACGCCCTGCTGTTGGTGCAGGAATAAAATCTTTTCTAGGAGATAACTGTTTCATCTTGTAAAATACACCAATATCAGTCGCTACGATAAATTTATCGTTAGACATTTGCTGAGTTGCTTCTATAAGCTGAGATGTTGAACCCACTGCATCTGCTCTTTTGATAACTTCAGCAGGTGACTCAGGATGCACCAAAACTGCAGCCTCTGGATATTCAATCATAAGATCATCCAAAGCTTGAGCTTTAAACTCTTCATGGACAATACAGCTACCATCAAAAAGCACCATATCAGCACCTGTTTGCTTTTGTATCCAATCGCCAAGGTATTTATCAGGTCCCCAAATAATTTTCTTACCTTGCTTATGAAGGCTAGTGCATATTTCCAAAGCATTTGATGATGTGACAGTCCAATCAGCAAGAGCCTTTATTTCAGCAGAAGTATTTACATATACTACAACTTCTCTATCAGGGTGTTGATCTATAATTTTTTTGAATTCACCATTATTACAACTCAAATCTAGCGAACATTCCGCAGAGAGTGTCGGCATTAGTACAGTCTTTTCAGGGCTTAAAATCTTTGCTGATTCACCCATAAATCTCACACCTGCAACTACCAAAGTGTCACATGGACTATTTAGACCAAACTTAGCCATTGCAAGAGAATCTCCAACAAAGCCATTGCTCTCTTCTGCTAATTGTTGAATCTCATCATCAACATAGTAATGTGCTACTAAGCATGCATTATTTTCTTTGAGTAATTTTTTTATCTCCGTCATGTAAGCTTGCTTCTCGTCAGCTTTAACTTGGTACTTAGGTAAATTTACTCTTGCTTGAGATATTTTGTCTTTTATTAAATCTTGATTTAACATTTCTAATACTCCTTTAGAATTTCAATTTTTTATAGTAGTAGAAAAATATTTCATCAACTCTTTTAGTGTCTTATCAAAATCATCATTGATTAGCTCACAGTCATAATCTTTTGCATGAGAAATCTCGCTTTCAGCTTCTGCCATACGATGATCTATCACTTCTTTTGAATCAGTGTTTCTAGTTTCTAATCGACTTCTTAGCTCTTCTAAAGATGGCGGTAGGATAAATATACTCTTTGCCTGATCTTTATAGATAGCTCTTGTCTGCTCGGCACCCTGCCAATCTATTTCTAAGATGATATTTTTACCCGCTGCTAATAGTCTATCAATCTCAGATTTTGATGTACCATAATAATTCTTGAAGACTTTTGCATATTCAATAAAGCTATCTTCTTTGAGAAAAATCTCAAAATCATTGATGCTTGTAAAGTAATACTCTCGCCCATGCTCCTCGCCTACTCTAGGATCACGAGTAGTATGAGACACAGCTACAGCAAAATCGTCTCTACCAACTCCGGAGTTAAGAAATGCTTTTAATAGCGAGCTTTTGCCAGCCCCTGATGGTGCTGATACTATAAATATATAGTTACTCATAAGGATACTTTAGAATTGTATAGTTAGTTCGACAGATTATACAGTTTTAGGACTATAAATAGAATGTTTTGAAAAGTATTTATGGATAAATGTAAAAAAACTGGTAATCACAATAGCGATTATTTCAATACTTTTGATAGTTATTAGCTAGGTATACTAATATTTAACAATGGAAGTATATATATTAATCTATTTTATACATCTCTGCCAAAACCTAACATTGATTTAATTACGTGAACCACTGTATACAACGCTCTTAGCCTATCAAAAACTGTCCGGAGAATTGTTACTTATGAATCTTATATTTCTATAAATGACTATTTGGTTTATCTGGAATAGTCATTTCAATATATTTACCTTCTAGTGCAATATTAATATAGTTTGACATAAATAATCTTCTATCTTTAAGCTTTAGTTTGTCTTGTATTTCTTGTCTAGATAACTCACCAGATCCTAAAGCCATAAGTAATTTTATAATGCCCCCAGTAACTGGAGTTTTGACAAAAAACACAGGTAATTTAAGATGTTATAGCTAACAGATGCATGTGGAGGATAGGATATATATAAATGTACATGATCTTTACTCACAACTCCCTTTAGTATGTTATGAATATGAGTCCAAAACTATATCTAGAATAGATACGACTACAAAGCCTCGGTAAGATATATTGTTTTATAGAAGTCGATGAGACTTATCGCCCATCATAAAGAAAAGATAGAAGTGTGTAAGATCAGTTATTTAGACTTATAAGAAATTAGATATCTTCTAGAAATTAAAGCCATTGCTATAATAATTGATATATCGATGATCAACAATACGATAGCTAATACTGTATTATAACTCTTTTGAGAAAATGCTGATCCTTGACCTGCAGGAGTTACTGTTGCAGGATTATAGGTTAAGCCATATTTTTTAATAATAGATGAATTTATATCCCTAATATTTATTACAGGAACATTTTCATTCAAGAAATTAACAGCTACAGAGCGTACAGATTTATAACCTGCTGGCAATTCTTTTACTACACCAGTTGGAAAGCTTGGAAGTTTTGTAACAATATTATTTTTAACATTTTTCTTTTTACCATCATCATCTTTTACAGCAATAATTTTAGGTTGCTTCAAACCTATAGATGCCATATTGCCACCGACATTGATATATGCCTTTATTTTCTCATGACCTGCAGCGTTCTTATACATATCAATACGAGTTTTGATCGAAGTTGTAGTCGCATGATGATAAGGTATATTTATTGTTTTATAGCCATTTCTTTTTATAGAATCATTTAATTTCAAAACTGCAGCAGGTGTCATACCATAACCATTATCTCTCGAACCACCTAAAGTTGCCCCTAAGATATTATAATCAAACAACCCTTTTTCTACTAAATTCTTATAAATATCTGGCCATGTAAAATTAGCTCTATTTGCACCAAATTGTGATGCTCCAACTGAGAAGATTATCAAAGGTTTTAGCTCTAGCGTTTTTATTGCTGAAAGCATCGCTATGTCAAGTGCAGGATATGAGCCTGTCTCTTGAAGAGCTACAACATCTCCTTTTTTAAGGTTAAGTTCGCTCAACCACTCTACAAATATAGCTGCCATATTTGGATTCACTGATGATCTTTTTGAGTACAAATCCCCAGAATCTGTAGTGATTTCAGACATTGATAGCCCTATCAAACCAGTACATGAAACATCACCGATATTTTTACACAAATATCCCTTTGACATAAAGAAATCTTGCGTTAATCGAAAAGCTTCATAAGTTGTATTTGATGCTTCGACTTTTTGACTGTAGCCTTTTGTCTCTACCACAAGATTTTTCTCTACAATATATAAAGAAAGAATCATAAATATAGTTAAAAATGAGATCATATATCTTGATAAAAATTTACGGTGCCAATACACAGTTTTCATAACTTATATTCCTACTATTTGAGGGCCGATTAATACAATCAGCAATAAACGAATAATTATAGATGCTATAAGCAAAGAACCTATAGTCTCAATAAGCCCTTGTCTATCTATAGACAAAGCAATCAGTCCAGGGATAATATAACCAATAACCTGCACCTGGTCAGAATAAAAACTTGTGGTTAAATAATGTGATAAAAAAGTATTGCAAAAAGTACCTAGTATAAACGATAGTAATACTGTGATAGCAATTCTTCGCCTACCATAAATAATCATAAATTTTGATAACAATCTCACAATACCGAATATAAGTACCGATATAAGCAAAGTAATAATCACCCTATCAGGAGCACCCATTTCTAATGCAAAATATCCTGGTACAACCATACCACCAGTAGATAGTCCCAAGAGTGATACAAATATCAAACCAACTATTAATCCTATCCCTATCGAGAGCGTCAACGGATCCATACTTTCTCCTTTATTCTTTTTTAAATTTTAAAATAATTACAGTTCTATATTTTTTTATGCTCTTGATCACAAAAATCAACCAAACTCATACCTATATCTTTTATATTACCCACACCCACTAACATATATGAGTTTGCAGGCTGTGTTGTATAAGTTTTTTCTAAAATCTCTAATGGTTCCATACCTTCACACACAATTGTTTCAGAAGCTTTTATTTTTAATGACTTTGAATATTTTTTGTAAAAAGAAGTAAAAACATCGGTGCCTGTACCTATAAGCACCACTAAATTTGGAGTCTGCCAGCTCAGTATAGCTTCTGCAATCTGCTTAGATCTATCTTCTCTATCAGCACGGCAATTCACTACTAACACTTTCTTTTCGCAGCTTTGATACTTTTCACATAGCTTATCCCATAGCATCTTTGTAGATACTGGGTCATTTGCAGCAAAAGCATTTGCAAAATTCATCTGTGCACTTTTCACATCAAACGAATACTCTGTCATCGCACCTGGATCTGGAGTTGCCTCCCACATACCTTGTAGTGCAACTTCTCGTGGCACTCCTAAATCATCCGTCACTTTTAAAGCTAATGCTACATTTATCTTAAATTCCGAATAAACAAACTTATTGATTTCTTCATCAGATATAAGATCAGCATCTTCTGCCGTAGCTGCTATAAGCTCACTACCACGATCTTTACAAACATATTCAAAGAAGTCTAAATGAATATCTTCTGCGGTAAAATACTTTGAATTTACAGGTACTGTGCCACCTAACGCTTTTGCTACATCTCGCTCTGTAGGTCCCATCACATCTAGGTGGTCTGGACGAGCATTTGTAAGTACTCCATGAGTAGCTTTTATTAGCTTCAACTCACACAATGACTGCAGCAACGGCTGTAATGCCATGCATTCGATAATGATAGCATCTGCTTTTGCTTGCCTTGCTTTATACATTATTCTGACTTGCTCTGCTATATTACTAAAGCCAATTCTAAAAACTGGAGTTTCTGAACCATCTACATCAATGTATCTTGCCAAAGTACCAGTAGTCTTTGCTACAGTCGTATAGCCACCAGCTCGTACACCGGCCGCTATAAGCCTAGCCACACTTGATTTACCACGAGTTCCATTAACATGTATTCTGACAGGTATCTTGCTTATTGTTTTATTATGGACAATATTTTCAATCAACAAATATAAACACAGTACAAGCAACGCCCCAAGAATCAACCAAAAATCCAAAATAACACCCATATAATATATATAAAACCTTGCTAATTATAGCATTTTTAAATAAAAATAGAAAGCTTGAGTCTTCTCCAATATGAAATGAGTCGAACCTAATTCAATTATTTTGTTCATCCTTACTGGATGAAAATAAACATGAAAATAGAAAACCTAAAAACAGTAGAAGCAATCAGTGCTTTTCTTGATGGTACTGAAAATATAGCTTTCACTATAACAGACACTAAACTAGAGCGTTATGAAAGGATACAAAAAGTACTACTTAGCATTAAGTACAGCTCACTATCTAAACATGAGAAAGGCATTGTGATTAAAT
>JBLFYO010000074.1:0-8340 GCA_047609165.1 Francisella sp.
AAAACACCATTTGACGCTGTCATAGAATGGTATAGAATTAAACCTGATATTTTTAATGAAACGCCGGATATGTTTAAGGCTAAAGCTTATAAAATTATTGGGACAACCTCCCCAAACTAGACACCTAGTGTAGGAGTTTTATCATCAGCCAATATTTGTTTAATAACAACAGGTGTTGCTATAGCATCGACATAACCGTCAGAGATAGTATGAGAGTACGAAGTGTCTCTAGTCGTTGTAGTTTGATTTGCACAACTTGATAAAGCCAGTGTTGATACACCTGAAATTGCTGATTAATTATTTTTTTCATAATCTATTCCTTTATTTTGATTAACACACATATAATACCAAAATTCATAATACTATTAATCAACATAGCATTACACAATGAGAATAATTTAAAGTAACTAATCTTTATGCTCAAAAAAAATTTACTGTGAAATAAAAGACTCTGGATCGAGTCCGGAGATTCGGGATGTGTTGCAGTTATGAACCACAACTTATTATAAAAAAGATATAAATTATAGAAATTTAGATTAGAAAAAAATAAAGGCTTAGAAACTCACACCAAACTTAGATGCTAAATCCTTTACATCTTTAGCATTAAGATCTTTAACTGATTTACCATTGATAGTGGTTTTATTGATTAGCTCTTCAGCATGCTTATCTAAGCCAGTTTGCTTAACTATACCACTGGCTGCATTTTTAACAGTCTCTACACTCAATATATTTTTTAAATTTGAGGTGTCTATAGCAAGATCAACATTATTTAAATCACCTGATAGAGTTGCCTTTAGTGTTAAATCAGATATTTTTTGCTTCACCTTAGATAAATTGATTCCGATATTACTTAACTTTAGTTGTAGCGGAATATTAAAAGCTACGTTATTTACATCACTAAAGTTCCATGTACCTGTACCAGATACATTTACACTATCAGCATCAATGCCGACACCTTGAATAGTAAGACCTTTCAAGAAATCTCCTTCAAGGTTTTCTAAATTTAACTTAATTGTATTCTCTATGCCATCTTGATTTGACATAACTAAATCAAAGTCGACATCTTTATTGCTAGTCGATTGAATATGGATTTGAGTTGGTTTTGATAGTAATGCTGGGTTTGTTGATAAATTTGTTATATTAGCATCATACTTTATACTATCACTCTTAAAGCTTTTGATATTTATATTTTGTATAACAAAATTTGGTATTTCATCACGTAAGCTTTCATTTCTTATATTTGCATATCCATATATTTTAGCTTGTGCTTTATTTTTTTTAGATACAGCTTCAGGATCGCTAGTTGGCTTAATATACATGAAATCAGATAAGTTAGTTACAATTTTTTTAATACTTTTTGAAGCATGCAATGTCTTTTCAAAAGCTTCCTTGATTTTAGTAACATTTTCTTGCTTAATATTTGCACCAACCTCTTTAACTTTATCTAAAGTTTTTTTCGTTACTTCTTCTGGCATGGCAGTGCCATCATTTATTGACTCAACTATTTTAGTTGCATAAAGTGTACCTTTTGATTGTCTCTCTTTATACAAACTCACACCATCTACAATTACATTCTTAAGAGCTATTTGCTTAGTCAATAAACCTCTTATATCCATACTTGCACTTATAGATTTTGCATAAAATCTATCTTTATCTAAATTTTCTGGATCAGCCGCACCTAAGCCGTTTATCTCTAATTTGGCATCACCAAGATTTAGATTCATAGAATCATAGTCAACTGTCGCACCATTTACCTTAGTAAGCTGTTGTTTGATAATATCTGATACCATTGCTGTCTCTATTATCTTTAGAGAAAAAACTACAGCTAGTAGACAAGCTATCACTACAATTAACCCCCAAATTCTAATTGGTTGATGAAATTTTCTAGCTTGAATTTTCTCCCAATTAACTTTTGCGATATTTTTACCAAAAACTATTCTTAAACCAATCTTTACAATTAGCTTACTTGTAAGTTTTTGATAAAGCTCACTACCTGCTTGTATACTTGCCATCTTATCTACAAATTTCTTATAAGATTTTGCAAAAAATATACCAAAACCTAACCCCAGTACTAAAGAAAGTACAAAAGCACCTGTAACGAGATAATAATCAAAACCAGCATAAGCTAATACAGGTGTATTTACTGCAGCTTTAAATATAGGTTGAGTAAAACCATCTAATAGCCATGTACCTAGAGTGAAATTTATAGATTCTAATGGGAATGATAAAACTTTTGCAAGAAAAGCTATCAACACAAATAAACCAATATTTACTCGAAGTATCAAAACTAATAATATAGTCAACACAGATAAAAGCGGTGCATATGCAAAACCCGGAATAAATCCAAAGATAAAACCCAGTACAGATACTAACAAGAGCTGTATTGGTGTTGATGGGCTAAATATTAACCCCATTAATTTGTTGTATATTGTCTTCACTTAAAACTCTCCTGTTTTTTATTGCGAATTATTACTTATATATTATTACTTATATATTATTACTTATATATTATTACTTATATATTATTACTTATATACTATAAGAAAGTACTATACTCAATCTGCCTTGAAATTTCTAGTATTTAAATGCTATTTTTATTAGAAATATAAAGCTAAATAAGCTATCCTTCTACGTGTATTTTAATTTCATACAACGATCAATAAGGAAAAATCAATGAACTTACATGAATATCAAGCTAAAGAGCTTTTAGAAAGTTATGGTCTAAAGGTTCAAAAAGGTATTGTAGCAAGCAATCCCAACGAAGCTGCACAAGCTTTTGATACTATCGGTGGTAAATTTGCCGTAGTTAAAGCACAAGTACATGCTGGTGGGCGTGGTAAAGCTGGTGGCGTAAAAGTTGTTAAGTCTTCTCAAGAGGCTCGCGAAGTTGCTGAGAAACTTATAGGTACTAACCTTGTAACTTTTCAAACTGACGCAGATGGTCAACCTGTAAACTCTGTAGGTGTATTTGAAGATGTATATCCTGTACAACGCGAATTGTACCTTGGTGCAGTGGTTGATAGATCTAGCCGTAAAGTAACTTTCATGGTTTCATCTGAAGGTGGTGTAGATATTGAGGAAGTAGCTCATAACTCTCCTGAAAAAATCCTTAAAGTAGAAGTAGATCCATTAGTAGGTCTTCAACCTTTCCAAGCTCGTGAAGTAGCTTTTAAATTAGGTCTTGAAGGTAAGCAAATCAATGATTTCACTAAAACTATGTTAGGTGCTTATAAAGCATTTGTAGAGTGTGATTTTGCATTATTTGAAATCAACCCACTTGCTATAAGAGAAAATGGTGAGATCGTTTGTGTAGATGGTAAGATTAATCTTGATTCTAACGCGATGTACAGACAGCCTAAACTTCTAGCAATGAGAGACAAATCTCAAGAAAATGCTAAAGAGCTAAAAGCATCTGAGCATGAACTAAACTATGTAGCTCTTGAAGGTAATATTGGTTGTATGGTAAATGGTGCTGGTCTTGCAATGGCAACCATGGATATCATCCAATTATACGGCGGTAAACCTGCTAACTTCCTAGATGTAGGTGGTGGAGCAACTAAAGAAAGAGTAATTGAAGCATTCAAGCTAATCCTTGATGATGTAAATGTAAAAGCTGTTTTGATCAACATCTTTGGTGGTATTGTAAGATGCGATATGATTGCAGAAGCTATTATTGATGCTGTTAAAGAAGTAAATGTAACTGTACCAGTTGTTGTTCGCCTAGAAGGTAACAATGCTGAACTAGGTTCTAAAATCTTATCAGAATCTGGCTTAAAGCTTATCACTGCTGAAGGTTTAGCTGATGCGGCTGATAAAGTTGTAAAATCTCTACATTAATAAAAAAACAGTTATAAAAGGATATTAAAATAATGAGCGTATTAGTTAATAAAAATACAAAAGTTTTAGTACAAGGTTTTACTGGTAAAAATGGTACATTCCATTCAGAGCAAGCTATCGCTTACGGTACCCAAATCGTTGGTGGTGTAACTCCTGGTAAAGGTGGACAAACTCATCTTGATAGACCAGTTTTTAATACAATGGCTGAAGCTGTAGCTGTTACAGGTGCTGATGCATCTGTGATTTATGTACCTGCTCCATTTGTAAAAGATTCTGTAATTGAAGCTATCGATAGTGGTGTGAAGCTAATTGTGATAATCACAGAAGGCGTACCTACTTTAGATATGCTAGTTGTTAAGCAATATATTGAAGGTAAAGATGTACAAGTGGTCGGTCCTAACTGCCCTGGCGTTATCACTCCAGGTGAATGTAAAATCGGTATCATGCCTGGCCATATTCATTTACCTGGTAAAGTTGGTATTATTTCTCGTTCTGGTACTTTGACTTATGAAGCAGTAGCTCAAACTACTAAGCTTGGCTTTGGTCAATCTACTTGTATCGGTATAGGTGGCGACCCTATTCCAGGTATGAACCAAATCGAAGCTTTAAAATTACTTGAGAAAGACCCTCAAACAGAAGCTATCATTCTTATCGGTGAGATTGGCGGTACAGCTGAAGAAGAAGCTGCTGAGTACATCAAGCATCATGTAACTAAGCCAGTAATCGGCTACATTGCTGGTGTTACAGCTCCTGCTGGTAAGCGTATGGGACATGCTGGTGCTATCATCTCTGGTGGTACAGGTTCTGCTGAAGAAAAATTTGCTGCTTTTGAAGCTGCTGGTATTGCTTACACTAGATCACCTGCTGAGCTTGGTTCTAAACTTAAAGAAGTTACTGGTTGGTAATTTTCTTTATACAATTCTTTCAAAATATTCTATATACTAAATCTATATCAAATTTAAAGTTTCATTAGACATTCATGCTTATAGATTTATTTTACGCTCTTTACCAGCTTGCTTTTCTAGGCTTTGTTGTTGCTTTAGTAAAGCATCAGCGTTACGCATGGCTGTTTCTAATGCTATCTTGCTTACTTAAAATCGCTACCATGCAAGATTTCAGCAATATTAATCTTGGTTATCTTCATTACTATCTACCTGAAATTGTGATGATTATAATATCTATGATTGGTTATGTCTCTTATAGTGTAGATTCTCAAAAAAATATTTTCCAAAAAATAAGCTTACTTAAAAAAATAATTTTATTTGTAATAGCGATGTCTATATCTTTTCTAGTATACTTTTTACTTGTTCATATTGTCTTAGGAGCACCTTTTACAGCAATTCCTATTTCATTAGGTGTGCACATAGTCGAGTATGGCTTTATTATCTTTGCATTACTTTTAGCAATATTTAAATTGCCTTTAGCCTTTGCCAGTTTGTTTATTGCCTTTTTACTAAACATTGTCACACAAGTTGAATTGCTACTAAACTTGACTCATTACCTATCAAGCTTCTGCTTTAACTCAACATATATTCTCACTCTTATGGTTATAGCTATAGTAATCTATATGAGAAATAGAAATTTACCCTTTTGTAACTCAGGCCTCTAACTAAAATAAATTTTTATACATTTCAAATCATTAACTAGAAAGCTATACTTACCTATAAAATAAATTAATAGTAATTATCATGAATTTCTCAAGTATCAAAAAAATAGTAATTGTATGTCTACTTGGAGCGTTGATTCTTTGGATATTGTACCCTTTTATTTATGCCATATTGTTTGCCGCTCTTTTAGCAGCTATATTATCTCCTCTACAACAAAAACTAGAAAAGTACATAGGTAAACATAAAAGTAGTTTCCTTATTTCAATAGGAGTATTGCTATGTATATTTATCCCATTGTTTCTAGTGATTTCTTATGCAATAAATGAAATCATTCAATACACTAGTCATACAAAATCATTGGCTGAGACTTCTCATCAATTAAGTGGCTACCCATTGAATATGCCGTATTTAGGAGAATTTCTTCAAGAACGCTTAGATGATTTTATAAAAATCTTACAACAAGATAAACAAAAAATCCTAGCTGATATTGGTAATTTACTACCTACAGTAAAATATTTGGGTACTGCATCTGTTAGTTTAATTATTAATTTTTTTATCGCCCTACTATTAACATACCAATTTTTAGTAAGTAGAGAAAACTTAGAAAGATTCTTTGGCGAAGTCTTATTAAAAGATTTCAATGATGGGGATAATTTTATAAAAACAGCTGTAACAACAACTAGAAAAGTCAGTTTAGCACTTGCTTCAACAGCTATTGTTGTAGGTATAGTTATGGGCATAGTATATGTATCAGTTGGTCTGCTAAGCCCTGTATTATTTGCCTTTATAACTGCACTAGCCTCGATGATACCATTTCTTGTAACTGTTGTTTATATACTACTTGCTTTTGGAGTTCTTGTGACTTATGGAGCTACAAAGGCTATTATAATTTTAGCTATTGGTCTTGCTTTACATGTATTTACAGACAATATTATGCAACCAAAGATAATAAACAAAGAAGCTGAATTAAGTTTTGTAGCATCTCTACTAGGTATCTTGGGTGGTCTCCATGCTTTTGGAGTCCTAGGTGTTTTCTTAGGTCCTGTAATATTTAATGTTGCGTATATTGGTATCGAAAAAATCATGCAAGAGACCCGTAAGACTTTTAGGCATTATTAAAAGCTCTTTCAATCTCGTCTTTTTATTTTATTTCAATTAGTGACTTAGCGATGAATTTTAGATAAAATCAAATTATCATAAAATTATATATTATCCTAGCTCATGGAAACTTTAAAACACCCTAAAGGTCTCAAATTTTTATTTTTTGCTGAAATGTGGGAGCGATTTAGTTTCTATGGGTTATCTGCAATACTTATACTATATATGACAGAGAGGCTTAATTTTACAGATGCAAATGTTGCTCTTATATTTGGTAGCTATGTAACTTATCTTTATATAACAACTGCTGTAGGTGGGATACTTGCCGATAGAATAATTGGCTATCGTCGCTGTGTATTGATTGGTGGGATTTCCATCATGACGAGGCATATTATTATGTCTTTATCAGGCAATCGTGATACAGCTCTTTACCTAGGTTTAGGTTATATATCTGCTGGTACGGGATTTTTTAAATCAAATGTCTCTACTATGGTTGGTAGACTTTATGATCAAAAAGAAGCTCTGAGAAATAGTGGTTTTGCGTATTTTTATACAGGTATTAACTTTGGTTCGGTATTAGCGATATTTATAGTTGGTTTCGTTGGTGAAAAAATTGGTTGGCACTATGGTTTTAGTTTAGCAGCTTTTGGTATGGCATTAGGTTTGATCTTTTTTGAATCTGGTAGAAAATACTTCCCTGCTAGCTGTGATAGTCGAAATCATGAGATTATGCGTAAAAGATTATTCTTTGGTTTTAATGTTTGGTATACCATGATAGTATTCGTAATATTATCAGCATGTATATTTGGTTACTTAATAGCACATCCCACAGAGTCAATGATAATTATATCGCTATCGGGTATTGTACTACTGGTATATTTAATGTCTTTATGGAAATCTCTACATAAATCTCAAAAGTCCAATATTGCAATTTTACTTATCTTATCAATATTTATGCTATTTTACTGGTCACTGAGTAATCAAACTTCTATTAGCATACCTTTATTTATCAAGCATAATGTCGAACTGAATATCTTTAGCTTACACATTCCTGTTACAACAATTATGGCATCTCAATTGACATTGTTAGTTGTCATTACACCATTCTTTGGATTGTTGTGGCAAAAAGCTAAGTAAATATAATAGAGAGCCATCGGATGAGCTAAAATTTGTGTTTAGTTTGGTATTTCTTGGTTTGTGCTTTTTGATACTAAGTATCGCAGGATCAATAGCTGCTGCGAGCGGTAAGGCAAGTTTACTATGGATATTAGCTTGTTATCTAATGCTAGTGTACGGTGAGCTGTGTATATCTCTAGTTAGCTTGGCTTTGGTTACTCGCCTAGCTCCTGAGCATCTAAAATCAACAATGATGGGTGTATGGTGGACAATTAGTGCTTATGTTGGCTTCTTTGGTGGTGTTATAAGCTCCAAAATAGCAGCTTCAAAAGATACCGCTGCTAGTAGCTTTGCTAGCGGGTATTTCAAACTTTTTATTGCAGCAATAATTATGGCTGTTATATTGTTTGCATTAACTCCATTATTAAAAAACTTACTAGAACAAAGGTCTAAAAAATGATTCTAATTGCAAACAATGAAGGTCGTGGTGGTGTGCCAGAAACTTTTAAACGAATTAAAAACAAAGAGAATGGCTTACAAGCTATGATTGAAGGTATTATAGCTAATCTGAAGGAGATTTATTCAACAAAATTGTATATACTGTTTTCTATTTTATGAGAGCATATAGTCAAGATTTGAGAGATAGAGCTATTTCATTATTTGAATCCGGCTACAAACGTAA
>JBLFYO010000075.1:0-8262 GCA_047609165.1 Francisella sp.
ACCCGATTTAAATCCAATAGAAAAAGTTTGGGCTAATTTTAAAAATATTTTAAGAAGAATAAGGCACAAATAGAGTGATTTTAAAGATGCTATAAAAGCGGCATGGAATTGGAATAAAACTCTTTCAAATTAGCTATACAGTATTTGAAAGCATTGTTGTCTTTAAATGCTCACGAGTTTCATTGCGAATATTACTAAAGAAAAGAGTAGGAGTATCCATCGCCGTGATTTTCTTAACTCCTCGTGAATTAAGCATATCTTCTGACATACTTTTTGTCATTGCTTGTAAATCTGTTGAGCTAAAGTCTATGGATGTCGTGTCAACTCCATTTGCATCTTCATAAGCTGCGGTAGTTTTACCACAAGAGCTTAGAGTTACAGCTAATGCTGCTGAAATAGTTATCGCTAAAATATTTTTTTCATATCTTTTTTATTATTTTTAAATACTTAATATTTCGACTATACAAAAATTATTCTTAAAAAGAATAAAATAACAGTTATTTTATAAACAATTGTTATACTTTAAAACATAAACTATCCCACAGATTATGAGAAATATGCAGAATAGCATTAAAGTACTAGTAGCAGACGATGACAAAGAAATAGCAGGTTTCATAAAATTAAAATTTGAAGAAAACAACATTGAAACAACTACCGCTCACGATGGCAAAGAAGCATTATTTCTAATAAACACTAATGAATATGATGTAATAGTTATCGACTGGATGATGCCGTATTTAGATGGTATATCTTTACTAAAAATTTTACGCAAGCAAAATGTCATAACTCCGATTATTATTCTTAGTGCTTTAGATAGTACTGAAAATAAAATCACAGGATTGAGTGCTGGCAGTGATGACTATCTGACAAAACCTTTTGCTATAGAAGAGTTGATGATTCGAGTAAATATTCTCCACAATCGTACCAAACAATTATCTCAACCTATTACCCATAAAATAATCTGCGGAGATATAGTCTTAGATGAGCTGGCACATGAAGTTCGTCGTAGGGATATTTTGATACCATTACAGCAACGAGAATACAAAGTACTGCACCTATTACTTAAACATAAAAATGAAGTAATCAGTAAAAACATGATACTCAAAGAAGTTTGGGATTATGACTTTGATCCTCAAACCAATGTAGTAGAAGTGCATATTTCTCGCCTGCGTAACAAACTCACGGAAAATGGTGGTGCAGACATGATAAAGACTATGAGAGGTTTTGGCTATGTCATACAAGAACAGTCTTAATCACCCAATACAAAGACGATACATAATTAGTTCAAGTTTTAAAATGGCAATACTTTTTACAGTTTTACTTGCTACGAGCATACTATCTTGGGGGTATATAATCTTCTCATCAGTTGGCGATAAAGTACTTGAGCATATCGTACCGCTAACTATTGGTATTTTCTCAACCCTAAGTGTAGTGATTATAAGTTATCTCATCAGCTTTTTCGTGGTGCAAAAAATAAACCATATTTCTAGCTCAGCTGCTACTATTGTAAATACAGAGGATTTTACTCGTAGGATTGAATCAAAAACAAATTGGGATGATCTTAGCAACCTTTCAAATATGTTAAATAGCTTATTTGGTAATGTTGACGAGCTTCTTAGAGATATAAAAAATGTCACAAACAATATTGCTCATGACTTAAAAACCCCTCTTACCCGCCTAAAAAATAAACTCGAACAACTAGCAGAAAAACAACCAAATGAAGAAACTCAAGCAGCATTATCAGAATGCAACAAACTTCTTGAAATTTTCAATAGTCTACTTCGACTAAATAGACTTGAGCATGGTCGTGAAAAGCTTATAAAAAAACGCATTGATATACAGTTCCTAATTAATGATGCTGTAGAGCTATACGAACCCGTTTTTGAAGAAAAAAATATTTCCCTAAAATGTAATATCGAAAATAAGATGCTTAACATAGATAAAAGCCTAATATTTCAAAGCATTATAAATATACTTGATAATTGCTATAAATATTCAGGGGAAAACCCTAGTATTTCAATGGTTGGCGAAGTCAATAAAGGATTCTATAAACTTACTATATCCGATACAGGCTCTGGTGTAAGCTCACAAAATTATGATAAAATTTTTGAGAGGTTCTTTAGAGAAGATGCTAGCCGCTCACTGATTGGCAATGGTTTAGGATTAGCATTAGTAAAAAACATCATCGAGCTACATGGTGGCACTATAATCGCTAGAGCAAATGCGCCTTCTGGGCTTAGTTTAGAATTATCACTTCCATTACATTAACAAATCTTAACTATACTTTTTTAAGCATTAGTTTAATCTACTGATATAGTTTGAAATAGTAAAAATATAAGTCATTCTACGACTCAATTGTAGAATCTATTTATAGTAACTACAACAAAAGTAGTCTTATGGATCCTATGGTCAAGCCATAGGATGACCGTAATATATGGAGTAATCGTCTATGCAAAAAATAGCAATAATAGGTAGCGGCATATCAGGGCTAGCAAGTGCCTATCTACTCAAAGATAAATACGATATTACCCTGTACGAAAAAAACAATTATCACGGTGGTCATGCTCGCACTTTAGATATTAATCAAACACCTATAGATACAGGATTTATAGTTTTTAATTATGAGACATACTATCATCTGACACGATTTTTTAAGCAATTAAATATTCCTATAGATAAAAGTAATATGTCGTTTGGTGTATCGATTAAAAATGGTAAATTCGAATATGGTTCAAGTGGCTTTAAAAGTCTAATAGCTCAAAAATCTAATCTACTAAAACCTAGCTTCTATAAGATGATAAAAGATATTTTAAAATTCAACAAAATATCAAATCAACATCTCAAAGACAAAACTCTTGATGAGAATACTAGCCTTGCGGAATACTTAGATATCTTAAAGGTTGGTAAATGGTTTAGAAACTATTATCTACTTGCTATGGGAGCTTGTATATGGAGTACTCCTTTACAAAAAATGTATGAGTTCCCTGCTCTTAGCTTTATTAGGTTCTTTGATAATCATGGACTACTTACAACTACAGGACCGATTCAATGGTATACAGTACAAGGTGGAAGTAAAAAATATGTAAGTAAAGTTGTGAATGAGCTTAAAGCTAGCAATATCACATTCAAGGCCGCTGTTACAAAAGTATCAAGAGCAGATAAGGTAACTATCACAGATATAAATGAAGATATTCAAAAGTATGATAAAGTAATATTTGCTTGTCATTCTGATGAAGTATTAAAACTACTCGATGAACCAACATCCGATGAAAAAAGTCTAATTGGAGCTATCAAGTATCAACCAAATTCTGTGATATTACATACTGATGAGAGTATTATGCCAAAGCGTAAGAAAGCTTGGTCAAGCTGGAATTATCTAAGTAAAGATATTAATGATAATCGCCAAGTAGTTTCTTTGAGTTATTGGATGAATAATCTGCAACCCTTAGATACAAACATAAACTACTTTGTAACTGTAAACCCAGATACCAAACCACAAGACTCTAAGATAATTAATGAATATAACTTTTCTCACCCTGTATTTGATAAAAAAGCCATACAAGCTCAATCTCAAATAGAACTAATTCAAGGGCAAAACAACACTTATTTTTGTGGAGCATATTTACGCTATGGCTTCCATGAAGATGGTATACTAAGTGCTGTAACCGTTGCTGAAAAGTTAGATGTAAAAACCCCTTGGTAAAAATTTCGTGACTAAAAACTCTATACTAAGCTCAAGAGTGTTTCACAAAAGACACCACCCTAAAGTAAATTCTTTTAATTACCGATCGTATTTCGTAGCTTTAGATATGCTTGACCATTCCACTCTTGAGAAGGATGCCGATAGGCGGGGTGTGGCAAAAGCAAAGAACCATAAAACATTCAGCATAAACAAATTCAACATTTTTAGTTTTTATGACAAAGACCATGGAAAACGAGATGGTTCAAAATCTGTAAATTGGGCTACTGATTTATTAACTAAAAATCAACTTTCTTATGATAATATAAAACTAATGACTATGCCGAGAATTTTAGGTTATCTTTTCAATCCTGTAAGTTTTTGGCTTTGTTATCACAACAAAAAACTCATTGCGGTAATTGCAGAAGTAAACAATACATTTAAAGAAACTCATAGCTATATTTGCCACAAAGATGGTGATGAGATAACTGATAAGTGCTGGTTTAAAGCTCAGAAAAAACTTCATGTATCACCATTCTACCCAAGACAAGGCTATTATAAGTTCAATTTCAAGATACCCGAATTTCCGGACTCAGACCAGGAATCTCCATACTTAAACCCAAAGACTAAAATCATCATCAACTACTATGATAATGATGAAATACAACTAGGCACAGCTATTACATCCATAAATAAACCCTTTTCAAATAAAAATTTGCTCAAAGAATTTATCCGTTCACCACTACTTACTTTTAAGGTTATATTCTTGATACATTATCAAGCTATAAAAATAGTCGCTAAGAAAATCAAGTATGTGCCAAAACCTACTCAGATGGAAAGTACTGTTACAGTGGCGAGTTATATTAGTCTTTCTTAAAAGAAGAGTATGTATAAATTCTCTAATGAAAGCTAATTATTTCAATTTAATTATGATTCAGGTCGCACATAACGGTTAGTAGTTACAAAATAAGTAGCAAAACCTATAATCAAGTAATTTAAAATATTCTTTTGAGTTTTAAAAAACTACATTAACAAAATTTAATCTACTTGCAATATTCCCACAATAATAATTTGCTAATATAGAGCTTAAGAAGCACATAAACTATCATTGTAATAATATGTTTGAGAAAACAATCAAAAAAAATCTACTAAAATCACTAGAGCAAATAAAATATGGTGAGATATATCTAACTACTCCAGAAGGAGATACTTTTCATCATAAAGGTAAAGAGACTGGTCAAACTGCTGATTTGAAACTTAAAGATTGGCGAACTGTTGTAAACCTTAAATTTAAAGCAGATATAGGATTTGCTGCTGACTATCGCGATGGCTACTGGGAAACCTCTGACTTAAAAGCTCTGATAAGATTTGGTATAGACAACGAGGAAGCTTTTGGTCAATATATGAAGCCTAATCTTTTCTATACAATAATGCAAAGGCTAAGCTATCTAACAAAAAGAAATAGCCTAAAGCAAAGTAAAAAAAATATCTACGAACACTACGACCTTGGTAATGACTTTTATAGCCTATGGCTTGATGAAACTATGACTTATTCATCAGCATTATATAAAAACAATAATGAAACTCTCGAGCAAGGTCAAATAAATAAATATTCAAATATTCTGAAGACTTTTGATAAAAAAGAAGGCTCAATACTTGAGGTTGGTTGTGGTTGGGGTGGTTTTGCAGAAGTCGCTACAACTGAAGGTAACTATAGCGTCAAAGGAATCACACTTTCTACAGAACAGCATAGCTACGCTAAAAACCGTTTAATTAATAAAAATGTGGATATAGTTATCGAAGACTATCGTATCCAACAAGGTCAGTATGACTATATAGTATCTATCGAGATGATAGAAGCTGTTGGTAAACAATATTGGAATACTTATTTTTCAAAATTAAAATCATTACTTAAACCAGATGGCAAAATCGTAATCCAAAGTATTTTAATCGACAATGCTCTTTTTGATAGTTATTTAAAAGGTACAGATATGATTAGAACTTTTATTTTTCCTGGTGGTTTTTTACCTAGTTTTGAACAAATTGATATTGAACTAAAAAAAGTTGGTCTAAAATGTGTAAATAGAGAGCTATTTGGTAAAGATTACGCAAAAACTCTAGATATTTGGGATGATAATTTTATAACTAAAGAAAGCGACTTGATAAAACTTGGTTTTGATAAAAGCTTTCAAAGAATGTGGAGATTTTATCTAACATCATGTAATGCCGCTTTTGATCACGGTAGAATAGATGTTGCTCAGTTGGAAATAGTACATGCTTAAAAAACTGGTCATACTTTTTTTTATAACTTTACCAATACTAAGCTTTGCTAATGAACCTACCTTAAATAATGTTCTAACACAAAATAATCAACGCGTTGGTAAAGTTGAATTTAGAAAATGGTTTTTCCATGTCTATAATGCTGAACTTTATACACAAAATGGTAAGTTTGACTGGAATCAACCATTTGTATTAAAGATCCATTATCTAATCGGTTTTAAATCAAAAACTATAGCCAACAGTACAATTAGTGAAATAAGCAAACAACACAAAACTGAAGTAAAAGAAAATAAAGCTAAATATACTAAGCTAATTGATAGTGTAATACCTAGTATCAAAAAAAATAGTAATTTATATGGTTATATGGACAAAGATGGTTACGCTTATATTTTCACTAAGAAAAGGCTAGTTGGCAAGATAAATGATAAACAATTATCAAAGTACTTTTTTGAAATATGGCTAAGTGACAAAACTTCAGATCACAAAATGTCTCAACAACTAAGAGGTTTAAAATGATTAAAACAAACTTTTGGAAAAAAATAGGAGTAATTATTATGGCACTAGGATTATTTAGCTGCTCAACAGATATATCGCAATACAAAGATGCTACACCAAAGTTGGATCTACAAGAGTATCTACAAGGCAAGATAGCTGGTGCTGGTATGATTCAAGACTATAAGGGTAAAGTTACTAAGAAATTTGACTTTAGTGGTGTAGCTAATTGGGCTGGAGAAACTGGCACATTTGATGAGCACATGGTTTATGATGATGGCTCAAAAGATCATCGCATTTGGACTATCAAAAAGATAAGTGATAACTACTATGAAGGTACAACTAGTGATGTAATCGGTATTGCAAGAATTTATGTCGAAGGTAATGCTATGAACTGGAAGTATCAAATGAATATCCCAGTTGGTGATAAAAAGTATAAAATCACCTTTGATGACTGGATGTATTTGATGGACGATGGCTCATTGATTAATAAAAATACCTTCAAAAAGTTTGGCTTGAATGTCGGTGTTTTAACGCTAATGATGCATAAAGAAAAATAAATTTCTTGTCATACTACGGCATCGACCGTAGTATCCATGACTAGCGAATACAGTGACTACAAAGTAGTTCGAGGCTGTAACTTAAAAAACTTATATACAGAGAGATACTATGAATTATAATGGCAAAACTATTTGGGTAATCGGAGCTACCGATGGTATTGGTAAGGCTTTAGTTGAAAAGATAGATTTTATTTATGATGCTAAATTTATACTATCGGCTCGTTCACAAGACAAGCTTGAGAATTTGGCTAATCAACTTATCAATAAATCAGAGATTATAAGCTGTGATGTAGCTAGTTTTGAAAGCTTTGAAAAAGGTGCTAACAAAGCTTTAGAGCTAAAGCCTGATGCTATAATCTACCTCCCTGCTTTTTATGAGCCATCACTGATTTGCGATATTGAGCTAGATAGTCTAGATAAAACTATTCAAACTAATTTAGCAGCTGTATTTTATCTCATTAGATTTGTACTACCATATCTAAAGCAAAATACTAACTCTCAGCTAGCCATTACAGCAAGTGTAGCAGGATATGTTGGTCTTCCAAGATCACAACCTTATGCAGCAACTAAAGCAGGTGTTATTAACCTTGTTGAAAGCCTAAAAGCTGAAAATCAAGAATTAGATATTCGTCTGATAAATCCAAGCTTTGTAAAAACTCAGCTCACTGAGAAAAACAACTTCAAAATGCCTGCGATTTTAGAACCAGAAGATGCCGCTGATGCTATAGTCAAAGGATTAAATTCAAACAGTTTTGAAATACATTTTGCAAAAAAATTTACTATAATACTAAAACTAATAGCTAGTTTGCCATACAAACTGTATTTTAAAATTGCTAAAAAAATGACATGAGAAAAATATAACAATGCAAAACAAAACAAACACACTCGCTCTTATAGCTTTTACTGCAATGCATCTTGGCTGTATTTTGATATTTTTTATGACATGGAATATCACCGCTTTAGTTGTATTCTTAAGCACTTTTTTTATTAGGACCTTTGCTTTAACAGCAGGCTATCATAGATATTTTGCACACAAGTCATTTCAAACTACACGAGCATTTCAGTTTATACTTGCTTTAGTTGGCTCATGGGCATCTCAAAATGGTCCACTATGGTGGTCAGGTCATCATCGTTATCATCATATTCACTCTGATAAAGAGACTGATTTACACTCACCTAAAAACGGTTTCTTCCAATCTCATGTGAGCTGGGTGTTTAATACCGAATATGATAATGTTGATCCTAAATTCA
>JBLFYO010000076.1:0-8243 GCA_047609165.1 Francisella sp.
CGGATTCAAATAATGAAATAGCTCTATCTCTCAAATCTTGACTATATGCTCTCATAAAATAGAAAACAGTATATACAATTTTGTTGAATAAATCTCCTTCAAATTAGCTATACACGCAGACAAACTTTCCATAAAAAAAGTAGTAGGCACACAACCAAGGAGTTTTTGCATTTAATGTTTTTTCCACCTTAAAAACCAAAGTAACATTATTTAGTTTAAATATAACTATTTTTAGAGGTATTTAAAAATACTATCTTTTCTAAATTGTAAATTTAAAGCTTTAATGTATAAAATATAAACAACAATATTCAAAATAACCAAATATATGTCTCACTTTGATATGCTCGTTAAACTTTATGATCAAGATTTAGATCTTGGTTGCATCGAAACTTTAAAAAAACAGAATATAATTATCCGCAAACCAATTGCTCCAGAAAAATCTGCTGTACTAAAATGGATAAAAGAAGAGTTTACTCAAAGTTGGGCTGATGAGGCTGACATCTCTTTTTCAAACAATCCTAAGTCTATCTTTATCGCAACTAGAGATAGTTAAGTAATTGGCTTTGCTTGCTATGATGCGACTGCCTTAAATTTTTTTGGCCCTACAGGGGTTTGTAGCTCAATTCGTGGGCAAGGTGTAGGTAAAGCCCTATTAAAAGATTGTATGGTCGATATGAAGCTCAAAGGCTACGCTTACGCAATCACCGGAGCTGTAGGCCCTGCAGAGTTTTATGAAAAAGCTGTAGGAGCTATAAAAATTGAAAATTCATGGCCTGGCATTTATAACGATATTCTTAAGGGCTAGAATTTGTTTACTCTACATATTATGTATGTTTATTGAAAAAAGAAATTTAACAAGGTTAATGATCCTAAAAGATAATTTACCTAATATTAAGTTATAAAAACCTCAATATAAATTATTTTATCTATCACAAAGGAGTTTATGCCTAATTTAGTTTTTTTAAAGTGCAGGCAATATCAATGACTATTGGAAAATATTAAAGGATTAAATTAGATATAATATACAAGGTGAGAAAACATTAATTTGTGTTGGGAATTGGTATAATATTGAAATCTAATCAAGCTACAAAGTAAAAAGACTCCGAGCCTTACGTCGGCTATGCTCAACAACGAAGTCCATAGATTTGGTGTGTTTTATAGGAATAAATCACGACTTATTTGCAATAAGAAAGACTGCTAGCTTAGAAAAATCTAAAAGTAAATAAAAGTCAATTATTTATAAAAATCTCCATCAAAATTACTCTCAATTTGCTCAAGTAAATACTCATGCAATTTTGGAGCTATCTCTTTTAGGTATTTATTTCTCTCTAAAACTTTATGCTTTGGCACCTGATATTTTTTCCAAGTACCACCATTATTATTAAAACTCTGAAATGCAGGCACAATTCTATCTATAACATTTGCAAATTTTGCATCATTTGTCTGAACATCAGCAAATTCAAACCATACACCCCTAAACTGCTCACACTGATCTTTTGGTAGTAAATCCATCAGCCTATCTAAAGCTTCTATTTCTTTGTCGTGTTGATTGCCTAAAACTTCCTTTTCAGCAAATGCAAAAGTATCTCCTGCGTATATCTCAACCACATCATGAAGTAGTAGCATCTTAGTCACATTAGCTATATCAATATCAACAATACAATACTCTGCAAGTATATTTGCCGTCAAAGCTACTTGCCAACTATGCTCTGCAGTATTTTCTTGACGATTGCTATCACAAGGAACCCAAGTCATCCGATAAATACTTTTTAGTTTTTCAAGCTCACTTATAAATGCAATTTGTTGAGATAGTTTTTCATTCATTTATTGAGCTTCCAAAGTTTAAACATTCCATATGCAATAACCTCATGAGCTTTAGTAGTAGGATGACAATAATCCCAACATAAATATTTATCAGGATTACCTCTTATTTCAACATCACACTGTATGTTACCCTGTGAATCAACACCACCATAACTATCAATACAAGCCTCATCTACATTTTCAAAACCATACTTATCAGGATTATCCCCACAATCATTTAGCAATGTATAGAAATCAAAAAGCTTAATATTCACTTTTGGGAAAAATATTTGTAGGTCAGCAATCCTCTTTATTAGCAAACCGTTTTGAAGATTTATATTTATCTGCAAATACGATCTAAAGAATTTACCTACCCAATTTGATAAATAATCTTTATATGCTGGTGCGCGAGTAACATCTGGGATATTCCAAACCAAGACATTTTTTGCTCCCATCTTGATAGCCTTACGAGCTATTTTGCGTAAGTCTCGTGCAACTCTGAGCTTTGCTGTCACATTTATGTATGGGATCTCTTTATAAACTGTAAACATAAAGTTATTAGCACCGCCATTTATAACTACCAAATCATCATCCTTAAAACGACCTTCCTCGTTTTCATAACAAGTAAGCTGGTCAGACACTGGAAATGAGTGATATCTTAAAAGTGATGTTGGATTAGGCACATGAGTTAACGCTCCACCTATCGCATAGCTTTTATGCTCAATTTCTCCTAAACATTGATCTTTTCCAATCATTTTAGCCAAATACTCAGTAGAGATAATACCATTGGAAAATCGTCCCTCAAAATACGGCTTACCTGGTACTTCTAAAGTTTTTATAATATTACCAGTATCTAAAAGACTATCACCAAATACTACTATTCGCTTAATGCTCATCACTTATTCCTTATATTCAAAAAAATTAGCCATCCAATGACCTATTATCAAACTATTATCTCGTATTCTCAAACTATCTAGAGACTGCTGAAATTGATTTTTAAAATCATCTTGATATTCTTCCATCAATGCATGATTATGAACTTTTAGCATTTCAGGATGTGCTTGTATGCCTAATATTTGATTCTCTACACAAAAAATTTGTACCTGACAATAATCACTTGTACCAATAAGTTCTGCATTTTCTGGAAGCTCTACCACCATATCTTGGTGATAAAACAATAAACTTAAATAATGATGGTAAGGATCCATCCACGGCTTAGTTGCTAAAACTTCGACACTTCGAACACCGGTTGCAACTCCACACTCAGCACGAGCAACTCTACCACCTAAAGCTTGTGCTAATATTTGATGACCAAAACATATACCTATTATTTTTTGACCATTATTGTAAATATTGCGTACTTCTGACTTCAACCTCTCTATCCAAGCTAAATTATCAAAAGCTTTAGCTTTACTGCCGGTGATTATAAAACCATCGTATAAATTATAATTAGTAGGATAATTTCCTTCCGTCACATCAAAGACATCTAGATCTACTATCAAAAACAATTTAAAAAACAGATTTGCAAACATTTCCGGATAATTACCCCCAGCAATGACACGACGATGCTCTGGAATATTGTCTGTTTGTAGTATCGCAATTTTCATAATCTAGTTATTTCACAAGTGCATCAAAGAGCACTTTTTTAAAATCTTCTGTAATTTCAAAACTATAAGTATAAGACTTCGAACCTGCTCGTGAGCCTTTAATCTTAAGAACACTACCTTCCTTCGCAATAGTTTTTACGCTTATCACATCCATCATAGAGCTATCTATAACCTCAGCTTTTCTCTTCCAACTATCTCTATAACGAGTAATTGCAGCCCTAAACGACCCTGAGATTTTATTATCTAACGCTTTAGTAACAAACTCATCAGCACCATCAGGCATTTCTTCTGAGAATTTTTTAAGCTCATAAAGAGTCCGAACATCTTCAATCACACCTTTATCTGCTAAATCACGGATATTTGGTTTAGCATCAGCTATCTTTAATCGCATCGAAATCCAACTAGCATCACGACCTAAAACTTTTGCAATATCTGCTTTTTTCACATTCATATTGTCGATCAATTGTCTAAGAGCATCTGCTTCTTCAAAAGGAGAAACACCCTCTCGCTGATCATTTTCCAAAAGCTGTAGTAATAGTATGCTAGCATCTGTTTCTTCTTCTCTAACAATACATGGAATAGTTGTTAAGCCAATTTGCTTTGATGCAAGATATCTTCTTTCACCTGCAATTATATGGTGTATACCATCGACTTTTTTAGAAGTAACAATTATTGGCTGTATTACACCATTTTCTTTTATACTATCGGCTAATGAATTGATGTTTTTAAAAGTCTTTCTTGGCTGATTTATATCTGGTGTTACAATACTAAGAGCCAGCTCATAAAGCTTACCAACTTTACTTGCCTGCTCATTTAGCTCTTGCAACTGCATAGCTCTCAAGATATCTTTTTTTTCTTCTCCGATAGTATCGTTGATTGGTTTATTAACTTTGCGGTTTGCTAAAGATATTTTTTTTGCCATTATTTATCTCCGAAAAATTCTACTACTTTTCTAGCAAGTTTTTTTACTTGAAGATGTACTTTGCTACCTTTTGCATAGTCGCCGATATATTGACCTTCTGATTCTGCTTCGATAAATTTGACACTTTGAGATACAAAACTATCAAAGAAATGTCCATCTTCTTCAAAAAAATCAATCAAGCTCTTAGACATATTTGATTGCATTTGTACACGATTTGCAAAAAATCTATATGGTTTATCTGCAGTCAACGCTAAATCTTTTGCTTCTATAAGACCAGATAAATCCATACCACTTGGAGAGCAAGGTATCACCACCAAATCAGACAATAATGCAGACTTTAAAGCGGCTGTTTGAAAGTTTGGTGGCGTATCTATCACGATAAAATCTACCGTTGTTTTTAATTCTTGTACTTTTTCACGGATATTTTTTTCATCAAGATTGTAGACAAAATCGGTATTTTCATTATTTTTTGTCATCCACATATAAGCATCTGGCTTATCTTTGTCCATATCGATTATTACAACTTTGAATCCAAGCTCGCGTAAGCCACAAGCCATATTAATAGCCGTCGTAGTCTTACCTGAGCCACCTTTTTGCTGAAGTAGCGAAATTATTTTTGCACATTTTTGTTCCATCGATAAAAACCCTAAAACTTTTACTAGCTTGTTGTAATACCAATCCCAATACATATTACTATTTTCTCACTTTGCATTTCACATCTAATTCAACCCTTTCATATTTGGTAATAGCCTTTGGTATTACCAAATATGAAAAATATTAAATTAAGCATAAACTTCTTTGTGATAATTACATTAATTTGTATTGGGATTGGTACAATATATAAAATTCTTACCAAATTATAATCTATATTGCCTCGCTATAAAACCAACTTTTGCACATTAGCTATTGATAACGGCGTGATTTTCTTATATTTTATAAAACAACATAGAGTATTTCAAACCACTCTAATTTTATAATCTATAACTTATAAGGCTCGTAATGGCAAAAAATCTAGTAATCGTGGAATCACCAGCAAAGACAAAAACCATCAAAAAGTACCTAGGAAATGATTTTGAAATCCTAGCATCATTTGGTCATGTCCGTGAAATACCATCAAAAGCAACATCTATAGATGTAGAAAATAACTTCAAAATTAAATTTGTAGTCAATGACCGTAGTAAAAAGCATATTGATGCTATCAAAAAAGCTGCAAAAGTTGCTGAAAACATCTATCTCGCAACCGATCCAGATAGAGAGGGAGAAGCAATTTCTTGGCATGTGCAAGAAGTGCTTAAAAACGCTAAACTACTAAAAGATAAAACTGTCTATCGTGTAACTTTTAACGAGATCACAAAAACTGCCGTAACGAATGCTATAGCAAATCCAAAAGAATTATCTATGGATCTAGTAAATGCTCAAAAAGCTCGTCAAGCATTAGATTTTTTGGTAGGTTTTAACCTATCTCCACTTTTATGGCGTAAAATTACATCTGGTCTTTCAGCTGGTCGTGTACAAAGTCCTGCTTTGCGTATGATTTGTGAACGAGAGATTGAACGAGAACTGTTTATCAAAAAAGACTACTGGAGTTTAACTGCAGATACTTTCAAGAAAAAGAAAATTCTTGCAAACCTTGTTGAATATGCCAATGAAAAAATAGAGCAATTTAGCTTCACAGATGAAAAAAGTGCTGAAACTGCTAGAGAAACTATGCTCAAAGATGCAAATGGAGAGCTAATAGTTGACGGTATCGTAGAGAAAAAATCTCGCAGAAACCCTTACCCTCCGTTTATAACTTCTACTCTACAGCAAGAAGCATCAAAAAAACTAGGCTTCACTGCCAAGAGAACGATGTCTACGGCTCAAAAGTTGTATGAAGGTAAAGATCTGGGCGATGGCGATACAGTGGGTCTTATATCGTACATGAGAACAGATTCCACAAACCTATCTCAAGATGCGTTAAATGATATTCGTAGCTTCATCGAGTCAAAATATAGCAAAGACATGCTTCCTGAAAAGCCTAGAGTTTTTACAAAAAAATCTCAAAATGCTCAAGAAGCACATGAGGCAATAAGAGTAACAGCTGCAGCTCGAACTCCTGCTTCATTGAAAAATGACCTTACGGCTGATGAATTTAAACTATACAGCTTGATTTATAATAGAACTCTAGCTTGCCAAATGAAGCACGCTACTCTTGATAGTACTTCTGTTGACCTTATCACAGAAAATGCTTTACACAGATTTAGAGTGACAGGTACAGTAATCGTAGACGCAGGTTTCTTAACTCTCTACAATGTAGAAAAAGATGAAGATGAACAAGATAGTGATGATGAGCAAACTCTACCTAAATTTGAAAAAGGCGAGAGAGTTAAGCTTAAAGATATTATCACAAAAGCCCATTCAACTGAACCACCACCAAGATTTACTGAAGCATCTCTTGTAAAATCACTTGAAAAACATGGTATTGGTCGTCCATCTACTTATGCAAGCATAATCTCGACTTTACAGCTAAGAGAATATGTGGAAGTTGACAAGAGACGCTTTACCCCGACTGATAAAGGTCGCGTAGTAAATAAGTTTTTGACTGAATATTTTAAAAAATATGTCGAATACTCTTACACTGCAGGACTTGAAAAAGAGCTTGATGAAATCGCTAATAACAAAAATGATTATCTAACTGTGCTTAACGACTTCTGGAAGCCGTTTATTGAGAGAATCAATAAAATCGCAGAAGAAGTATCGCGTAAAGATGTGGTTACAGAAGAGCTTGATGAAGATTGCCCTGAGTGCGGAAGCAAACTATCTTCTCGTTTAGGTAAAAATGGTCGCTTTATCGGCTGTACCAACTACCCTACTTGTAAATATACTCGCCGTATTGATGCTGATGGTAACGAAGTTGAAAAAGAAGAACCTGTATTGGTAGAAGACCGTAAATGTCCATCGTGTGAATCTGATTTACATATAAAGCAAGGTCGCTATGGTAAATTTATTGGTTGCTCAAACTATCCCAAATGTAAGCACATGGAACCATTAGTTCCACCTGTAGATACCGGTGTAGTTTGCCCTAAATGCAATAAAAACAATATAGTAGAGAAAAAGACCAAGAAAAAAGGCACTAATTTCTATGCTTGTAGCGGCTTCCCTAAATGTAAAAATGCATTCTGGCACCCTCCAATTAAGGAAGAATGTCCTAAATGCAAATCACCAATACTACTACATAGAACCACTAAAAAAGATGGTGAGCAAAAAGCATGCCCTAATACAGAGTGTGATTATGCCGTGCCTTGGGACGGTAGTTCTGAAACTAGTAAAAGTGAATAACTGATATTATCTTCCATGTTTCACAAGGTTAATTCTACAAAACACGAATCCCTGAATTTATTTCAGGGTCTTCTATAATACTAATTCCAATAAAGCCCGCCTTATAACTAAAGTTACAGACTAAACATAAGTTTGATTCTTAAGGAACTGTCCATAAATAAGTTAAAATAGTAACGCCGGATAGTTTTTCATAATTAAGGCGTTCAAATATAAGCATAGCTATGCTTATGATGTATTTCCTCGATTCCAAATAGAAGAGCAACGATTTTGATTTAGTAAATCCAATAGTTTTCATATAACCTATTCAAGATGGAGAATGTATGAAAAACTATAAACAATTGCGTTTTGAAGATTTAGTTAAGATAGAGACACTTATGGAAGAAGATTTTAAGCCAACTGAAATAGCGATACAACTCTCTAAAGATAAGACAAAGAAAGCTTTCGAGTGTTAAACCAAGAAGACTACTATAGCTAATTTGAAAGAGTTTTATTCCAATTCCATGCCGCTTTTATAGCATCTTTAAAATCACTATATTTGTGCCTTATTCTTCTTAAAATATTTTTAAAATTAGCCCAAACTTTTTCTATTGGAT
>JBLFYO010000077.1:0-8202 GCA_047609165.1 Francisella sp.
ACCTTCAACGCTATTGTTTTTGATACACCTATAGATACAACTCTTATCTTTAGAGAGTTTTATCGCTATTTCAGTTGGCTTAAAATCTTCTTCCATAAGTGTCTCTATCTTAACTAAATCTTCAAAATTCAATTATTTATAGTTTTTCATACATCCTCCATCTTGAATAGGTTATATGAAAAATATTAGATTTACTAAATCAAAACTGTTGCACTTCTATTTGGAATCGAGGAAATAAAAAACAACACGGTGCTTATGTTTAGATAATGTAGATATGAATCTGTCAAATTATCTCCATATTTATTATTCCACTTTTAAAATCTATTATTTTTAGGGGGGTATTTACTCTTCGACCATATTTATAATTATATATTGAAGTTAAGTCCCAGCACTGTTGCCGTTTTGATGAGCATCCATATACATAACAAAATATAAAAAAAATAGTGATATTCATGCTAACCATTGTCAAGGTAAAATAGCACAACAAGAAGAAATTCTGCTTTTAGAAAATGTACAAACACATTAATCAAAATAAGCTAACCTCCCAGTTTTACTTAGAATCCCCACATTATAAAATTCTAGCACCATTTAACTCTCGCACAAAGCTATACATCCTACTCGCAGTTGAAGCACATTCTGGTAAGAGGTTATTAAGATAATGATCAAATGCTTCTATTGTCTATGAGCGTAGCGAGTTTTTGAGGACATCATTGGCGTACAACTAGGCGTATAGCTAAATGCTAGCATTTTTACTTACTTTTGAAAAAAAAGTGTCTCAGCTTGTCCGTATAGATCTCTGCAGCATAGAATTAACAAACTAAACCCGCTTCTGATGAACCACACCTAAAGCACCCTTTAAATCAAAATACTGTCCAACTTCTTTACAGTTAGTCTTCTCACCACAATTTTCATCTATATGAATTTTTGAATCACAATCATCTTGTATAGTACAGTCTAATCCTTTTTTAAGCACATAAACCCTACCTGTTTCATTTTTATATAGCTGTATATTGTTAGCTTTAGATTTATAGTTTTTATATGAGTTTTTTACAACCCCACCCCACAAAATCTTATAGTTAGGATTTGAGTCTCTTGCTACTTTTATCTTAAATGAAATCTGTTTACCTTTTTCTGCAACAAAATCCTGATCATCCAACCATCCTTTTATATGTACATTTAAAGAGACTTTCTTGATTTGTTGAAAGATTTCTTCAATTGAATAATCAGTCTCAACTCCATCAAACGATATACCTTCCATATCCACACTTTTACCGGTCATATAAAACACCAGCTTATTATTTTTTAGCGAGATATCATCATCACACTTAAACACAACACTACCGTTGTACCCATTATCATAGCGAACCATATTACAACTTGTAGCATATAGCTCAACACTAGAAAAAATAAGTGCTACAAATATTAGTGTTTTGATTTTCAACTTCTCACTCCATCACAAATCAATCTTATTAAGTTCGTTATTATCAAAATCAACTATATATAGATGTTTTTTTGTTACGATGAACTTCAGGCCATATTTAACTACAATTTTTTGAATTTTTTCATCTAAATAAATAGTTGGCTCTGGCTTATTGATCATATCGCTATCTTTTGTATATAGATACTGAAAACTTCTATCATCATCGTTCGTAATGACATAATAACTATAAGCATTTTTTTTGACTACTATTGGTTGATGCGAAGTACCTTGCTCAAGTAGCATTGTAAATTTCTGCGCTTTATACTGATTGTTTGCGACATTATATGCTACAAGCTTATTTCCTACGACTATATAAAGAGGACTTTTTGATAAAGTAAACTCTGGATCAAGTGCTTCAATATGTACCTGACTTGCAGCAACCTTACCGATACCATTGATGCTATCTTTCAAATCACTTATGTAAGCATTTTTTTCTTGATTAAATGACAAATCAGTAAGTGTAACCGACAAATTACCTTCATCATCATGGCGTGCTGATGCTATTGCCAATGATGGCAAACCATCATCCTTAGTGTAGTACCATGTCAAATCTTGAATTTGTGATGGTGGTGCTATTATATTTATAGAGCTAGATAAATCTATCGTAACTTGAGCAGAATTTTGCAACAAATCAACAAGCTTAGTTTTGTATATATACAAATGCCTCTCATCATAAACTGCCACATACATAGACCAATCACCTTTTACAAGCGACCAACCGATCTTAAGTTTGTAATCATCATCTAAATCAAGATTTTCAAAATTAACAACCTTTGCTTCATCATTTACAACAAGTAACAACCATGTTTTTTCTTTTTCAAAATATCCAATGAAACCTTGTTTTTGTATACTTATTTCCTTAGATTTATTTAGATGATAGCCCTGTTGCTCATTAGTCATTCTCTGTGTATCAATATAAGGGACATTTATAGGTATATAAGCTTCATTGTAGTCGAGCATAGAGTGTTTAGGTAGATGCTTAAGTATAATGCCTTTAGTTAGCTTATGATCTCCCTTATAAGACAGCTCATGGATAATATCATCGCTTATGGCAGTAGGAGTACCCCCATACAAGGCTGCAACTACATTTTTATGTGAGAATAATGGTTGCGATTGCTTCAAAGAATTATCAATCTCATAGCCACCAATCTTGTGCTTGCCTAAAGCTATAGTGTTTTTTGAATTTACTTGACTAATATACTGCTCTTCTATTTGTTCAGAGCTTTCGCTTTCTACTAGACTTTTCGTACTTAGCAAATCATACCTTGCAACATAGGTAAGACTAGAGACACACATCAAGACCACAAAGCCAAAAATCATTGCCATCATTAACGAAGAACCATTCTGATATTTTGATTCCCTTAAAAATATAGTCATAGTAATATCACTCGCTCAAATCTCTTACCATTAACTTTAAATGATATTTTCAACGCTTGATAATCAGTTTTATCGATATCTATAGTTTTGTCAACATTACGCCAATGAAGTTTTTTATTATTAATAAGGGCATAGCTTACTTTCAAATCAGACACTCCTTCAATCAAAGAATAACTGCTTGAAATACTCCCATTATTTGTAAATAAGTTCAATGAATAAAAAATATTGCCCTGCTCATCTTTCTCACCCCTATCGCCGATATAAAATATATTCACATCAACTTTACCAATATAGTCTCCTTTACCATACTCACTATATGGAGTCGTCGCCAAGCGAATATCGTTAAAACGATCATTATTATTTCTATCATTTTTTTCAACTTTAACGATATCAACATCATCATTATTACACAATGCTAGATAATCTCCCTGCTCCCAACGGACTCTCTTATCTAGCTTTAATGTCAAATTTACAGGTGCTGCTGCCAATCTTGCAAATGACTCTTCTTTTTTAAGCATTATAAAGTCACTATTTGGCTGATAACATACGCCTTTACAATTACCTGCTAGACTTGTTTTTATATAATCTCCAACTTGAGATATCTTGCCAACCCTTATAGTCGAGCCATCATATACAAAATCATCTCGAGCCTCAAAATCGCCCGTTCGGTTAATGTATTTTTGAGTTTTTGCACCATACTTGCACGAAAGACCTGCATTGGTAACAGCATCATAGATTACTTTTTTGGCACTAAGCTCGCGGACATCTGCTACGGTGCTAGTTCTATTTGATTGGTAGATTTGCTTTGACGATAGGTATATTTTAAAACCCATACTTATGACTATCACAGCTATAGTCATCGCAATCAATAGCTCGGTGAGAGTGACACCCTGCTGAGTTTTTTTAGTTTTATGAAAATAAAACATTTATCATAGCCTTAATTATATAGTCTTACCATGTCTTAAAATTTCTTTAGACACTTCCACATTAAAAACTGTGTTTTTTGCTACAAATTTAACTAATTTAGGACTTGAGGCTTTTTTATAAAAAAAGGTACTTTGACCAATTCTTGAAGTACTAAACACGCCTGTAAGAAGGTATTTGTTTATTTTTCTATCTAACTGATCTACTAGCTCAACTCTCTTTCCTGAGACAGATGAATTGATCATATTTGAATTAAAAACTAAAAAAGATGATGACAATATAAACAATATAATACAAGATGAGATCACCGTCTCAATCAACGATACTCCACTTTGTTCTCTAGCCAATCTTTTAATTTTCATGTATTTGATTTTATAACTATAATCTATAGGTTTTCAATATACTAACATAAGTTTAAAAAAATTTACAATTGCAAATTTAAAAATCACTAGGTAATTATAAATATCAGACTTCTAGGTTTTAACTCGACCTAATATAAGTACGCATAAAATAGTATTCAAAAATAGCAACATACTAGGAATCATACAGAAAACATATAATGCAAAATCATCACTAGGAAAAAATCTAAATATAGAAACTACTGCTAAAATTAACCCCACTAATGAAAAAACAAGCTTACCCACATGACTATATAATACAGCAGCCCAACTATCATTCTTTTCAAAAATTTTGCTTGTAGGCTTCCAACGCTGTGATTTATTCAAATAATAATTAATTTCTGCTTTTATCCCACACCAAAATACAAATGATGAAAGCATAAACATCGCCATATAAATTTGACCAATCTTGCTAAAAAAACCACCTCTAATATAGCCAAACATATAGTACCAAACACTCAGTATAATTAATGGCAACAATGTGAAATTAACCACCACTACAAAACCCATATCACTTCTAGGAAAGATGACGAGCAATAAGGCAAACAGTGGAAATCCCGAAGCAACTACTTTAAACAAAAGATAAAGCATATCAAGCTTGACTCTAAAATAAAGATTCCGCGACTTAATAATAGTAACGAGGTATTTGTGCATCACTTGCATACCCCCAAAAGACCATCTAAGCCACATCTTTTCAAATTCTTTTAATGATGTTGGCACCCATTCTCCAGTTTTCAAAAATATCGGCTTACTTATAAACCCTGCTGCATAGCATCTAAACCCTGCCGCTATATCTTCTGTAACCATAACTTGATCTTTATGATACTCTTCCCATTTAGATGTTGCTTGAAGAGCTTCAACACTCCAGACACCATTATGCCCCTGATAATTGCAATAGCCATTCTTACCAACAAACTCATTAAAATACCTAATAGTGTTTTGGAAAATACTAGTGACCTTAGTCACCAAGTTCATTTCATAGTTTGTACTTTCAATTAGAAAACTCACAAAACCTAGTTTTGAGTCTTTGCTAAATTCAGGCATCCCTACACTCAAAGCATCCTTAGGTAGTGTAGAATCTGCATCTAAAAACAATACATAGTTGAAGGAAACACTCTCCATTGCAATATCAAGATTGCGTGGCTTAAAGCCTTCTGTACCATCTCTATGGATAAATTTGCACTTAATGCCATCAAGCATATTTTTCTCATTAGCATATCTTTGCCACTTAATAAAATCATCATGAGACAGCTCACTATTATCAACTACAATTATTTCTTTTAAATTGGAGGGATAATCAAGATCATAGGCTGAATCAAAAGTCATCTTACAAACATCAAAAGGCTCATTTCTCGTGGTTATAACTATCGAGCACCCTTGTTTTTCAGCTAAAGGATCACTTTCCACACTAGCAACATTTAAAAAAAACATACTGTCTATAAAGCAATGAATACTTAAAACAATTCTGTAAGCTAGCAAAAAAAATGTCGGCGTAATTACACTCAAGATCAATAGAGTAACAAATGAATGTGTTATAAAATTGTTACTATTAAGAATAGTAGAGACTGCATAAGCTACAAAACTAAAACTAAAACCCACATACACTATAGTTAAAACACTCAATTTTCTTTTACGAGAAACAAAATACATATAGGTTATGAATAAGAGCAAGCTTAACAGCAAAGCTATCAATATAAAGAACTTATCTAACAACGATAGACAAAAAAGCACGACCAGTACACTAGCCATATAATAAAGATTTTTCATAATAAACTCATTCAAATGATGAAGATTTTACGCTAAAGACTTATAGCTAGCAATAAATAATTATTATTTATCTAAAGCTTGCTTATAACTTGCATATTCTGTCTGCACAGAGATTTCTGGCTTAGGCGTGATTAAACTTACAAAAACTATCGAAATACAGCTCAATGCAAATGCCGGCACCATAGAGTAAACTTCAAACCACCCACCTAAATATTCAAATAACGGCCACACAAGCACTACCCCCGAACCAACAATTATCCCTGCTACAGCACCAAATTTATTCATACGCGACCAAAATAGTGAAAATATTACCACCGCACCAAATGAGCTTCCTAACCCTGCCCAAGCATAGCCTACTAAGGATAAAATACTGCTATTCGGACTGTATGAAATCATAATTGCAATTATAGTTACTGCCAATACAGTCAAACGACTTATATTTAACTGCTCACGATGAGATGCCTTTTTCCTAAGAAATTTAGCATATACATCAATAGAAAATGCACTTGATAAAGATAACAATTGTGCCGATGATGTACTCATTACCGCCGATAGCACTGCCGCCAACAAAATACCTTCTATCCACGGATTAAAAAATATAGCTGATAATTTTAAAAATACAGCTTCTGGATTTATAAGACCATCGTTATAATACGCAGCACCAAGTATACCAACAGCAGCAGCTCCAACAAGAGCCAGTATCATCCAAGTCATACCTATCCACATAGCTTGCGGAGTTTTATTTGGATCTTTAATTGCCATAAATCTCACTATAATATGAGGCTGGCCAAAATACCCTAAACCCCAAGCAAGTAAAGACACAATCGCTATTAATGGAACTCCTGCAGTGATATCATAAAACCCTTTAATATCAATATTTGACAACGCACCAATTATTTCAGCACTCCCAAAACTACTCCACACCACTATAGGTACAAGCAGGAGTGCAAATAGCATCAAGCTACCTTGAAAAAAATCTATCCAAGCTATAGCTAGAAATCCACCTACACAAGTATAGACAAATATAATCGTAGCTGTCATCAATAGTGCTTCATGATAACTGATGTGAAACATCGAACTAAATAGCACTCCACCAGAGACAAATCCAGCTCCTACATAGATAGTAAAAAATATCATAGTAACCAATGCTGTCAACAAACGCAAAATCCCAGTCTTATCATGGAATCTATTTTCAAAGTAAGCAGGTATTGTTATAGAATCTTTAGCAATTTCTGTGTAGATTCTTAATCTTTTAGCTACCATTCCCCAATTTATAAAAGCTCCAATAGTCAGTCCAAGTGGTAGCCATACTTGATTCAATCCAGATGCCATAAAAGCACCAGGTAAAGCTAAAAGTAACCATGACCCCATATCAGAAGCCCCTGCACCTAATGCTGCAATTGGCGCACTCAACGAGCGTCCCCCAAGCATATAGTCAGATACTTTTTTTGTCTGAAAGTATGAATAAAATCCTATTGCAAATATAATTGCAATATAAATAATAAAGGTTAACCAAAGAATGCCTAACTCACTCATATTAAGTCCTGTTTTTGCTAAATTATGTTACAAATCTAACATTTATACGATAGTTTTTAAAGCTTTAAAGAGTTAAATAACTTTTGGTTTTAAAAAAACAGGATTGGTTAGAGAGATTAATGTCTAACAACTTAAACTTAAAATGAGAATATTATGGTATATTCAAATGACTTAATATGAAGCGTGGCATTATTAGTATGTGACAAGATATACCCTTTAGTATTTTTATCATATAAATACCAAGTAATGTTTTTATCATCATCATACATAGCTCCTACACGAAGCTTATAACTAAGACTATCTACTTTAAACTCCATATCACACTCAATAAATCTAGAAGACACCGGACCAAAACATCCATCATGACAAAGATTAGCAACAAGTTTAGGTACAATATGATAATTTGTAGATGTTTTGCCATACTTTACAAATTCTTGTTTGTGTCCAGACTCATATATTGGTTTAAACTTACCTTTACCACCTACTTGAACTATTTCATATTTTGATTAGTTTGCAATATCTAATTGCACATTAAATTCTTGCAAATCACTAGTTGCTAATGCCAAATGATTTGCCTTACCACCCAACTCATGCTTATAGCTAATTTGAAGGAGATTTATTCAACAAAATTGTATATACTGTTTTCTATTTTATGAGAGCATATAGTCAAGATTTGAGAGATAGAGCTATTTCATTATTTGAATCCGGCTACAAACGTAA
>JBLFYO010000078.1:0-7918 GCA_047609165.1 Francisella sp.
CTTTGTTGGATTATCTTCTTCTATACGGTCTAATGCAGTATTTATAAGCTCTCCAAGTTCGGAATTTTCTTTATTGGCTACTAAATAATCAAAAGTACATTTTTCATCTAACTTGAATTTTTCACGACTTAAAGCTCGCTCTATTCTAGCCTCATCGCCATCATATTTTGATGATAACTCTACTCTTTTCTCTTTATAAAAATCTGATAAGTATTTTACGAATAACAAGCTAAGGATATAATCTTTATACTCAGAACTATTCATTACACCTCTAAAACTATCGCATGCTTTCCATACGATGTTATTGATATCTTTTTGTGTTGTCTTTTGCATTTACTTCCCTTATTTATATGATTGCTTTTAAAAGTTTTTGTTTTTCTGTCATTATATTTTCTAATAGCTCTATTTCACTATAGCCTGTCTTGAGTATAGTTATAAGTCTTTTTTGCTTTTCTATGCTAGGTATATCAATACTTATATCTCTGAGATGACTTACTTTTAATAGCTGTATCATGCTACCACCCTGAACACTCTTAAATAATTGATTTTGGATATCAGCCGTATTTAGTTTAAAGGCTAAGTACTCTGGTAAAACCACACTGGTGTTACATCTTATTATCGCCATGTAAGATTGTACAAGCAGATTTGTATTATCTTCATTTATATAAACCGCTTGGTTTGGCTTTCTAAGCCCAAAGATAATATCACCCTCTTTTGTACAACTAGCTGATAAGTCTTTAGTTGATATGAACATATCAGGCTTATATGTCTGAAATATACCGCTATCACTTAGCATATTTTGACTAAATAATGAGTAACTGATTTTTTTTGAATCATTAGCAGAATTGTATTTATAACGAAATATTAGTATTCCTATAGATATTTCTGCAATATTTGATAGCTTCATTTTTATTGTTGTATTTGCTTGTGTACAGAGATAATACACCTAGAGAACTACAATTGTCAACTACACTTAATATTTATTTTGTTATATTATCATGTGAACTGTAATTATTCAAAACATCACAAACCTCTTCAGCAACCCTACTCGGCAAAACTCCAACAAAGCCACCAAGTTTTTTAACTAGATTATCACCTGCCTTACCATGTACATATACAGCAAGTCTACTCGCAGATAAAGCATCTAATCCTTGAGCCAAAAATGCCCCAACAATTCCAGACAGTACATCGCCTTGCCCTGCTACTGCCATACCTTGATTGCCTGTAGTATTTATATAAACTTCATCTTTTTGACAGATCAAGCTACCAGCTCCTTTTAGTACTACCGTAGCATTATATTTTTTAGCTAACTTCCTAACCGCTTCAAATCTATCATCTTGAATTTCTTGAGTACTACAATCAAGTAGTCTAGCTGCTTCCGTTGGGTGTGGTGTGATTATTTTATTATTTAATTGGATAAATTTTTGTTTTATTTCGTTATGTTGAGCAATTATATTTAATGCATCTGCATCAAATAGAGCTGGTTGATTTAAATTATCAATTATTTGCTCTAAAACTTGTTGAGACTTCTGCTTAGTGTCAAAACCAACACCTACTACCAAGGCTGAAAATTTATTTATATTTTTAAGAGTACTATCTAACTGCTTAGTCATAAGCTCAGCAATAGCAATATCTGCACGAAAATCTTTATCTAAAGATGCCATAGAGACTTTACCACAACCACTATATAGCGAACTTTTACCAGCTAATTGCAATGCTCCATTCATACCAACATTGCCACCGATTATTGCTAAATTGCCATAAGTGTCTTTATTTGTATTTTTCTTATTTCTTAGGATATTATCAAGATTTATATCCTCTATAGCATTTTTATAAACTTGATAATTAGACTGGTTAAGTTTGATATTCTCAGTATTCATAAGCTCTGCAACAGAAACTTTACCAGTACAATCCAAACCATCTCCAGTATGTAAACCTTGCTTATCAGCTAAAAATGTAATTGTCTCATTTGCCAGTATTGCTTCACCATATATCTTTGCATCAAAAGCACCCAAACCAGTTGGTACATCTATAGCTAGTGTATATTTAGCGTTTTGATTTATATTTTCTACAAGCTCCAAAACATCTCCTTTCAACTCTTTATCAAGACCTATACCAAATATACAATCTATAACCACATCATAATTATTAATATTTGGCAATTTTTCTAAAGGATTTTTTAATTTAGTAAACTCACTATAGTAGCTTTGATTTTCTTGATTGCTTTTTTGAAAAACTCTATAGACATCAATATCGCAACCCCTATTATAAAGCTTAATAGCTGTAGCAATACCATCGCTACCATTATTTCCAGATCCAGCTACTACTAAGATTTTAGTATACTTATCAAATTTATTGCAAATGAGTTTCACAATTTCATCAGAAGCATTTTCAATGAGATTTAAATCTTGAGAAATAGCATACTCTTCAATTTCACGATGTTGTTTTTTAGAAAGGAATTTCATATATTTAGAAAACAAATAATTAAGCTTATTAACTATAATAGAATAAAACCATACGGATATCTATTAGTTTAGAAACCTACCTCTTTCTAAAAAACTAGCTACTTTGCTAAGAGTCTCAATATCATGATGAATCTTAGTATGATTATTAGCTAGAATGATTCTGTCATCACTATTTATAGCAAAAGCAGATGTCACTTCAACTAAATTATCATGATCTTTATTTGAAAAGCATAATCTAGCTAAAAGATTAAGTTTTGAGTACTTATTACCTGCTATTAAACCTACTGGAAATTTAGCTGATACGCTATTACAAGCTTCAAGATATTTATCAGTTACTATAAGATCTTTGTTAGGTTTTAACACTCGAGAGTAAAAAGGAATTTTATCGCCAAAATTTGCTACTACAGAACCTCTAAATGGCGTAGCAATAAATACACATTTATCAATATTTTCAAGCTGTAACTTATGTATAGCTCTACAAGTTATTATGCCTCCCATACTATGGGCTATAAATGAGATAGTTTTTGTCTTTGAAATATTTTCTATAACTTCACAAAGCTTAGTAACTGCAACGTCCATACTTACAAAAGTGGTAGGTAAATTTACAGATATAATTTCTGTATAATCTTGTTTAAAAAAACCTTCTAAACTACGCATATCTTTACTATTTTTAATAAATCCATGCACCAAAACTAAAACTTTATCTATTTTCATCTATTTTCATCTATTTATAAATATTCCAATTCTATTAAAAAATAAAACCAAAGCCTTTTACGCCATCTTTCAAAACTATATTAGGTGTGTCAAAATAAACAGAATCTCCATGATAAGAGCTATCTACCCAATCCAAAGAGTCTAAATCTGCCATTGTGATATTTTCAGCTAAAGCAAAGCTAGTCGCAGCAACCATACCTATAGGAGCCTCTGCCATACAGCCTATCATACAAGGAAACCCAGCATTATCTGCTATAGCTTTGATTTTTTTAGCTTCAAGTATACCACCTGTTTTTGCAAGTTTGATGCTGAACATATTACAAGCCTCTTCATTAATCAGTCGTTCGGCATCGGCTACACTAAATACCGACTCATCTGCAAGGATTGGTATATTACTAAATTGTGTAATATTTCTCATACCTTTTACATCATAGCTTTTAACTGGTTGTTCGACTAGCTCCGTATTGATAGAGTATTTATTTAACTCTTCGATAAACTGTCTTGTTTGCATCTCAGTCCAACCTTGATTTGCATCAAAACGAAATTTAGTAGCAGTTGAAAACTCTTTTTCTATATGCTTTAAAAGTTCTATATCTCTAGTAAAATCTGCACCTGTTTTGACTTTTATAGCATTAAAACCAAGCTCTACACCATCACGAATATTAGCTATAGTATCTTTAATCGACCCACAACTTATTGATACATCAGTTTCAAGTACATTACTTTTAGCTCCAAGATATTTTGCTACAGAAGTCCCCTGCTGCCCATATTTACAATACATTTTTGCTAGTAAATCATGGAATGCTAAATCCACAGCCATCTTTGCCCCAGTATTAAATGAAGCCCGACTAAAAGCTAATTTGAGTACTTGCTCATAATCTGATAGCTCCGAACTGATTATAACTGGAGCAAATAGTTCATTGATAATAAATCCCATCCCAGCAATAGTATCACCAGTAATTGCAGTAGTTGCAGGAGCAGCTCCAATGCCGATTGTGCCATTATCAAGAGTTAGTTTGACAATGATAGTATCAATATGATTTGTACTTCGTACAGCTGTTGTAAATGTTCTTTTTAGAGGTGTTTTTATAACTAAAGTTTCGATGTTTATAATTTTATTCATATTGCAAATCCTGAAAGTATCTTAGCGACTATAAGTCCACCCTGTGTACCAATTAAAAACCCTAATAGCGACATAACTACAGCAATAGAGACTAAGCTATGCGTATATGCACTGGCTAGTATAGGAGCCCCTGCGATTCCGCCAATATTTGCTAATGATGCAATTGAGCATATAGCTAAATTTAGTCTAAATATCTTAGTCAATATCACCATAATTATAGTATGAATTAATAATACTAGCAAACCATAAGCTATATATATATATAGGTGCATCACTAAAGCCTGTAAATGAAGACCCTGATGCAATCAAAGCTATCAAGAAATATAAGAATATACTTGCTATAATGCTATCACTTCTTATCTTAGCAATAGGGGTCATGGCAACTATAAATCCAAACAAAGTAACTATTAATATAGTCCATGTTCCACTTGATATCATGGCTGTTTCAGGTAAATAAACAGAAAGTATCTTTGCAATATCTGTATCTGTAAATGCTAAAGCTAATAGCAGAAATATTCCTGCAAAATCGATATCTTTTTTGATGTGATAAGGGTCGTCTAATTGTATTCTATCAAAATGATCTTCAATAGGACTTGCCTTGACCCATTTATCAAACACCTTTGCTCTTGAGATTAATGCAAATAAGAACGCAAACTATATAGTGTAGCTAATAGAATCTGTAAGTTAGAGAGGTTGATGTCATACTAATCTCAACATATTAAACTAGTGTTATTATATACCTAAATTTTTATAAATCTTAGTCTTTTAGAAAATTATCTATATCAGGAATCAGTTCTTCTGGAATAGTTTTAGGTGCATATCTCTCTACAGTTTCACCATCTTTACAAATGAGAAACTTTGTAAAATTCCACTTAATTCTCTCCGTACCTAATATACCTTTTGCATGCTCTTTTAGATAAATAAATAATGGTTCAGCATCTTTACCATTTACTTTGGTTTTTTTCATAATAGGAAATGTAATACCAAACTGCGTCTCACAGAAGCTCTTTATCTCACCATCTTCAGCCGGCTCTTGTCCACCAAATGAATTACATGGGAAAGCTACTATTTCTAAATCTGGATATAGTTCATGTAAATGCTGTAAGCCGCGATATTGTTTTGTAAAACCACACTTACTTGCCACATTTACTATTAGCAGGACTTTATTTTTTGGTAAATAAAATTCTGTGCCATCATTAGCTGTTAGTTTGAAATCATAAATACTACTCATATTATTACCTATTTTATACTTTATTAAAAACTTTGTTCTGCTGTTTGCAAATCAGATGTATTCAAAATACCAAATATTTTGTCCACCAATTGTGGAGATACATCATACTGTACTGCAAATGCCGTATAAGGTTTTTTTAGTTTCTCATCATTAAATGGATCATAAGTTGCTAGTTTATGTTTTTTCTCAAATTTAAACATCTGCTTTCTTATAGCCTTTCTTTCAGCGATTACTCTTACTAATTCTTGATCTGCATTTGTGAGCTTCATTTTATAGTTTTCCATAGATGGTTGACCAGTATTGCTACTTGCCATAGCAAATAAGCTACCATAAAATAACAATCCCACAAGGGCTAAACTTAGTTGTTTTTTCATAAAATCTTCCTATTTAATTTTTAGTGATTTATACCAATCTATATTGGGATTGGTATTAGACTTTTCTTTCAAGGTTTTTTGAGTTTGTAAAAATAGCATCAAACACATTGTCTACAACTTCTAGCGATACTCCAGATTTGATAGCCATAGCTGTATGAACTTTTTTCAGCTTAGCTTCTCGTTCAGGATCATAGACATTAAGTTTATGTACCTTTTTATACTTACCAACTTCTTTGACTATATTATCTCTTTTAGCTATTAGATCAATAATTTCTTGGTCTATGTTTGTAATTTTAGCACGATAATCGTTTAATGTAGGAGCTGTAGGATTTTTACTCATCGCCATCAAACTACCACAACACATAAATCCAACAACAGTGAAACTTAGTTGCTGTTTCATACTTACAATTCTTTTATTAAATGATTTGTATACTATAATCTTTTAAAAGCAAATTTTAAAGCTTAATACCAATCACAATGCGAATTACTTCATTCTCACTTTATCTTTTGTCCTTAAAGGGATGGAATAATTTACATCAAATTGCGTCGTTAGGAAGATTTGAAGCTACTAGTAGCTCCTACACCTTCCTGCCTAGCACTTCAATGCAACTTATATCACTCAAATTTGTGTTTAGTGCGTAACATCAGTAATTTAACTCCTTTGTGATAATGTGTACCAATGCATATTGGGATTGGTATAATAGAGTAGTTATTAGTAAATATAGTTAAATATGTTTTTTAAGAAAAATAATCTCGATGAAGATACCCTTATTTATAACATCATAAAACCAAAAATCTGGAAACTATTTAATTGGCCAGTATTTTGCTCAATTAGTTTGATACTTTGTTCTTATCTTAATGCTACCCTATTTCTTGGTGCTTTAATATTTAGCTTACTAATTACTCTAGCTATCAAACTATACCTTATGAATCACCTGCCACCTGCTGATTTTAGAATTTATATAATTGTGTTTTTTATAGCTTTTATAATCTGCGAATATAACCATTTAGAGATTGTTCTTTTTAGATCATTTAGAATAACAACTCTTGATTATAATCATTACATATTTAATCCCGGTATATTTGTCGGAGCATTATGTAATGTTATTTTTACCATGAAAATACAAGTTGCTCCAACACTATTTTTTTAGTGAAGATTTTATACAATGGGCAGGCTCATATATAGGTGGCTCTGAAGCTAAAGCATTATTAAAAATCGATGGTGTTTTTTTGGTTTATTTGGTTTATTTGGTTTATTTGGATATATTGTGCCTGTGATTATCAATATGATTTATGTGATGCTAATAGGTGTGAGACTAAAGCAATTATTATATAAAAAGAAAGTCGCTGAATCTAATAATCAAAATCCTTTATAGTTTTTATTATTTTTTGCTTGAGATGAGGCTCTGTAAAAGCTGAATTAGCAGCATTGATATTCATAGTAACCATATCTGTAAGTGACAAATAGTTTTCCCGATGTGCATTAAAGTACTCATCTGTCAAACTCAGGTTTTTTAGCATAAGTCTATCATCGGTATTTAGTGCGATACTTATCTCCATATCATACATCTTTTTATATGGATGGTTCTTGAAATCATCTATAATCCCTAATGCTATATTGCTACTTGGGTTTGATTCTATATGAATATTTTTTTCTTTGATTAGACATATAGTTTTTTCCAAAATATTTTCATCCTCTGTTTTGAGAAGATTGCAAGCGTGCCCTAGCCTTTTAGCCCCATTATTTATAGCATCGATAATATTATCAATATTTGAAAATTCTCCGCTATGAGCAGTAAATTTTATGTTGTTTTTATTCAGAAACTCTATAATTTTGCTTTGAGTGCTAGAGAGATTTCCACGAATATCCATACCTGCAAAATCATAACCTACAATCTTTTTGTGCTTGGTACACAATTTAGCCATCTCAAGATTTGTAGCATCATCTAAATGATACATACCACAGATTAATATACCAGTCTCGATACCATACTGCTCTTTAGCTCTTTCA
>JBLFYO010000079.1:0-7885 GCA_047609165.1 Francisella sp.
CATAGTTGATGTTATGAGGTCTTGAGCTAACATCTACTTGGAAATCTCGTACACGCCATTTCTTTGATGTTTTGACATCTATGTTATATCTCAAAGACAACTCTTTGGTTGTCAATTCTGATGATTGAATTATTGCTCTTATATGTTGGTTTGTGGTAGCATTACTATGGTAGTTCTGTGGCATATCTTGTCCTTTGTGGTTATATGACTTGATATGTTACAGGCTATTGACAAAATTTGGGATAACGTACCCAAACTAGACAGCTATAAATTCTAAACTTATGAAAAAATCAATATAAACAATCTTAGGCTTAACGCTAATCACAAGTGCATTTGCAACTGTAAATTGTATTAAAAATGATAATTGTGCTATAGATCAGATTAATCAAGAGGAAGAAAATGGCATCACAAGAAATCTTAAGTTTGGTATAGAACTATTTCTAGATCTAATTACTGATAAAAGTACTAATATGCCTGATGCTATAAATTTTAGGCTATGCTACAACAACTTTTAAATTTGAAAATAATAATTCTGGTGATTGTAACGTGCATTTTCACAAGGTACGCAAGTATGTAAACCTTGAACTTAGATCTAATGACACCTAGCTTACTATTAGCAATATATACATAGAAATTGCTAATGATTGCTCTGGTCATGATTATTATACTGCGTGGATAGAAAATGGACTTCCTAAATCTCATAGTACAACTCATAAATCTGATAGTACAACCTATTATGTATACCTGGAAACAGATGCAGATGGAAAGCAATATTTGGATGTTTCAAGATCGAGAAGATAAGTAGCATAATTGATTTCAATAAACACTAATTCAGAAATCAGTGTTTTCAAATGATTTGTGTATAATAACTACAGTAAAATCAAATACCTTACTAAAACCATGTTTTTAAAGAGAAAAAAAGAAGGCTCTATACTTAGTTTTCTAGTCGTATCATTTGCAAGTTTCTTTGCGATATTTATGCTCATTATATCACTATTTAGTTTTTATCAGGTTAAGTATCAAAATGATGCTTTATTTGATTATCAACTTAAGACATCTGCTCAAGCTATAGAAACAGTATTGAAAATTTACCCTTTAGAAGATGATGAAAATACCACCCACATGATTGTAGATAAAATTTCAACTTCATTTTTAAATATCAAGAACTATAACGACAGTGTTGGGTTTACAGTGTATGACCGCAAACATAAAAAACTCATTCTAAAAACATCAAACCTACCTATATTTAGTAAAGATTATGAGGGCATCACATCTACAACTGGTTTTGAGTGGTTATATACTGACCAAGATGGCAATCAAAAGCATTGGTATACATACAATCTAAAAACTGATAGTGGAAATTTTATTACTATATTTGCTAATAATGCCATTAAGGATAAAATCTCGCGTCAAATTATTCTTAAATTTGCGATACTCTTAGCTGCTACTTATGTGATTCTTATAGCATTCATTTATTATATCCTAAAGACAGCTTTACATCCTCTTGAACGCATTAATAGACGCGTATCCAAAATCAATCCCCGTGAAAATGAAAAGCTTGATGAAGACATAGTTCCTTATGAAATCAAGCCTGTAGTTGAGCAGATTAACTCACTTATAGAAAAATTCCATCAGATTCTCGAGCGAGAAAAAAGATTCTCTGGAGATGCTGCACATGAGCTTAAGACCCCTGTAGCTGGCATTAAAACACTAGTTGAAATAGCTTTAGAGTCTGATGATATCGATGAAATCAAACAAAAGATGGAACGAGTAAAAAGTTCTGCAAATAGATATTCTCATATCATTGACCAGCTTCTTACCTTTAATAGAATTCAACCAAATGAGCAGATTGTATTTGCTAAAAAACTTATGATAAACAAAGTTCTAGAGACTTTTATTGCCGACAATGCTATCAAAGCAATTGAAAAAGATATTGAGATATCATTCTTCCCTTGCGAGCAAAAGCTTTGGTGTTATAGTAATGATTATCTACTAGGTATATTATTTAAAAACCTTATTTCAAATGCAATTAAATATACTGAGAATGGTGGTCTTATTAAAATATATTCTTACCAAGAAAATGATGAGATTATTGTTGAAATAAAAGATAATGGTATCGGAGTTCCACCAGAAAATATTGATAGGATTTTTGATAGATTTTATCGTGAAACTGGTACAGGTGAAGAAGGTAGTGGCTTAGGTCTAGCTATCGTAACTGAAATTGTAAGACTACATAATGGTAAGATTTTTGCTAAAAACAATGCTGATAAAGGTATCTCAGTAATAGTTAAAATTCCTATTGATAATTCTCAAGAAAAATAATGTGACTTTTACAATAATTCTACAAATATCTTTTTAAAGCACTCTCTATATTTACATCATCAAATTTAAAATCTTTTTCTATTAATTTTTTTGGCTTAATATTTTGATTAGAAAGCAATAACTCCTCACCCATTTGACCAAACATTAGCTTAATCACCATTTCTGGCATAGTCATAACTAGTTTCGTTTTAGTTAACTGTTTGATCGCTGTTACCATTACTGTATTTGAAATTGCGTTAGGTGCTGTAAGATTAAAAGCTTGTTTTTGTGAATAGTCATTATCTATCACAAATTCAAAGACTCTTACTAAATCATATATACTCACCCAGGTCATAAGCTGCTCTCCACTAGCAAATTTAGTCAGAACTCCAAACTTTGCTGTCATAGTCATTTTTGCTAACACTCCACCATCGCCGATAACCACACCAAAACGCAAAATCGTATACTTTTGTAGTTTTGATTTTCTAAGCACACTCTCCCATTGGTGTACAATCTTTTGGCTAAAACTTGGAGTATCATTTTCAATAAACTCATCTTCATTTTGAGCCTCTTTACTAAATGCATAAAAACCTATTGCACTAGCATTTATTAACCAAATGTTTTTATCTCCAATCAAATCAACAAGTTTCTGAGTTGGCTCAATTCTACTAGAGATAATTTTCTCTTTTATAGCTTTACTCCAACGCTTTTGACCGATGTTATATCCACATAGATTGATAATAATGTCATAGTCGCTAATATTGTTAGTATTCAACTCACTCCAAGTTATTGTATTTTGGTAGTTGACTAATTTCTTATTTGAACGAGATAGCAATGTCAGATTATGTTGTTGTGACAAATGTTTTGCCAAATTTACACCTACAAATCCAGACCCACCTGCGATTAGTATATTCATAGAATCTCCTTTTAATTTAAAAATCTATATTTATTATAAGCGATATAAATATTTTAAATATTACAATTTATTAATTTAGCTAAACTTGGGTTGATAAATCCTTGTCTATATACGACAATATGACAAATCGTTATAATTAGGTGATTTTACCATGTACTGGGTAGAAATATTATCAAGAATACAATTCGCTTTTACTGTAAGTTTTCACATCCTATTTCCTGCTTTCAGCGTAGGTTTAGCAACGTTTTTGATGATCTTTGAAGCGTTGTGGCTTATTACAAAAAAAGACAAATATCTAGCTATTGTTAAATTTTGGACAAAAGTATTTGCTCTCACATTTGGTATGGGTGTGGTTTCTGGCATTGTAATGGAATTTCAGCTTGGAGCCAACTGGGCAGGCTTTGCACAAAAAGTTGGCCCTGTACTTGGGTCATTATTTACCTATGAAGTTCTAACTGCTTTCTTTATTGAAGCTGGAGCTCTTGGTATTATGATATTTGGTTGGGGACGAATAAACAAATATGTTCATTTTTCAGCCAATTTTGTAATTTTTGTTGGAGTAACACTTTCTGCATTTTGGATACTTTCTGCAAACTCATGGATGCAAACACCCGATGGTGTAAGGTTTGTGAACGATCAGTTTATAGTAGATAGTTGGTATAAAGTTATTTTAAACCCATCTGTTATACCTAGGTTTATTCACATGCTATTAGCATCATATTTAAGTACACTAATGGTGATACTCGGAGTAAGCTGCTACTATATTTTAATAAATAAATTTCAGCCTTTTGCAAAGACTTGCATAAAATTTTCGGTAATTTCAATATTAGTACTTAGCTTTACACAGCTATCTGTAGGTGATGAAGTTGGTATAGAGGTTCACAAGCATCAACCACTCAAAACTGCAGCAATGGAGGGAGTTTGGGACACTCAAAAAGGAGCTCCTCTCGTACTGTTTGCTTACCCTAGTGAGACTCAAGAAAAAAATCTTTTTGCTATAGAAATACCTAAACTAGCATCACTAATAAACACTCATAAATTAGATGGCGAAATGCTAGGCTTAAAATCAGTTGCTAAAGAAGATAGGCCCTTAGTTGCTGTGGTATTCTATAGCTTTAGAATCATGGTAGGAATAGGCTTATTAATGGTGTTTATAGGTGTTATTGGCTCTTTATTACTAATTAAACAAAAAATATACCATCAAAAATGGTTTCTATGGATATGTAGACTATCAACACCATTAGGATTTGTTGCAATCATTACTGGTTGGTTTACTGCAGAATTTGGACGCCAACCATGGGTCGTGTACGGAATCATAAAGACACAATATTCTGTAAGTGACATTAACGCTTGGCAAGTTTTATTATCACTAGTTTCGATAGTTTTAGTTTACTTTGTAATTTTTGGATACTTCTACTTCAAATACCTAATAAAGCTAATCAAAGCAGGCCCAGTAAATAATGATGATGAAGAGCGTATGCCTTACTCATATTTTCAGGCTGTTGAAAAAAACACAAAAGATAAGGAGTAAATCATGGATTTAGGTTTAATTTGGCTCGGCATAATCGCATTTAGTTTACTTTTATATGTTATCTTAGATGGGTTTGCTCTTGGTGTTGCAATACTTTTCCCTTTTTTAAACTCCAATCAAAGAGATATTGCCACTAGTGTACTTTTACCAACATGGGATGGTAACCAAACATGGCTTGTGCTTTCTCTAGCTTGTTTTTATGGTATGTTCCCAATTGCATTTGCTTTTATATTTCCAAAGATATATATGTCTGCAGTATTGCTTGTAGTTATGATCTTACTTAGAGGTATTTGCTTTGAGTTTAGGCTAAAAGCCTCTGCAAAAGGTATTAGAAACTGGGATAAACTCTTCTTTATCTCATCTATCACCGCTACTTTTTTAGAAGGTTATATCGTTGGTGATCTTATCATTGGCTACCCTAAAGACTCTCTAACTTATGGCCTAGCTTTTCAAATTTTAACGGGTGTTGCTCTTATCACAGGCTATGCCCTACTTGGAGCTACAAGGCTTATACTCAAAACAGAAGGCGAGCTTTTTGAGAAGGCTAAAATATACGCTAAAAAATGCTGTCGGATTCTAGCTATATTGATGCTACTAATCGGTCTTATGACTCCTTTATACATCACCCTACCATTCAACAACATCTATAAAATGGTTATATTAGGTGAATTTTTTGTACTTACAATAATCAGCTTTTACATACTATGGAAAATCATCGACTCTAAAATCCATTCTTTACCTTACTGGATAACAGTTACAATTTTTGCTCTTACTTATCTGAGTATGGTAACTTTAATGTTTCCTTATGTAATACCGTATCAATTAACTTACATGGAAGCACAAGCAAGCGATACAACGCTACTATTTACGCTAATACCAGCAATTATAATGATACCCTTGCTACTATTGTATACTGGATATGCTTATTATGTATTTAGGGGTAAAGTTAAAGAAAAGTTGAGCTATTAGATATATCTATGATAAAAATAGCAATTATAGGTGCTGGTATAGCAGGTCTTACTGCTGCAAATAGATTAAAAGATTTTGCTGATATTACAGTTTTTGAAAAAGCTCGTGGTGTAAGTGGTAGGATGTCCACAAGATATGCTGATCCGTACTTTTTTGATCACGGTGCTCAATACTTCACCGTCAAAACGCCTGAATTTGCTAGCTTCATAGAGCCGATGTTATCTCAAGATATTATCAAACGATGGAATGCCAATTTTGTGGAGATAAAAGACAGACAAATTATCTCACGCAAAAAATGGGACGATGATTTTAGTCATTATATTGGCTGTCCAAATATGAATGCTATGCCGCAATTTTTAGCTAAAGGCTTAGATATTAGATTAAATACTCGTATTACTTTAGTGACTAAAGTAGCAGATAAATGGCAGCTTTTTGATAGTAACGACACTTTGCTTGGTGAATACGATTGGGTTGTATATGCAATCCCAGTAGATCAATTAAAAGAACTGCTACCTACAACTACAGATTTCTACAGTAAAATTAAAGATACTAAGATGCGCGCTTGCCTATCATTAATGCTTGGTTTTGAGGGTTCTTTGAACTTAGATTTTGATGCAGCTCTTATCAATGATGATACTATAAGTTGGATATCTGTAAATAGTTCAAAGCCGAATCGCAATACCCCTGATTGCCTTGTAGTTCACTCTAGCAATGAATGGGCAGACATACATATAGACAACGACCGCGAATTATCAAAGCAACAAATGCTTAGTAAAGTTAAAAGTTTGATCGAAATAGAAAATCCTAGTCATATAACTCTTCACGCTTGGCGATTTGCTAATATACAAAAACAAAAAAGTGAACCTTTTTTTGTAGATAATGACCAACAACTATCAGCTTGTGGTGATTGGTGTATACAAGGGCGAGTTGAATCAGCTTTCATAAGTGCTTTTAAATTAGCACAACATATTATCGGAGTTATAAATGAATAACATAGTCATATTTGGAGCAACTGGAGCTATTGGCAATGCTTTATTGTCTAAACTTGCTACAGATTATCCTAATGCTAAGATTTCTGCCTTTTCGCAGCAAGAAGTTATAGGAAAGCTTACAAATGTAGATTATGGTCAGATTAACTACGATGATGAATCTTCTATTGATGCAATTAGTAATAAATTTGAGAAAAACCTAGATCTTGTATTTGTCGCAACTGGAATACTACATACTCAAGATTTATCACCTGAAAAATCATTGAAGCAAATATCTTCCGGTAATTTTCAAAGTTTATTTGCAGCAAACACCATATTCCCAGCATTAGTGGCAAAATATTTTATACCTAAGTTAAATAACCAATACAAATCAATACTTGCATGTATTTCAGCTCGTGTTGGAAGTATTTCAGATAATAAACTAGGCGGTTGGTATGCTTATAGAATGTCAAAAGCTGCATTAAATATGTTTATAAAAACAGCTAGCATAGAAACCCAAAGATTCAATAAAAGTGCTATAATAATTGCCTTACATCCAGGAACTGTAGAGAGTAATCTATCTAAACCTTTTCAAGCTAGAGTATCTGAAGGAAAGCTTTTTTCAGCAGAATATTCAGCAGATAAACTACTCCAAGTATTAGATAATTTGACTATAAACGATACAGGCAAATGTTTTGCATGGGATGGTAGAGAGATACAGCCATGATTAAAGATATAGACGCAAATACAAGCGAAATAATTCAAATGGCTTGGTGCGATAAAACTTCTTTTGATGATATAAAAAACATTAGTGGGCTTTCAGAGCCACAGGTGATTTTAATTATGAGAAAAAATTTAAAGTCTTCAAGTTTTAAGCTTTGGAGAAAGCGAGTATCGGGCCGTATTTCTAAGCATAAAAAGCTAAATAATACAGTTTCATATATGGTTACCTAACAACTATATACTTAGCTGCTTCTTCAGGAGTGATTGTTGCAGATTTTAGCAAATTATCAATGCTTTGTTCCATAGTAATCATTCCCTTGGCAGAGCCTGTTTGTAACGATGTATAGATTTGAGGAAGTTTATTTTCCTTAATCATATTTCTAATACCAGAATTTGCTACCAAAACTTCATACGAGGCTACTCGACCACCACCTTTGCGTTTAAGTAGTCGCTGAGATATAACTATTTCCAAAGATT
>JBLFYO010000080.1:0-7835 GCA_047609165.1 Francisella sp.
GCTGTCATAGAATGGTATAGAATTAAACCTGATATTTTTAATGAAACGCCGGATATGTTTAAGGCTAAAGCTTATAAAATTATTGGGACAACCTCCCCAAACTAGACAGCTACACTATATTTAGACTCTTATTTACAAGAGTATAATGTGAAAGATAATTTATATTTACTTGGCTGGTCATTAGGAGGTCAAATCTCCTTAGAAATAGCTTCTATTTTAGAGGCAAGAGGATATCGAAATGTCAATGTTATATTGCTTGATACTATTCTCACTGATAAGAAGTTTTCAAAGCTAAGGAATAATATTGATGAAAAAGCACTTAATTTACAACTAGAAGAGTATTTTAATGATAAAGGTTTTGAGCTTGAATATATTGAGAATATAATTAAAGCACAAGCTTCTGAAAAGATACTTAGTAATAGCGATATATCATCTAGGCTTATATATACTCAAATTAAACTATTCAAAGCTTTGCTTCATGATGATAGATTTATGATAGATGATACTAAATTAAGTAATTATACTCTAAGCCTTGATTATAATAATGTTGAAAAGATATCTAATAACATTACCCTTAAAAAAGTGAAGTGTCACCATGGAAATATAATAGAGTATATAATAGATAACAAATTATATGAAAATCTAATTTGATTTCAGGGTAACAAAATTTAGGCTATATCTGAATCTTTATTGGTATAGAAGTCAACTCCTATAAAGGTTACAATAAATCATCAAATTTTAAAAGTCCTCATAAATATGTCAGATTTCACACTTCCTTTAGATATAAACTCATTATATATAATCTCTCAACGCATTGCTACTAAAGGTACTGTGATACTTACAGTCTATCAAAAGTAAAAACACTAAAACCACTTGCCATAAGTACGGAAAAGACGCCACAAAACGCTTTGGTTATAGTGGAATGTTAGAGATAAAACATACCTCTGTTTTTGATAAACCTGCGGTCTTGGAAATTAAGCCAGTTCGCTACGAATGTAAGCGCTGTGATGACAATACTACAACTACAGAAAAATATGATTGGGTAGCTACTGGCGGCAAGATTACGAAAGGATTAGAGGAGTATATACTTCGCAAACAGCATGAGTGTTTGACTGAGGCTGATAAAGACAAATTAGCTCTGTTAATACATTCTCCAATTCTCAAAAAAGCACATAGTTATGCATTAAAGTTGACGCATATATTTAAGACTCATTGGAATAGAAAGTAGCAATGGCTAATATAAATAGATGGATTACTAAAGTTCAAAAAAGTGCTATAACTTGCTTTGATAGTTTTATAGGTACTCTAGAAAAGTATAAAGGATCAATAGCCAACTACTTTAAATCTAGGAAAAATAGTGGATTTGTAGAAGGCTTGAATAACAAAATAAAAGTTATAAAAAGAGGGTGTTATCGGTTTACTAAAACTGAGTCGTTATTCCAAAGATTAGTGATGGATTTGCAAGGTTTTAAAATGCTGAGTATCTAACCAACAAGGAATTGAAAAGAGCCTGGTTTGAGTCATTTACTTTGTATTATGATTTTTTTTGAATAGATTATAAAGTCTAATGATTCAGACTGCTTTTAAAAATCATTTAATTTTACTGACATGTGTATACCTGTTTTGAGCCATGCCGAAATTTCAGTAAAAAACTAAAATCTACCATTGACACTATCTCAAATAAGAGTAGAATACTAACTATTGACGAAAATAGCAGTCTAGTACCACCTGATCCCATTCCGAACTCAGAAGTGAAATGGACTCACGCCGATGATAGTTTAGCATTAGCTAGGTGAAAGTAGGTAATCGTCAACATTTTCAAATACCTTTCCATAAAAAACATTCAAAAACACATAAAAATATGATACTGAACTTGTGTAGTATTTGATGATAAATATCAAGTAGCAGTATGATGCATGAGTATTAATCCCAATCCCAATACAAATTCCTACTTTGTATTTCATACCTCCTTCACTCCTTTCATATTTGCTAGTATGCCTACACATCAAAAGCTTAAATTAGGCACAAAACTGCTTTGCGATAAATGTATCACTCTGTATTAGGATTGGTATAAGTCTGAAATCAGTCGTTCTAGTGCTACGACACTAGAGTCCATATATAGAAAATATACATAAATTATTTTTAGTTCTATAAAAAGATAGTATCAAACTAAAAAGGTCAAGCGGTAGTATGACGGATGGGTTGAGTATTTCACAATGATTTGTATAAAGCTAAAATATCAGCCTAGCAAAAACTGATGCTACAACGATGTATGATGCAGTCAAAGCACAGAGATAAACGGGTATTGTATAAAATGTTGAAACTTTAGTTTTATTAATGGTTTTAACCTATAATATAATTACTTATTATCTATGCCATGAATAATAGTCTAAATAAAGCACTTCAACAATTATGTAAAATTGATAGGTCTAGTTAAAAATTGATAGGTTGGACAGTCCCTTAGACATTTTACAAATGTTTTCATACTCTAAATATGCTATCCTAGACTACAAATTTATTAGATTAGAATGAGTGATGTTTAAAAGTCTTCCTTTATTTATTGGGTTAAGATATATCCGTGCGAAAAAGCGTAACCGATTTATATCTATTATCTCGGCAATTTCATTTTTAGGAATATCTCTAGGTGTAGCTGTACTTATTACAGTTATGTCGGTTATGAATGGTTTTGATGATCAAATCAAAAGTAGGATTCTGATGATGGTGCCACCGTTAAAGGTGTATCAGATGGGTGGGAAGCTTGAAAATTGGCAAGATTTGTCAAAAGCAATAGAAGCTAAAGCCCCAAAGGTTAAATCTGCAGCACCACTTATAGAGTCACAAGGTTTATTGAGTGCAAATAAGGGCAGTAGTACCACAGCATTTGTGCAAGTACAAGGTATAGAGCCTAAATATCAAACTACTGTATTACCAATAGCTGATCATATTATACAAGGTAGTCTTTCATCACTAGATGATGGTAAGGGTTATAATGTCGTACTTGGAAGTGCTTTAGCAGATAATCTAGGTGTGACAGTAGGCGACAAGATTACGCTGATTGTGCCAAAAATGAATCTTACGCCAGCAGGTATGATTCCACGCATCAAACAATTTAAAGTTTCTGGGATATTTTCTGTGAGTTATCAATATGATGCTTACTATGCCATGATTAATATCAAAAATGCTCAAAAAGTCTTTGAAATGGGCAATAATGTCTCATCACTTCAGCTAAGCACAGATAATGTTTATGATGCTCCGATAATTAAAAATAAGCTTAATGATGGTGCAATCGCTCCGTATTATTTCACTCGTGATTGGACTGATGAGAATAAATCATTCTTTGATGCTTTGAAGATGGAAAAGACAATGATGTTCTTTATATTACTACTAATAATTACGGTTGCAGTATTTAACTTACTATCATCATTGGTAATGGTTGTTACAGATAAGCGAAGTGATATCGCAATTTTACGCACGATGGGAATGTCTTCAAGACAGATTATCACGGTGTTTATATATCAGGGCTTTATAATTGGTCTTATAGGGACTATATTAGGCGTGTTGCTCGGGATCGTGTTAGCTACTTATGCTACCGAGATTGTGAATTTTATACAGCAGGTTAGCGGTAGGCAGATGGTAAGTGCGAGTGTCTATATGATTGACTATATACCGTCTACACTTATGTGGAGTGATGTAGTGAAAGTGACTATAGTATCTATGATTCTTAGCTTCTTGGCGACATTGTATCCAGCATGGAGTGCATCAAGAGTACAACCTGTGGAGGCTCTTAGATATGAATAATGATGTAGTACTAAGCTGTAAAAATGTATCTAAAAAATATACAGAGTTTAAAAGTGATATTGCAATATTGAAAAATATTAATTTAGATATCATAAAAGGTGAAAAAGTTGCGATACTTGGCTTGTCTGGTTCTGGTAAAACTACTTTGCTTAATATTATCGGTGGTTTAGATAGATGCAGTGAGGGCGAGGTTTTCTTAGCAGGACAAAGATTTGATAATCAGTCAGTAAATAAGCGTGCGATGATGCGTAATAAGCACCTTGGTTTTATTTATCAGCTGCATCATTTACTACCAGAATTTACCGCTATAGAAAATGTAATGATTCCATTAGCTATCACTAAAAAATATGGCAAAGCTGAATCAATCAAAAAAGCAAAAGAGATACTCGTAAGAGTAGGTTTAGATGAAAGGTTTGATCATAAGCCATCCGAACTTTCCGGTGGTGAACGCCAACGAGTTGCTATAGCTCGCGCATTGGTTACAAACCCTAATTGCATACTTGCAGATGAACCAACTGGTAATCTTGATATGGAACGCTCAGAGAGTATATTTGAACTTATGTGCGAGCTTAGCCAAGATTTTCAAACTAGTTTTGTGATAGTTACTCACGATGAAGCTTTGGCTAAAAAGATGGATAAAATTTATAGACTTGTAAAAGGTAACCTTGTTCGAGAAGCTTGAATGTAAGGATTTCATATTACTTTTATAGTAGTTTCGTTATAATATCTTTAAAGATATTCCACTTGTTTTATATATGAATGATTATAAATATTGTATAGGAATTATGTCTGGTACATCACTTGATGGTATCGATGTGGCTTTGTGTAAGATAAAGGGATCTGGTTTAGATACAGATATCAAGCTTGTTAAGCTAAAGACTTACCCATACTCTAAAGAGTTGTTAGCGGACATCAAGAAATCTTTAGATTTAAAAACTAGTGATGCCCAACTCTTATGCAGTTTGAATTTCAAGCTTGGTAAAGAGTATGCTCTAGCTACTAATGCACTTATAAAAGAGGCAGGATTAGATAATAGCGATATCAGCTTTATAGCAAATCATGGGCAGACTATTTATCATCAAACTCAAAACAAAGATGGCTTGGTAAAATCATCACTACAATTAGGAGATGCAGCTACTATCGCTTATAAATGTAAGACGACAGTAGTTTCTAACTTTCGAGCTGGTGATATAGCTGCAGGGGGAGATGGCGCACCATTAGTTCCTTTTGTGGATTATTTGCTATATCGCTCAAAAGATAAATCTATAGCTTTACATAATATTGGTGGGATTGCTAATACAACTATATTACCTAAAAACTGTAGTATTGAAGAAGTAACAGCTTTTGACACAGGCTCAGGTAATATGATGATAAATCAAGCGATGGAAGTGTTGTATGGTAAGGCTTATGATGATAATGGAGATATGGCATCTACAGGAAGCTTGATAGTAGAAATGTTTGATGAGCTAATGGCAAATGACTATCTCAATCAAAAACCGCCTAAATCTACAGGTAGAGAGCTTTTTGGTGTCCAATATACGGATGCTATTATCAAAAAATATAGTAATGAGCTAAAGCAAAATATAGTTCATACCCTTACTGTATTTGCAGCAGAGAGTATTATAAAAGCATATAAAGATTTTGTATTACCTAAGCAAGAGTTAGATCAAATTATATTCACAGGTGGTGGAGCGTACAATAAATTTCTTATTAGTTATATAAAATCACAATTTGAATTAATTGAGGTCTTAACTTTTGAAAATGTGGGAGAGAATAGTGATGCTAAAGAGGCTATAGCATTTGCTGTATTAGGTAATGAAACGCTGCATCGAGGTTACAATAACTGTCCAAGTGCAACAGGTGCAAAAGACAAAGTAATTTTAGGTCAGGTTAATTTTTGTTCATAAAAATAGAAGGTAAGAATAAATGAAAATAGTAGAAATTAAACATCCAATGGTTCAACATAAGCTAGGTCTTATGCGTGCAAAAGATATAAGTACACAAGAATTTAAAAGGCTTACAAGAGAAGTTTCAAGTTTGCTAGCTTATGAAGCAACAGCAGATTTTGAGCTTGAGGCTACTGAAATATTAGGTTGGAATGATACAAATATCACTATAGAGCAAATCAAAGGTAAAAAGCTTACGGTTGTACCGATCCTTAGAGCAGGTCTTGGAATGATGGATGGAGTGTTTGAGCATGTGCCAGCTGCTAAAGTTAGTATGGTAGGCATGTATAGAGATGAAAAGACAGCTAAGCCGATTCCATACTTTGAAAAGTTATGTGAGAAGCTTGATGAAAGATTAGCTTTAGTTGTTGATCCAATGCTTGCTACAGGTGGCTCAATGATTGCAACTATATCTTTGCTTAAAAAAGCAGGTTCTAAACAAATAAAGGCTTTAGTATTGGTAGCAGCACCTGAAGGAATAGAAGCTCTAGAAAAAGCACATCCAGATATTGAACTTTATACTGCATCGATTGATAGTCATCTTAACGAAAAGAAATATATAATCCCCGGTTTAGGTGATGCTGGTGATAAGATATTTGGGACGAAGTAAAAGCTAAGAATAAATATTTTTAAAGAAAAGATCCATAGGGTAAATCTTTCTATTTGCTTACTACATGATCACCTGAAATATTGTATTTATTAAGGTACTCAGTACTTCCTGTTACATATAGCATGTATTCATTTGATTTATCTTGAGAAGATACTTTTAGTATATACGAAGTGTTTTTAGGGGCTGTAAACTGAATAAAGTTAATGTATTCTATACTATTTGATTTTGCTATCAGTTTATCTTTACTATTATATAGGCTTATATCAAAATGATTATATAAGTTAGTAGGAACTACAAGAGCTGTAATAATCTGCTTTTGATCATTGTTGATTAAAAACTTATCATCAATATTATCACCCAGATCACCTTTAGTTACGAAAGATGTATCAAGATCTTTCTTTTTAGATGCATATTCAGTTTCATAATATTCGTATAAATCAAAGTTTCTTGTTGATTCATTATCATAAGGAACATCTATCTCTGTGATAATATTATTATCTTCGTCTATATAATCGCCGTTTTCATTTTTTTTATAACCATGATGTCCTAAAGGACCTAGTACTCCAACTGGTCCTAATGGACCGGTTGGTCCTAATATTCCCCACAATCCTAGTGATCTAATTTGTACAGCAAAGTTGCTATCTTGAAATAAAAAGCCATTATAATAACTTTCTTCAGTAAAAGGACCTCTCTCACCTAATGTTTTATTAATAGGTCCAAAAAAAGATTTATAATATTTATCTAAAGCAGGATATTGATTAATATTTGGAGTATTATTATTCGCTGCTAATTCACTGCCTAATGCTCTTTGAGGACCTATAGGACCATACTTACCCAAAATACTATCATTTGATAGAAGAGAGACATTTTCTGAGTTTACTTCAGGTAGTATTGATTCGACATTTTTACCTAGTTTTTCAATGCTTGAAGCAGATACATATTTGAAGATAGAATAATCATCAGACCAATTATCATTTACGCCAACAGCATACAATCCTGAAGATATGAGAGTTAATAATCCGAGTGTTTTGAACATTGTGTTTTTCAATGTTTATTCCTATAAATAATTACTAATTTATATACTGTAAATATAACCTATACAATGATTGATATCAAATTTAGTTTACAGCACCTTACTGCCTAGCACTTCAATGCAACTTATACCACTCAAGCATTATATTCCAATACTCAAATGAGTCTGAAGAGGCATTTATTCACTCATCAATTATTCTGTTCAAAAATTAGTTTGAATAGCTTTTTAAGTAGTTTTGCTACTGTAAAATTAATATATTCACTTCCGTTATCTGAATGAAGGCTGATAATCTTAAATGGGAATTGTTCTATTATTTGTTCTAAAATTGCGTCTAATCTGTTGGTATGCTTTGTTTTGTCTGAAGTTATAAATATGCGATATAGATATTCCTGACAGCCTTTTATATTCAGTTTGTTTATGCACTAGATATGCTCTTTCACATATTTTT
>JBLFYO010000081.1:0-7723 GCA_047609165.1 Francisella sp.
CTTCTTGGGTTTTATAGTTTTTAGTTAAGTCAGCTAATGTTTTTTCATCTAATTGAATCATGGTATTCTCCTAATTATGGTTACAACTTAATTATAGTCATTTACACAAATTAGTTTACACCCTCAAAAAAATCATACGTGTACCACACATATCGCTTTTGCTAAAAAAGTTTACGAAAAGTTATTTTTGAAACCCTTTAAAATCAAGGGTTCGAGAAACTAGAGGGAATTGTTGCGTATAGTTTGTTCCACTAGCTTTTTTAAACTAGTTGTCTCATCGTGGAAAAGTTTGTTTGAGGTTATTTATATGGTCTTTTGTTTTTTGATTTACTTTTTTTATAACTTTTTTATTTGTAGTTTTTAGTGTGTAGTCAATCTGAATTTCTATTTTCTCTAGTCTTGAAAAAAATGTGTGTTTGCTTAACATTTTCACAAACTGAGAATGTAATTCTTTGACTTTTGATTTTAAGATTTCTTTATCGCTACTAAGGATTATCTTCTCAGGAGAATAGAACACAATGCTACAATCTTTAAGGTAAGGGACATCTATTTGCTGAAGCTGTCTATTTGCTACTTCAAGTGAGCTGACTAGATGATAGGCTCTTGAAATTAATTCTTTACCAGCGTAGGTTGTTTTTTTGATTCTCTTACGAGTTTTGTGCTTTTCAATAACAGCTAATTTTTCTGGAATAATTTTTATGCTCATAATTCAATAAATACTCGATGTGTTGTTTAGTCGGTAGTAGAAAGCTTCATTTAGTTTATCTATAGCAGTTAATCTACCCTTGTCAGAACATGCGTTCATAGTGTATGTCTTAGGCTTCAACTGATTTGATATGGTATCACTAGCTTGAAGCTCGACTTTAGTTTTCATGCAATATTTGCCGTCTTTGATGGAGGTGTCATAATCAAGTAATTTTAGTGAAATTTCTATGTTTGAGTTTTTGTGCGAATAGTGAAAATCATTTACTTGAAGAAATTTTTTTAGCGAATCAAAGAAGTATCCACTATTATTGCGAATAATTTTTATAGTTATATTTCTCTTTAGGTTTAGAGTTTTATTCTCTATCTCGTTGAGTTGCACCATATTGTTTTCAATATCTGTATCAGGGGCTAAAATTATCAGAGTTCGCAGGCTGCTTTTTATAGTTCGTATTTTATTGTTTAGCATTTGAGTTGCATCAAATCTAGCCAAAAAACTTTTATTCTCAGAATTTTGGGTAAGTTGCAGTGATTCAATAGTTTGGTTCGATATGGCTTGTTTTAATAATGCTATAGTTTCATTTATATTGATTTGTAATTGAATATAAAAAACACCATTTGATTCATCTTGATTTATAATTTTATAATTTAAGATATTTATGTCAGCTGTTTGAGTTGATATTTCTTGAACTAGTTTTTGTGAAATATCATCATTTGAACTTATGGTTTGTAAGGAAGTATTTGCTGAAACAGTGACTTGGAGATTTTGTATCATATCCATTAATGCTCTATCTTTAGCTTTTTTATATGAACTATCGGAGCCAATACCATATAAATACGAATCATCGTTATTTAATTCTTGAGTAAACCATGTTGGTATAATCCTTTTAGGATATTTTTTACTTGGTTTTTCTTTTTGTAATGATGTGATAATGTTCACCTTTATGTCTATAGGCTTAGTAGTTGAGCTGCTAATCAAGATAGTTGTTAGCAGGCAAATACAAAGTTTTTTCAATATCTGAAAGGACATTTTTTGCAATTTAGGTGCTTTATCTTATGTTTATATAACTATCTTAATTTAAATCTTCCATAAACTCTATATAATACATGTTCAAGGTAGTGTTTTTTACAAAAAATTAAAAGAGTTGGTTTAATATTATGCTAGGTTTAGTTCAGAAAATAATTGGTAGTCGTAATGACAGATTTGTTAAGAAGCTTTCTAAAATCGTCGAAAAAGTAAATTCTTATGAATCCGAGCTTGAGAAGTTTTCAGATGAAGAGATAAAAGCAAAGACTTTAGAGTTTAGAGAAAGAATTGCAAAAGGACAATCATTAGACAGTTTATTACCTGAAGCTTTTGCTGTGGTAAGAGAAGCATCAAAGCGAACTAAAAATATGCGTCACTATGATGTGCAGATTATTGGTGGTGTAGTTTTACACCAAGGTAAAGTTGCTGAGATGCGTACAGGTGAAGGTAAGACTTTGGTGGCGACATTACCAGCTTATCTAAACGCTCTTTCTGGTGAAGGTGTGCATGTAATTACCGTAAATGATTACTTAGCAAAACGAGATGCTGAGCTTATGAGTGAGATTTATAATTTCCTTGGACTTAGTGTTGGTGTGATAGTTGCTGATTTGAGTCCCCAGCAGCGTAAAGAAGCGTATGGCTGTGATATTACTTACGGTACAAACAATGAGTTTGGTTTTGATTACCTGCGCGACAATATGGCGTATGAATCAGAAAACCAAGTTCAAAGAAGCCGTAATTTTGTGATTATCGATGAAGTTGATTCTATCTTGATTGATGAGGCTAGAACACCATTGATTATCTCTGGTGCATCTGATGATAGCTCAGAAATGTATGGGATATTTAACCGATTAGTACCTTTCCTTACTAAGCAAGAAAAAGAAGAGCTAGAAGTGGGCGAAGAACCACAAGATTTTTATCTTGAAGAGAAGTCAAAGAATGCTTATTTAACTGAAAAAGGTTATACAAAAGTTGAGAGTATGCTTAAAAAAGAAGGTGCACTTGAAGACGATGACAACCTATACAGTCCGCATAACATCACTAAAATGCATTATTTAAGCGCTTGTCTGAGAGCTCACTCACTTTATCAGTTAAATGTTGATTATATTGTGCGTGATCAAGAAATTATCATCATTGATGAAAGTACTGGTCGTGCTATGCCAGGACGAAGATGGTCTGATGGTTTGCATCAAGCTATAGAAGCTAAAGAGGGTGTAAAAATCAATGCCGAAAACCAAACTATGGCATCTATTACATTTCAAAATTTCTTTAAGCTTTACAATAAGCTTGCTGGTATGACAGGTACTGCTGATACTGAAGCATTTGAATTATATTCCATATATGGTTTAGAAGTTATAATTATTCCGACAAATAAGCCACTTATTCGTAAAGACCACCATGACGAGATATATGGTAGTGTACGAGAGAAGTTTGATGCAGTAGTTGAAGAGATCAAGGTGCGTGTGGCTAATGGTCAGCCAATATTGGTTGGTACGGCATCAATTGAAGCATCTGAGGTGCTTTCAACTTTGATGAAAAAGAAAAAAATTAAGCATAGTGTTTTAAATGCTAAACAGCATGAAAAAGAGGCTGGTATTATTGCGATGGCGGGCTATCCTGGTAATGTAACTATTGCTACAAATATGGCTGGTCGTGGTACAGATATTATCCTTGGCGGTAATTGGGAAGTTGAGATCACTGATTTAGAAGAGCCTACAGCTGAGCAGATTACTCAAATCAAAACCGATTGGCAAGAGCGTAATGAAGCTGTTAAGAAAGCAGGTGGACTTTGTATTATCGGTTCAGAAAGACATGATTCACGAAGAATTGATAATCAATTGCGTGGTCGTGCAGCTCGTCAAGGTGATCCGGGTGAAAGTAAATTCTACTTATCAATGGATGATAATCTTTTAAGAATATTTGCATCTCCAGCTATGGCAGAAAGAGTTAAAAAAGGTCTAGTAGGTGGGGAATCACTAGCATTTGGATTTATGTCAAAAGTTATATCAAAAGCACAAGGCAAGGTAGAGGGATATCATTTTGATATTCGTAAAAACTTGCTTGAGTATGATAATGTTGTAAATAAACAGCGTACAGTTATATACGATCAAAGACAAGAGTTTTTGGATGCAGAAGATGTAACAGGTACACTTACAGATATTCGTGTCGATGTGGCTGAAAAAATATTTCATGATTTTGTACCAGCAGGATCTATGTCTGAAATGTGGGATTTGGATGGCCTAGAAAAAGCTCTAAAAGCTGACTTTATGATAGAAGTTGATTTGCAAAAAATTTATGAAGAAAATGAAGAGCTTACGGAAGAAGATCTTAAAAATGCTGTAGTTACTGCTGTAAACTTTGAATTTGAAAATAAAACCAAAAACCTTGACCTGCAGGTAGTTAAGAATTTTGAGAAATTTTCATTATTGCAATCTATGGATACACATTGGCGTGATCATTTAAGTGCTATTGATCATTTGCGTAATAGCATAAATCTGCGTGGTTATGCTCAAAAAGATCCAAAAAATGAATATAAAAAAGAAGCTTTTGAGCTTTTTTCAAGTATGTTAGATAACTTCAAATACGATGTTATTAGCTCACTTGCTAAGATAAGAATTGCAACAGAAGAAGAAACTCAAAGAGCACAAGAAGAGTGGAAAGACTCAATGAGTGATATCAAAGCTGAGCATGAAAGTGTAATTGATAATAACGAAAGACATGACGAACAAGAGCAAGAAGAAGGTCCAAAGATTAAGCAAGTAAAAAGAGAAGGTCCAAAAGTTAAAAGAAATGATCCTTGTCCTTGTGGTTCGGGTAAAAAGTTTAAACAGTGTCATGGTAAAGTAAGCGAGTAATTTTTCCGTAAAATATTACTAAAACATTCATAACCCTACCTATATTTCAAATATATGATTGATAATAAAAATCGCTGTTTTGGCTCGAACTCTCAAATTTATGCAAATTATCATGATGATGAGTGGGGAAGACCTATTTATGACGATAGAGTATTATTTGAGTTTCTTGTTCTTGAGGGAGCTCAAGCTGGACTAAACTGGGAAACAGTTTTAAAAAAGAGAGAGGGTTACAGGAATGCTTTCTATGACTCTGACCCTGCAAAAATTGCCAATATGAGTGACGATGAATTAGAGTCTTTACGCTTTGATAGCAGCATTATTCGCAATAAACTCAAAATCTATTCAGCTCGTAAAAATGCTCAAGTATTTATAAATATTCAAAAAGAATTTGGGAGCTTTTCAAAGTTTTTATGGGGCTTTGTAGATCATAAGCCAATAATTAATAATTGGAGTAGTACGGCGCTTGTACCTGCTACAAGTGTAGTAAGTGATAAGATATCAAAAGAGCTTAAATCTCGAGGTATGAGTTTTGTTGGAAGTACTATCATTTATGCTTATATGCAGGCGTGTGGTTTAGTTGATGATCATGCGTGTGATTGTTGGCTGAAATTAGGCAATTAAATTTGCTATTTTGGGTGCTTTTGGTATAATTTAGTGTCTAGTTTTATGGCTAGATAATACTTAATAATAACAAAAAGTCAGAAGTCTATTGTAAATAGGCAGTTCTGAGATAAAAATCTAATGGAGATTTAAAATGTACGCGATAATTAAAAATGGCGGTAAGCAATACAAGGTAGCTGAAGGTCAAGTTGTTAAGCTTGAGAAGATGGAGCTAGGTATTGGTGCTAAAGTAGAATTTGATACAGTTTTAATGGCTGAAACAGCAGACGGCGAAGTTAAAGTTGGTACTCCAACTGTAGAAGGCGCTAAAGTAGTAGCTGAGGTTGTAGAGCAAGGACGAAATGCTAAAGTAAAAATCATGAAGTTCCGTCGTCGTAAGCACAGTATGAAGCAGCAAGGTCACCGTCAGTATTTCACGGCAGTGAAAGTTTCATCAATTAGTTTATAATTTTTTAAAATAAAAAAGGAGTATACAGATGGCTCATAAGAAAGCTGGTGGTAGTACTAGAAACGGAAGAGATTCAAACCCTAAATATTTAGGCGTAAAAAGATATGGTGGCGAAGTAGTAAAAGCTGGGTCTATTATCATCAGACAACGCGGAACTAAAACTCACCCAGGCACAAATGTAGGTTGCGGTAAAGATCATACTTTATTTGCATTAAAAGACGGTGTTGTTAAATTCCATACTGGCGGTGCTTTAAAGCGTAAATTCGTATCAGTTGAAGACTAATATTTCTCTCTAATTGTGCTTATTTGTTAAGCATAAAATATTTATTCTAATTCATTTTATTTTATTTAGTCTAATATAACTATTTTCATGAAAAACTTGATATTTTGTTACAATACCGTTAAGTTATATGTATACAAAACAATTGTTTTCATAGGAGTATTTTTTTATAGTTACATTATTAAGTTGGTTTCCATATAGGGAATGACTATGTGTTAGTGCTGCTTAGTGCTGACTTTAATGAACTATAGTTTAAAAGGTATGTTTAGACAGATCAAAACAACATTCAAAAATTCGTTCGGTAATATTATAGAGTGGTATGACTTTTCATTGTATGGTTATTTTGCCACAGTAATAGCATCTCAGTTTTTTACTAATGAAAGTCAATTTGTAGCATTAGTAGCAACCTTTGGAGCATTTGCTGCAGGGTTTATAGCTAGACCTATAGGGGCCGTATTCTTTGGGAGGCTTGGGGATAGACTAGGGCGTCATTATGCTATGAATTTAGCTATAATTTTGATGGCTGTGCCTACTGTAGTAATGGCTTTCTTACCAGATTATAGTTTGATTGGTATATGGGCACCGATATTGTTAGTGGTTGTAAGGTTGCTACAAGGTTTATCAGCAGGAGGACAGTTTGGTAACCTAATGACTATTACTTCAGAAGAGGATAATCAGACTCATAGGGGTTTTAATCTTGCTATAGCTTATTCAACATCGGTAGTTGGGTTTTTGTTGGCATCAGGTGTTAGTTTTCTTACATTAGAGCTTTTACCTCAAGAGTGGCAATATTTTGCATGGAGAATTCCATTTGCTTTAGGATTTATATTGCTTGTTTTACATTTTTTCTTTCGTGAAAACGAGAAGATTCAAGAAGAAATAAAAGAAGAAAAATCTACTAATCTTAAAAGAAAACCTCTAAAAAAATTGCTTAAACATTATCCTGGTAGGTTATCTTTGATTATTATACTCTCAACGACAGCAATGATTCTATATTATCTCGATGTTACATATATGGTTACATATATGGAAACACAGCTTCACTTAAGCTTGGCAACAGCCCTGGCTATTAATACTATGAGTATAGTTGCTATGTGTATAGCGATGCCATTATTTGGTTATATGTCGGATATTTATGGTCGTAAAAGGATGCATGTAATAGGCTATCTAATATTACTATCATGCACTATTCCTCTTGTTATGGGTATGCAGACTGATAGTGTATATATTGTCGCAATAATGGTAATTTCAATGGCAGTTTTAACAGCAATGATTCAGGGTGTATCTACTCCATACTATACTGAGATATTTCCACCAAGAGTTAGAGCGACAGGTTGCTCGATAGGTTTTGGATTTGGAGCTTCATTGTCTGGATTTGCACCTATGCTTGCAGCTATCACTATGGGCTATATGTCTGCTGCAACAGGATTGTGCATATTGTTACTAATAGTTGGAGTGATAGGATTAATTATAGCTATAATCATCCCTAATGATCAGGTTGAAACGAGAAGGCTAAATTGTTTAAACCTAGATTCCAGTTCCAAGTGTAACAGAATTTAATTCTTTATCAAAAACTTGATTAGGGCTTAGCCAATTCAATCGTTTTCTAGGTCTATTATTTATTAAATCTACATATTTAGCAAGATCATCATCAGATACTGTGTCAAAATCTGTACCCTTAGGAATGAACTGCCTAAGTAAACCATTGGTGTTTTCATTTGTACCTCTTTGCCACGAAGCATACGCTCTAGCAAAATATACAGTCATACCCGTTTCTTTTTCAATATCTT
>JBLFYO010000082.1:0-7642 GCA_047609165.1 Francisella sp.
AAAAAGATCGTTTAGAACACGAAGAAGAAGCCTCGCATTATAGACTAAGTAGAAGTAAGAGTAGTGTAAAGAAAGATGTCTATGAAATTAGAGATTTTGGTAGACTATTAGTTGAACTTAATGATAAGCAGCTAAATAGTATTCCACTGACAGAAACTATTAAAATAAATGTGACTGATGCTAGAACTATGCAAAAGATTGCTTTAAAAAGACAGGTTCAGTTTATTGGCAAGCTTCTTAGAAAAGTTGATAATATGGAAGAAGTTCAAAAAGCTTACGATGTTGCTACAAACAATGATAAAGATGCAAACTTGCTATTACAGCGTACTGAAAATATCAGAGATAATTTGGTCAATCCAGAAAAAGTGAAAGTTGCATTAGATAAGCTTATAACGGAGCACCCAAGTGTAGATGTGCAGAAATTAAGACAACTGATCAGAAGCCACAACAAAGAAGTTGAAAAAGATAAGCCTAGAAAATCGTTTAAAGAGATATTTCAATTGCTTCGAGAAGCGTATAAGTCGTAGTCAGGTTATTAATCTAATTTAATTTAATAATTAACTTACTTTACGCACACAAGTGAACCTGTATGCTTCTTTAAAGTTATTATTTGCTTCTATTGAGATTAGGTCGAAGTAAAGAGACTCTGGATCGATGTCCGGAGATACGGGATGTTTTGTAGTGATAAGTCGTGACTTGTCTGTTAGCAAATAAAGACTCCATCTAAAAACTAAAAGTGGTAGTAATGTATTGGAATTGGTATAAAGTAAGTAAATTAAATATTGATAAATATATCCCGCTCGATTATCCTTTAAACTAACCTATTAAGTTAAGTTAAATTATGCAGACAATACAAGATATACAACTCTTAATAAAAGACGATATCAAAAAAAACAATAAAACGATAGTTGATTCATTATCTTCAGATGTAGTTCTTATTAATCAAATCAGTCATTACATAATAAATAGTGGTGGCAAAAGACTTCGCCCACTCTTAGTAATGTTATTTGCTAGAGCTTTAGGTTATGAAAATGACAAGCATCTTTCATGTGCAGCTATTATTGAATTTATTCATACTGCTACGCTATTACATGATGATGTGGTTGATGATTCACAGCTTCGTCGCGGTAAAGATACAGCAAATAATGTATTTGGTAATGCAGCTAGTGTTCTTACAGGAGATTTTCTGTATTCTCGTGCTTTTCAGATGATGGTTGGTTTAGATAATATGCAAATAATGCAGATTCTTGCTGATGCTACTAATAAAATCTCAGAGGGAGAAGTTTTACAGCTTTTAAATGCTAGAAATACTGAACTTAATGAAGAAGATTATACAAATGTTATATATTGCAAAACTGCAAAACTTTTTGAAGCTGCTTGTGAGCTATCCGGTGTTATTAGCTTGGATAAAGAGCAGTACTTAGCAAATTCTAAGAATATCAAAAGCTTTGGTGTGTATCTAGGTAATGCGTTTCAGATAGCTGATGATGTGCTTGATTATGTATCTGATGCAGAGAGTATGGGTAAAAATATCGGAGATGATCTAGAAGAAGGTAAAATGACACTACCAACTATCTATGCTTTAGCAAATGTGTCAGCAGATAAACAAGACCTTATAAAAAATGCTATTGAAAATAGCCAATATGACATCCAAGAAATTATCACAATCATCAAAGAGAGTGGAGCTATAGAATACTCTTATGTAAAAGCTTGCCAGTATGCAAATCTAGCAAAAGAATCAATTAGCTTTTTAGCTGATACTGAATATAAGAAAGCTCTTGAATTGCTATGTGATATAGCTGTGAAGAGAAGGAGTTAGAAATTGTTCTTGGATTGGAAGTGTGACTTTAGTCGCACCTTTATAGTCAAGACTAAAGTACTTATTCCAAAAGAGGGTTGATATATAGCTCAACTCTACAAAATGTCTTTCAAATAAAATGTGGAAGTCTCAAATATGAATTGCGAGTTTGTAATCGTAGAGAGAAGTTGATACTTTTTTATCAATAAAGAAAGTATGTGTAGATTTGTACTGGAATTGGTATAACTAAAATTTACAATAAACTAGTATCGAAGAGATCCCCAGTCAAGCTGAGGAATTCGTACTATTTTTAGTAGTAGTTTGGCTGTAAATAGCAAATAATATCAGAAACTTATTTAAAATCTTTAACTGTAATTTCAAATGATAGTGCTTGGTTAGGACCAATACTAGCTGGAGCACGAGTACCGTAAGCAGCTTCAGGAGCACAGTATAGTATAACTGTAGAACCAACTTGAATCTCAGGAATAGCATCCTTCCAGCATTGAACTAGATTGCCTAGCGGAAAAGTCGCATTGTCATTAGAATCAAAAGAAGTACCTATTAGCTTAGCTTCTTTCACATCATTTAGCTTAGATTTATCCACTTCATAAGCTATAACAGGTGTAGTACCTTTGTATGCAATAGTTACTGTGCTATCAACATTAGGTTTTTTACCATTACCTTGTTTTACTACTTGGTAGTAAACTTGATCATTCACTTTGATAGCATTATCCATCTTAGCAACTTCAGCCATAAACTCTGCAGAGTTAACCTTGTTGTCTTTTGAAACATCAAGCTGTTTTTTCATCATTTTATCCTTTAATGAATCCATGTTGCGATCAATTTTATCTTGAGACAATCTCGCATCTGTACCAGATATAGCATCTTGGAATCCAGAGATAGTTTGATCATTATTTAAATTAAAACCTTGACCTGCTATACCACTACCAACTTGGTAGCCAATTGTATAGCTAGCGTTAGCATTCATAGTAAGTTTTGGTCTAACAACTTTTGTTTGAGTTTGCTCTGTAGTAGGAGCAGTAGCTTCAGTAGCTGATTTAGTATCTGTAGGTGCTGTTTGAGCTGTAGCATTTAGTTTTTGGACTTTTGCAGTGTCAGCATCAGGTTTACTTAATGAGCATGAGCTAACCGCTAGTGCCAACGATGTACAAGACATAAGTATCGCTATTTTTTTTAGTTTCATGTTTTATTATCCTTATCTTATTAGATCGTTTTTTGTGATATTTAAAAAGTCAAAAAGCTCTTTGTCTAGCATCTGCGATGGCGAGATATTAGATAGTGCTTTAAAAATTACATTTTTTCTATCGGGATTGTTTTCTTCCCATTTGTTAAGCATACCTTTGATAAACACTCTTTGCAAATTATCTTGTGAACCACATAGATTGCACGGGATAATTGGGAAATCTTTATACTTAGAATACTCGGTAGTTTCTTTTTCACTTACAAAAGCAAGAGGGCGAATGACAATATTGCGTTTATCATCGCTTAATAGTTTAGGTGGCATTGATTTGATTGTTCCATTATAAAACATATTCAAAAAGAAAGTTTCGATCATATCGTCACGATGATGACCTAGGGCAATCTTGGTTATACCATTTTCAACAGCATAATCATAAAGTATGCCACGACGCATTCTGGAGCAAAGTCCACAAGTAGTTTTACCTTCTGGGATTACTTCTTTGACTACACTATAGGTGTCTCGTTCTATTATATGAAAATCTACTTCTTTTGATTTCAGGTAGTTTGGTAATATTTCTTCTGGAAAACCAGGTTGTTTTTGGTCTAGGTTTACGGCAATTATGTCAAAGTGAATAGGAGCTTTTTTTTGCAAAAGCATAAGCACTTCTAGCATTGCATAAGAGTCTTTACCACCAGATAGGCAGACCATGATTTTGTCACCATCTTCAATCATATTGTATTGATTGATAGCTTGAGCTGTCTTGCGTACTATTTGTTTCTCTAATTTCTTTAGAGCTTTTTTTTCTATATCATTCATTTAGAATATTCTGCCTTAATTCGGTAGGTATTTTTTGTAGTCTATTTGTTTGAGCATTAAAAAATGCTAACTTTGTGTTACCAGTCGTTAAAATTTGCTCAGTACCTGCGATTCTTAATTCATAAGAAAATTCGATGCTAGCTGCCCCAAACTTTTTGATTGACTGCGTGGTTTCTATCTTGTTTGGGTGTAATAGCGGTAAGATGTACTTACAAGACTGTTCAGCAATTACGAATTGAATTGAATTTTCAGTTCCCCAATCGATAAGTTTTTTAAAACTATAAACCCACTCAGTACGCGCTTCTTCAAAGTATGTAAAATATATACTATTGTTTACATGACCATATTTGTCTGTATCTATAAATCTAACTATAGAGTTAAATTTGAAAGGTGCTGTGAAAGACATGTTTTATCCTAAAAAATATATGATAGTAATGGTTTTTTTGGAATCTTACAACTTTTTAACTGACCAGAATATTTCTGAGCTATATCTGAAGTTTTGCGTGCGTAATTTTTTAAGAATGAATTGTTCTTGTGGCTACCACGCTTATAACCAGCGATTCCTTCGTGATATGCAAGATACAAATCATAACTATTTGTTTTGCTGATACCAGTTTTATTATGGACATTATTCAGATACCAGCCTATAAAATCAGTAGCATCATCAAAATTTGATCTTGATACAAATGATTGTTTAGTTTCTCTTTTATAATGCTTCCAAGTGCCATCAAGAGCTTGAGAGTAGCCATACGCTGATGAAGCTCTTCCAGCAGGTATAAAGCCAAGATAGTATTTCATCGATGGTCTTGCATCACTTCTAAATGATGATTCTTGGCGAATAAATGCCATTTGCACATTCATCGGCACGCCCCAACGATTATAAGAGTCAACCATGCTATAGTACCAATCAGGATTCTCATGGATAATACTACAAGCATTGTTGATGTTTTTAGGCTGTTGTGTTGCACAAGAGCCTAGTAGAACTATTGTAAATATAAGAGCCGTAAATTTTATTGATTTATTCATACTACTAAATTCCTATAAATTTTTATAAAAAGTTTCTACTACTTTGTCTTGGAATCTTCGAGCGTTAGTTCTGTCGGAAAGCTTAAGGTCATTTAGCATAATAGAAAAGGTAATGCGATGATCTTTAGCGGTAAGCATATATCCGGAAAGTGTAGAAACACCCGAGAGAGTACCAGTTTTTGCATGGACTCTTCCAAGAAGTTTGCCGCCCATTCTATAAGCAATAGTGCCACTTATACCTGATGCAGGGAGGTAGTTATAAAATTTCTTACCCACAGAACTATTGAAAGATTTAGTTAAAAAGTTGACCATAAACTGAGGAGTTACACTATCCAAGTGAGATAATCCAGAACCGTCATACATCGTAAGGTTAGAAGTGTCTAGATTCATTTTTTTGTAGAAAACTTCTTGTACGGCTTCAATACCAGCTTTAGTTGAACCTATACCTTTTTGCTTTAATCCAACAGTATTTAAAATTGTCTCGGCATACAAGTTATCCGAGTGCTTTAGAGTTTGATCAATAAAATTACCAATTCTAGCTGAATTTGTTGTTAGCTGAACAGTATTGCTAGCAGGCATAAAGCTCGCCATAGAAACGTTGTTGTGCTTTATACCGGCTAAAGATAAAAAGTCATCTACAGTATTTAATGTTTTAAGAGCAGGATTTTTGATTGCAAGTTTAAACATTCTCTCAGCTGTGCGTGATAAATATCCGCCAATATAAACTACATTACGATCATTCATTGAGATAGTAGTAGCTTTTGCAGAACTAGTATAAGAGCTAGAGTTTTCAAAACCTATATTACTAGCATTGCTCAATTTTATAACTCGTGTTGAAGTACTATTTGGATTTTTTGCGAGTTTGATAACGGAGCAGTTGCGATTTAGTGTAAAGCTTGAAGCTGGTGCTCCAAAACAGAATGTACTATCACTTTTAGACCACCCTTCTGGTATATACGGTCCAGAAAAATTGCCGACTAGATAGACATTACCAGTTATTTGAGAAATGCCTTTAGTCACTTTTATTTTCTTGATTAGAGCCGATAGCTGACCACCAGTTAAAGCAGGATTTCCTGTGAATTTTATGTACATATCACCATAAAGGACATGATTTTTAACTTTATTTGATGTGTAGTTTACTGTAGTTGAAAAAGTAAAATCACTAGATATAGCAAATAATGCTCCAACGATAGTGAAAACTTTGTTGTTACTAGCTGGTTTCATGGCTCTATTTTGGGCATAAGAGTATAAGTTGGCACCAGACTGTGTTCTTTGCGTTGCTATACTTATCTTTGCATCACCAAGACGATATTTTTTTACAAGGTATTGTATATCGCTACGAGTGTTTACAGCATACGAGCAGGTTATGCTTGCAAAGATAATAAATGTCGTGGTTATGAGTTTAAGGTTTTTAGTCAAAATTGTGTGAACCTGTATAGTTTCTTTAAGATATTTACAAGTATGAATGATAGCATTTTGCATAATATAAATATAGCTAGTATTTGCAGTCTTTGTCTTTTATATTATGCTAGTTTAGCTATTTAGTTCAAAAATCACAAAATCACTTGAACAATATATAGGGCACCTTTAATAACTCATGAGCACTCATTTAATATCTGTAAGCATGTGAGTTATTTTCATAGGGAAAAACTCTTTGCATTTTTTAATGAAATCTATTGAACTATCAGCAGTCTTATTTTCGTACACATAATAAAACATAAGCCTTGTAGCTCTATCTATGGCAACAAATAAATAGTATTTTGTGCCATTTAATTTGGGTAAGTATGTGACATCTACATGCAAAAAACCAGGCTCATATTCTTTAAACTTTGCAGCTTCTTTTTTCTTTTCAACGGGGACTGTATTTACACCTCTACTTTTCAAAGATTCATAAATAACACTGCGTTTAGCATGGGGGAAATTTATCTGTATTGTTTCAGATAAATCATCTAAGGGACTCCATGTTGATCTACGAATAGATGCTATTATGTCTTTTTCGAGTTCGGTTAAGGCATAGTTGATGTTATGAGGTCTTGAGCTGACATCTACTTGGAAATCTCGTACACGCCATTTCTTTGATGTTTTGACATCTATGCTATATCTCAAAGACAACTTTTTGGTTGTCAATTCTGATGATTGAATTATTGCTCTTATATGTTGGTTTGTGGTAGCATTACTATGGTAGTTCTGTGACATATCTTGTCCTTTGTGGTTATTTGACTTGATATGTTACAGGCTATTTAACAAAATTTGGGATAACGTACCCAAACTAGACAATTAACAATACTATGGAAGCATTGAGATATAAGGTTTGTGGTCAAAATAAGTTTTAATAAGACAGCCTTAGTGTTTAAACGATGTATTAAAAAGCTAATATATGCTAACATTTTTGTATATTTATTAGTATTAAAAATGACAGTTTCTTAGATAATGATTACCAATGAGTCAAAAGATTTCGATTTAAAAAGCTTCCTTGCTAACTTAACTACTCATTCTGGTGTGTATAGAATGTTTGATGGTACTGGTGAGATTATATATGTAGGCAAGGCAAAAAATCTCAAAAACCGTGTAAATAGTTACTTTTCAAAAGGTGCAAAAGATAGCAAAACTCTGATGATGGTTTCTCAAATTGTAAAAATTGAGATTACAATTACACCAAGTGATTATGAGGCGTATTTACTAGAGAACAATCTCATTAAACAACATCTACCAAAGTACAATATCTTATTCAAAGATGATAAAAGCTATCCGTATCTAGTTATTTCACGCGATAAATTCCCAAGAGTGGCATTTTATAGAGG
>JBLFYO010000083.1:0-7575 GCA_047609165.1 Francisella sp.
CACCTTCATTTTGCGATACCCACATACCTAGAAGCTCTTTCTGACCATCCATATTAACGCCTAGAGCAAAATAGATAGCATGATTAGTAATCTGTTTGTTCTCTTTGATTTTGACAACTATACAGTCTATATAAATAATAGGGTAGATAGGGTCTAGAGGTCTATTCCTTCATGCTACGACATCATCCATAACACCGTCGGTAACATTCGATATGAACTGTGGTGATACTTCTGTTCCATATATTTCTTATAGTTGTTCTTGAATATCTCTAGTGCTCAAACTTTTTGCATAAAGCGATATGACTTGTTTGTCTAGTTTTCCAATAATTTTAGAGTTCTTGGGGATTATTTTAGCGGTAAAATCTCCATTCCTATCTCTAGGTGTCTAGGGATGGTTAAGTTAACGTTACCACTATCGGTTCTAATAGTCTTTGAGCTATGACCATTGCGTGAATTCCCAGTGTTAGATCCTCTTATGGAGTGTTTATCATACCCAAGGTGGCTGGTCATCTCATGTTCGAGTACATTTTCTAAAGCTCGTTTAACAAGTAATTTGATCAGCCCATTTTCACCGAATAGATCTTCTTGGGTTTTATAGTTTTTAGTTAAGTCAGCTAATGTTTTTTCATCTAATTGAATCATGGTATTCTCCTAATTATGGTTACAACTTAATTATAGTCATTTACACAAATTAGTTTACACCCTCGTGTGAAATGCAAAGAGAGTATGTGTGGATTTGTACTGGCATTGGTATTATATATCTAACCGATAAATCAAAGCATCACCTGCATCACCATTTTTATATTGATAGTAATTTTTACGCATAGAGATTTGTTTAAAGTTTAGTTTTTTATATAATGATATCGCAGGTATATTTTGAGTATCTACTTCAAGAAAAATCTCACTAATATTAACTTTTTTTAGTTTAAGAATACTTTGGCTGAGTAATTTATTAGCCACACCTTTTGATTGAATGGATTTATCTACACAAATATACAAAAGCTCAGAAGTATCTAAGACATAGCTAAATATTGCAATAGCAACTAGTCTACCACTTTCAATATATCCAAATACAAGGTGATTATCGCCAAATGATTCAAATATCTGTTTATCAGACCAATTCAGCCTACTATCTGTAGTTCTTATAAGCTTTATAGTTTGTGAGTAAAAGTTATCGGTGAGTTTTGAAATCTGCATATTGATAAAGCTTCTCTAGGATATATTTTTTACTTTCCACACTCAGAAGACTATGCTCTTGTGATATAAAATCATCCTGATTGATTATTAAAGTACCGTTTTTATTAGCTAATTTGTAATTTGCCGAACTGCCATAGTAAATATTAGCTTTTGATCTGTAGAATAATTTTTCAACAATTTCTTTTAGAAAGTTGAGATTAAATGATTTATCTATAAAAAGGTTTACAACTTTATCACTAGATATATCATTACAATATGCTAGTTCATTGCCAAGAAAAGAACTATCACATACCTCTGCATCTAGTGTAATGTCTATTTGCGCTACAGTTTTAAGAGCTTTAATATCCGAAGAATCTTCAAAAGCACAATATTCTTTTTGAGAGAATTGAGGTTTTACTTGCCAGATATCAATATCAAATACCTGCTTTAACTCATTCTCAAAATTCATACTATCGCTCTAGTCTATCTAGTAATTTTTTAGGGAAATTGTAAGCATCAAGTTTTACACTTTTACGCAAGAAATTTACATCAGATGGAGAAAGCTCCATAGTCTTACCACGACTTACAAATTTAGGCAATTTAATATCTCCAAATCTTACTCTTGTAAGTCTACTAACTATACAGTTTGTAGATTCAAACATTCTCCTAACTTCACGATTTCTCCCTTCTGATAAGGTCACATTGTACCAAACATTAGAACCCTCACCACCAGCAAATCTGATCGTATTAAACTTTGCCATACCATCTTCTAGCTCTACACCCTCTTTAAATTTTGCGATAGTCTCATCAGATAATGGTGTGCCGTATATCCGTACAGCATATTCTCTCTCTATCTCATAAGATGGATGCATAAGTCTATTTGCAAGATCTCCATCTGTAGTAAAAAGTAATAAGCCTGTAGTTGCTATATCTAGCCTACCAACCATTATCCAACGCGATCCTGCTAATTTTGGTAGTGCATCAAATACTGTTTTACGATCTTTCTCATCATTAGTAGTACAAACTTCACCATCGCGTTTATGATAAATAATTACTCTAGGTCTAGTCATTGGTTGACCGTATAAATGCAAAGCTTTGTTATCAAAACTAACTTTATCTTTATCTGATGCTTTATCACCAAGTTTAGCAACACGACCATTTACACGAACTCTACCTTGCTCGATATACTCTTCGACTTTTCTACGCGACCCGATTCCATATTTAGCCAAAAGCTTTTGTAATCTTTCTTCACCAACATCAAGAGATCTTCCTGTATGCTGTTTAGTACTTAATTTATTCACTAGTTTCTCCATCATTAGCACCTTCAAAAAATTTATTCATTGCATCATCACTGAAGTCATTTGATGAGAATATCAATCTTACTGTAGCTGCTTCATTTTTGTTATGGGCATATTCTGCTAACTTTAATCTCAACTCTAAAATCCTTTTGTTGTTAAAGAAAGCTTTATTATTTTTCATACCATAGATTACTTTATAACAATCTTTGTATCTTTTTTCATCAAAATACATTTCCGCTAAACGCAATTTTGCAGATAGATAGTTTATTTTGAATTTATCAGCTCTTTGCATAAGTCTTAAAGCGTCAGCATCTTTACCTTGCTTTGTCATGCATTCTGAGTATAGAAATAGTGTTTCAGCCATATTGTCATTATTTGACATATATAAAGCTTTATCGAATAACTCTTGTGCATCTGCATAGTTTAGCTTCACTTGACATAAAAATTGAGCGTAAAAGTTCATAGAATTAAAGTCTTTTGGATGACTGTATATAGCTTTTTTATAGTATTTTTCTGCTATAGCAGGAGTACCTATTGTCTGGTAATAGTATCCCGCTGCATAATCAACACTTGCTAAATTATATCCGTGATCTCTAGCTAGCTCTTGTGTCTTTATAAGCTTAGCTTTTGCTCTGTCTAAGTAGCCATCTTGAGTATAACCTATAGTTAGTTCCGCATTTAACTCAGTAGCTTCTTTATAGTTTGCTTTTTGTTGCGTTGCAACTGGTAACTTATATTCAGCAGTATTGCCTTCAACCAATTGTTTATTATCTTGTTGACTTTCATTGTCTTGTAAAGCAGATTGATTGCCAAGAGTTCCTGTTTTTGGGGATAAACAACTTGAAAGCACTCCAGTAAATCCTAATAAAATAATTGCTCTTTTAAAATTTCTAGTCATTAGCCCCTCCTAGAGTTTTTAAATACTTTTCTTTACGATTAGTTCTGTCCATCACATCACCAGCTAATTGTCCACAAGCAGCATCTATATCATCACCACGAGTTTTACGAATAGTTACTACAAATCCATGCTCTTGTAACACTGCTCTAAACCTATGAATGCGATTATTGCTAGGCTTTTTATAAGGTGTTCCTGGATATGGATTAAATGGGATAAGGTTTATCTTTGCAGGTACTTCACGAGACTTAAATAATTGTGCCAATTCTTCAGCAATCTCTGGAGAATCATTAACTTCACTCATTAAAGTATATTCAAAAGTTATCTGCTTGTGAGGTCCTTTTTTAGCATATAGTTTACAAGCTTCTAGTAGCTCATCTATATTGTATTTCTTATTTATAGGGACAAGCTCACTACGCAAAAGATCACTTGGTGCGTGTAATGAAACCGCTAGTGAAACTCCAGATTGCTCTAGTAAATCATATATTCTAGGCACTACACCAGAAGTACTTAGCGTAACTTTGCGTCTTGATAGACCATAAGCTAAATCATCCATCATAATGTCCATAGCTGGCACTACATTGTCAAAATTCATCAAAGGCTCACCCATTCCCATCATCACAATATTTGTCACGCTAAAATCATGCTCACCATCATTTTTTGATAGTGTCCGAACAGCTATCCATAATTGAGATATAATCTCCGCAACAGAAAGATCTCTATTAAATCCCTGCTTACCTGTAGAGCAAAAACTGCAATTAAGCGTACAACCAACTTGTGAAGACACGCACAAAGTACCTCGCCCCTCTTCTGGAATATATACAGTTTCAATAGCACTACCACCTATATCTATAAGCCATTTGTGCGTACCATCCTTAGAAGCCTTACTAAAAACCACCTTAGGTACAGTTATGTGAGACACCTCTTTAAGTTTAGCTCTGAGGTTTTTACCGATATCTGACATCTGATCTAAGTCAATCACACCCTTACGATGAATCCACTTAAAAATTTGTTTTGCATGAAACTTCTTTTCACCTAGAGAGATAAGAAAATCTTCCATCGCCTTTTGGTTAAAATTAAGTAAGTTTACTTTATCTTGTTGCATTTTATTTCTCTTGTTATTTTTATGTTTTATCCGTTATAACCCATATCTCCTGGGACTAAATAATCATTTTCATGAGTCAAATTTGCAAAACTTGCATACTGACCATCAAATCGTACATTTACCTTGCCAATTGGTCCATTTCTTTGCTTACCAATTATTATTTCTGCAAGGTTTTTATTGTCTTCACTATCTTTATTATAGACTTCATCACGGTAAATAAACATGATCAAATCAGCATCTTGCTCAATTGCACCAGATTCTCTGATATCTGACATCATTGGACGGCGATCTTTACGATCATCTACACCACGATTTAACTGTGATAGTGCAACTACCGGTACATTTAGCTCTCTAGCTAAAGCTTTAAGTGAACGAGAGATTTCAGATACTTCTAGCGTTCTGTTTGTCTCATAACCAGGTATTTTCATTAGTTGTAAATAATCGACAAGAATCATCGACAAACCGTTATTATCATTATAAAGTCTACGCGCACGCGAACGCATTTCTGCAGGCGACAATGATGCTGTATCATCTATATAAAGGGGCATTTCTTTAAGCTTACTAAATGCTGAGCTAATTTTGACCCAATGAGCATCGTTTAGTTTGTTGCATTCTTGTAAGTAATTCAATTCTACTCGAGCTTGTGTTGCTAGCATTCTTGTTACAATGTCTTCTGCGGGCATTTCTAGACTAAATACAAGTACAGGTTTATCTGCAGATTTTGCAATATTTTGAGCTATATTGATACCTAATACAGTCTTACCCATAGATGGTCTAGCCGCGATGATATTCAATGATGAATCACGCAATCCAGATGTCATACTATCAAGGTCAATAAATCCAGTTGATGAACCTACTAAGCCTGAACCAGAATCAATAACAGCATCCATTCTCTCAATAAGTTTTGGTATAACTGTACTTATAGATTCTGGCCCTTTAGCAACAGTCTCTCTTTCTCTTGCTATATCTAAAATTCTACTTTCAGCATAGTCAATCACTTCATCAGGGTTTTGAGAAGCAGAAGAGTTTATTTTTTGAGCAATATCGTTAAGACTACTATGTAAACTTCTTAGCTTAGCTTTATTTTTTACTATTTCAGAGTACGCTCTGATATTTGCTATAGATGGTGAGTTAGCGGCCAAATCAATAATGTAAGCCTCTCCACCGGCTTCATCAAGAGTTCCTTCAGTTGCAAGATATTCACTCAATATAAGTACATCAAAAGGTGTATTTGATTGATTTAAAACACATAGCTGCTTATAAATAACCTTATTGCGCTTATCATAGAAATCTTCTATTAAAAGCTGATCTTCTACAAGCTCTATATTTTGGTTATGTAGTAAAATATTACCTAAAATAGCCTTTTCAGCATCTAATGAATAAGTAGTTTCCGCTGCTTTAAATTGATAATCCATCAGAAAAGTCCCTGTTTTATATACAAAAAAACCATGCTAAATACATGGTTTTAATATTATATATATAAAGATATAGATTTGTTAGTCAGTTTACAAAATAAACTAAGCTTCAGCAGCTATAACTTTTACTTTGATACCTGCATCAACATCAGTGTATAAATGAACTGTAAGTTCAAATTCACCAGTAGAACGAATAACACCTTCAGGCATACGAACTTGGCTTTTTTCAATAGCTTGACCACTAGCAGCCGATACAGCTTCAGCAACTTCAGCAGTACCAATAGAACCAAACAATTTGCCACCTTCACCAGCTTTAGCAGGTATAGTGTATTCCTTATCTTTGATTCCTTCAGCAGCAACTACAGCAGCAGCAAATCTAGCTTTTTCAGCTTTTTGCAATTCAGATTTTTGTGATTCAAATACTTTGATGTTAGCTTCTGTAGCTTGAACAGCCTTACCATAAGGTATAAGGAAATTTCTAGCATAACCAGGTTTGATATTTACTATATCACCCAAAACACCAAGGTTTTCTACTTTTTCTTTTAAAATAACTTGCATTGTATCAACCTCCGAGATTAGTTAAAGTGACGATCACAGTATGGTAATAATGCTAAAAATCTTGCTCTCTTGATTGCTGTAGAAAGCTGTCTTTGATATTTAGCTGAAGTACCTGTCACACGACTTGGTACGATTTTACCAGTTTCAGTAATGTACGCTTTTAGCGTATTCACATCTTTGTAATCAATTTCTTTTACACCATCTACTTTGAAACGGCAAACTTTACGACGACTCATATTTATATACCTCTATTAAATAACTTCTTTTTCACTAGCTTCCATCATAATTGATGGATCTGTAATAGCTTCATCTTTCAAAACCACTAAACGACGCAATACCGCATCATTATACTTTAGTGAAGTTTGTAGTTTTTCTAAAGACTCAGTATCACACTCTACATTGAATACAACATAGTGAGCTTTGTGAAGTTTTGCTATAGGATATGCTAATTGACGGCGCCCCCAATCTTCAAACCTATGAATTTTACCACCCTTTTCTTCGATGATTTCACGGTATTTACCTAGCATTGCATCCAATTGATCTGATTGATCAGGATGAATCATTAATACGATTTCATAATGTCTCATTTTCGTAAACTCCTTACGGTTTATCATTAATCATTTTTCTTACACTGACAAGCTATGAGAACCTTTCTCATAGCAAAGAGCGAAAACAATTATACTAAAAATACCTATACATAGCAAGCGACTATACAGATAAAATTAAAATACTTTGAGTTACATTTCCTATCCTCGCTACAAGCAGACGAGGTATTACGGAAATGTTCCACCGATCAAAGTTATCTAATCTAAACATAGCAAGCTATAGGGAATTAGACCCAATTTAGATTAAACTATATTGAGCTATTGAAGTATATTCCAATACTCAAATGAGTCAGAAGAGGCATTTATTTTATTCTGTTCAAAACTTAGTTTGAATAGTTTTTTACGCTCTAATTGTAACAGCTTTGCAGATTCATTGTCATTTATATAATTTGCAGTGAAACCTAATTTTTTAAATGAATTTTCAGGTTTTAAATACTTGCTTGCATCAGGTAATGATTTTAATTTTTCGTAAGGAGTCATCACTTTGTCATAAGGATAGGTTTTAGTTTCTTTGCCTTTATGG
>JBLFYO010000084.1:0-7485 GCA_047609165.1 Francisella sp.
ACATCTACTTGGAAATCTCGATCACGCCACTTTTCTGATGTTTTGACATCTATGCTATATCTCAAAGACAACTCTTTGGTTGTCAATTCCGATGATTGAATTATTGCTCTTATATGTTGGTTTGTGGTAGCATTACTATGGTAGTTCTGTGACATATCTTGTCCTTTGTGGTTATTTGACTTGATAAGTTACAGGCTATTTACAAAATTTGGGATAACGTACCCAAACTAGACATGTAACTATAATGGTTCTACAATGTATCTTACTTCAGGTGGTGTCCCAGGTGGAGATATTTTTTGTGATAGTCAGAAAAGAGATGATAAGGTATGTTATACCTTTAAAAGTGGAGAATGTAAGAAAGTTGATTTACCTTATGATGAATCATAAGGTAAAATTAAGAAGCTTTAAATAGAAGATTCTAGATCACATTCAAAACGCACTGTATTGAATAATAGTTATGAAGGAATTTTTTCAGGGTATGGCGGGGTGTGATGAAATAAGCCCTAAGATGACATCAGAAGACAAGTTAATCATTGAGAATTTAAGTGTGTTTAGAAAAGTTATGCCTTTTTCGACAAAAGTATCTAGATTTGTTACGAGCAAAACAGATTATTATCTTGTGAAGCATGAAGATCCTAAGCTAAGACCTATTCGATCTTCAGAAACTGTATATGTTAAGTTAAAAAATCGAACACAGTTCTTTTTTAAAGAAAATGATGGTGTTGCAATACCACGTATTTTAATTAAACCTAAAAACATATTTGGTAGTAGTGAAGCTACTATAGAAACTAAGATTATAGAAGAAACTGAATTTGCTAAAATAATGTATCTAGGAGATATTAGATTTAGCGTTTATAAGAAAAATCCAGATAAAAATCAGGGACAAAGAAAAGTATCTGACATTACTGTAAGACTTCAACAGTCAAGCTTATTAGATGCTGAAATTATGGAATGTCGAAGAGTCAATACTGACGTATATGATGATAAATATTTACATGTGAAGTTTAAGTGTAAAATGGATAAAAAGGCTGTAGTGATTGAGTATGAGAAGAATGGATAGAGGGCACCTCTAATAACCTATGAGCACGCATCTTAATGTCAAAATTCACCACACCTGCGTTGCAAATTTTAGCAATAGACATACTATTACCTTCAATTTTCGCCTTGTTGTGATAAATTTGAAACTAGTTAATCTGCATACACAGAGTTTTTAGAGGTGCCCTAGATATTGTTTTACTCAATATCAGCTCTATCGCCATGAACTTCTAGCCAATCACGACGATCTTTTGAGCGTTTCTTAGCTAAAAGCCTATCGAGCATTTCATCGTCATTTTCGACATTTGAAAGAGTAAGTTGTAAAAGTCGACGAGATGATACAGCCATTGCTGATTCACGTAATTGAGGAGGGTTCATCTCACCAAGCCCTTTGAAACGCATGATATTTATCTTACCAGTTAGCTTTACATTTTCTTTAAGAATATTTTCTTTTTCGTATTCATCAAGAGCATAGAAAGTACTTTTACCAATGTCTATCCTAAATAGAGGTGGTTGAGCAATGTAAATATGTCCAAGTTCGATAAGTTTACGGAAATGTTTCAAAAACATTGCACATAATAGCGTTGCGATATGTAAGCCATCTGAATCAGCATCGGCTAATACGCAAATCTTGCTATAGCGAAGTCCTGAGATATCATCGCTATCAGGGTCAACACCTATTGCGGTTGCGATATTGTGTACTTCTTGTGAATTCATAATGGTGTCAGCATCAAGCTCCCAGCTATTCAAAATCTTGCCTTTAAGAGGCATTACAGCTTGAAAGTTTTTATCACGAGCTTGTTTTGCTGAGCCTCCAGCCGAATCTCCTTCTACGATGAAAAGCTCTGTGGAAGCTACATCTGAGCTTATACAATCTGTAAGCTTGCCTGGTAGACGGATAGAAGTATTCATTATGCGTTTTCGTGTAGTTTTTTTATCTGCATTTACACGCTTTTGAGCTACTTTGTTGATGTTTTCAATTATATCACGAGCTTCATCGGGATGTTGGTTAAGCCATATTGTTAGCAAATCTCTTATGGAAGTGGCGACAAAAGCAGTTACATCTTTATTTGAAAGTTTTTCTTTAGTTTGTCCAGCAAATTGTGGATTGGTAATTTTTACAGATATTACATAGTTAAGCTGAGCAAAAGAGTCATTTGCTGTAACTTTGATGTTTTTTAAAGCTAGAGAGTTTTTCTCTATATAAGTTTTGATAGCATCATAGACACCATTTTTAAGTCCTGTAACATGAGTACCATCTTGTGGTGTAGGGATAAGGTTTACATAACTGTTTTTGATATGCTCAAGCGGAGCGTCGCACCAGCAAAAGACAGCATCTAAAAATGAGTCGCCATTTGAGAAGTTATCTATGAAAAATGGTTCTATAGGCAAAATTTCAGCATCAAGTTTATGCTCAAGATAGCCCTTTAAGCCAGCATTAAAATGCCATGTTTGATTTTCTTTTTTACTTTCATTTGAGTACTTGATTGTAAGATCTTTACAAAGTATAGCTTTTGCTTCAAGTAGATTTTTTAGTGCTTTGATGTTTATTTTAATGTCATCGAAGTACTTTTTATCTGGCCAAAATCTAACTTTTGTACCGGTGTTTTTTTTACCAACTGTACCCATCATTTCTAGTTCTTTGGTTTTAAAGCCATCTTCAAATACTATGCCATAAATATTTCCATCGCGTTTAATCTCCGCTTCAAGCCTAGTTGAAAGGGCATTTACTACAGATATACCTACACCGTGCAATCCGCCAGAGTGAGTATAATTTTTATTGTTAAACTTACCACCAGAGTGTAGCTTGGTCATAATAAGTTCAATCCCGGAAATTTGGTGTTCAGGGTGAATATCTACAGGCATACCACGACCATTATCTATAACTTCGATACTATTATCGTTATAAAGATTTATAGCAATGTTGCTAGCGTGACCTTCCAATACTTCATCGACACTATTATCTATAATCTCTTGAATTAGATGGTTTGGATTTTCGGTATTTGTATACATACCAGGTCGTTTTTTGACAGGATCAAGACCGGTAAGTACTTCAATTGATTTGGCGTTATAATTAGACATAGTTTTTATAAAAGTTGAATCACAAAGTTAATTAATGTTAATGGTAATTATTTTTTTAAGAAATAACAACTATAAGGTAGAAATATAGCCAACCCGATAGTTGGTAATATCACAAATGCAAAGGCTAAACAAAATTCACTACCGAAGTTTAATTGACTCATAATAGCTGTAGTAATTGATGCTATTCCCATTTGCATAAAGCCCATAATTGAGGCAGCAGAACCAGCATTTGTAGAAAAATTCTCAAGGGCTATAGGTGTAAGTAATGGTACGGTAAATGAGATGCCAATAAATGCAAGTGATAGCACAAGAGTTAGGACTATAGAGAGCTCAAAGCCACTAAGTTTCTTGAATGCATATATACATAAAACTCCAGAAACAAGTGTACAAATCATACCGAAGTTTATTAGAAATTTGTATCTGATTATGCGGCTTAGTTTTGCACAAACTAAAGAGCCTGATACTACAGCCACCACCATTATAACTAATAGGTAAAGGAAGTTGGTTTTTTCTAATTTAAGAATATTTACAAAAATATCTGGTGCTTCTATAAGGCAAGCATAAATCACACTTATGTTTAATCCTAGTACAAAAGTAGCAAAGAAAAACTGATGGTCACTAAATAGTGATAGATAATTTTTTAGTAGGCTTTTGATAGTTAGGGCACTATAGTTTTTCTCTTGAATAGTCTCTGGAAAAAAGAATAAGACGCTTGTGAAAAGTAGTGTAGCAGCTGCAAGTAGTACCCAAAATATAGCTTTTGGCAATAAAAGTACACCTAAAATAGCCCCAACAGCAGGAGCTAAAGCAAAGGCTATATTTATAATTGCAAATACAGCTCCCTGATCTTTTAATTTAAACACATCTTTGACAGCAACTGTAGCTATCACACCGCCAGCGGCTGCTCCGAAGCCTTGTAGAAGTCTTGCGTAGATTAGAGTATCGATATTTGGGCTAACAAGACAGATTGCTGAGCTTAGTATAAAGAAAAGTGAACCCATGAGTATTAAAGGTTTACGACCAAATCTATCGGAAAGTGGACCGTACAAAATTTGGCTGACTGAGTACCCAACCAGATACGATGTAATCGTAAGCTGTACATGAGAGTAGTCTGTAGCTAGGATTTTTTTTAGTTCAGGCAGCATGGGAGCATAGATAGTGTCGCCAAATGGACCTAATGAAACCATTAGTATTAGTATAAGAATCGATGGTTTTGCTGCTTTATACATTAGCTCTTTCCAGTTATCTCACTTTTTTCTTGCTCACTAAAATCACCAATTATTACGCTTACATTTAAGCTCTTACTTGTTGTTTTGGTATTTTGTGTTTTAATCTTATTTTTATATTTTGCAGTTGGTGATATGTGTTTGATTTCAGTTCCTCTATCAACTTTATAATCACTTAATATACTATCATAAATAACTTTATCACTATAAGCATCTACTAGATAAACGCTACCATTTTCAGATTGGACAATAATGCCTTTCTCAGTTGGTATTAGCTCTGCAGATATTCCGTGATTAAATATTTTGCTTTCAGGAGTTAGTTTATAACGGCCCAAGTAGTTACCGTTTAGCGAGTTAAAGAAGTGCAAATATCCTTCAAAATCAGCAACCACAATAAGTCCTTTATAATATACTGGAGCAGTAATTTTACGCCACTTCAGAGTATCGTTTGTCCAGACTGTATCACCAGTTTCTATATCAAAAGCTTTTAGTAAGCTATCATCTTGCGTTGTGAAAATCACATTGTCGTTGATGATGATATTATTGACTACAGAGGATTTTTTCGCCCAAAGCATTTTACCGTTATCCTTATCCAGAGCTACAATAGCCCCTTGATACGATGCAAATATTAAGTAGTCGCCATAGAGCAACGGATTTGCACTAATATCTACCATTTTGTCAGCAGGAGATGAACCTTTCGCAATAGCAATAGGGATGTTGATAGTTCTATCACCTTCATCAGCGGTAAAGCCAAGTACAGTACCAAATTCTGAACCAATCATCACGGTATTGTTTAGTACTATAGGCGATGAGTTACCTGGTAAAGCAATCTCAGGGATATTGTTTGTGACGCTCCATAATTTTTTGCCATCTTGTGCATCAAATGCTGCTACTGAACCATCATGAGTATGGGTATAGATGAAGCTATCAAATATTGTAGGTTGAGCAAATAAGCTACTTGGTGTATAAGAATGCCATAGAGTTGCCCCAGTCTTTGTATCTAGTGCCATAAGGTCACCTTTGATGGAGCCCAAAATCACAGCATTTGCAATAGTCTCAGCAGGAGAGGATAGGTTGGTTAGCATATTTCTTTTCCAAAGAATCTTGCCATTTGTAATGCCTAGAGCATAAACTCGACCATTTTGGTTTGGTACAAATACCTTATTATTTTTGTATGTAGGTGCTACATTATAGTTACCAAGTTTAGTATTACCATTGCCAACTTTTTTGTGCCATAAAACTTTCACAGTAGCATTTTTAGGTGGAATTATATCTAAAGGTGTAGGAGGTGGTACATTGCTTTTTGAACAGCTAGCAATTAAAAACGCTAAAAAAATTGTGATGAGACCAAAATAATATTTTTTCATGTTTGGAATATTTCCTTTTTAAATAAAGACTACCTCGTCAGTCTACAACTACCACCTCTTCAATATATGAAGGGGATTTGCTTGGCAGTTATGCTATGGCTTGACTGGAGATGTTGTAGGTTGTCATATTTACTAAATTAAATTTTGTAATTTAACTTGCATTGTTTATAAATTGAGCAATGATTTTCTTAAATTCTGGTGAGCTGTTTTGATCTTGCTCTGCTTTTTGCCAAGTTTGTATAGCTTTGGTTTTATCTTTTTGCTGTAGATAAGCTTGACCTAAGAGCATTAGTGGATAGGCATTATCTTGCAAGTTTGTAGTACTTTGTAGAGTATGGATAGATTTATCAGCCTGATTTGAAGCAAGGTATAGCTTAGCAAGTCTAGTCTTTGTGATATTTGTTAGATTATCCTTGGGATTAGCTTCGGCACTTTGCTGCAAAATCTGTATTGCTTTCGGAATATTTGCAATATTTATGTTGAAACTTTTGGTATCTAGCTTTGTGGGAACTACATATAAGTCGGCGAGTTCCCAACTTGCAAATATCTCGTAGCTAGTGCCAGGGTAGTCTTTTACCACAGTTTCAAATTTGGCAGTTTTGTCAGCATTTGAAAGACTCGAGTTTTCGTTGGCAATAATAGCTTTTTGATAGCTAGTTGCAGCTTGAAGCATTTGCTTGCTATTGTTTGAGTTATAAAACTGTAAAGCTATTACGCATACTATAGCTATAGTTAAAAGTCCTATAATCATATATATAGATTGCATCTGTTTCTTTGAAAGGTTTTTAATGTTCATTTTGACGATTTTTTGTGTTTCTAAATCTAACAACAATCTTATCATAAAAGTATTTGTGATGTTAAGTTTTATTGGGAGAGTATACTTCACTGAAAATGCTATAATGACAGATAATATATGAAGAGACAGCGATTCCTGCTAAAAAATCATGTGTTTTCCATATATGTGGATTTGGCAAAAAAAGTTTACGATAAGCAATTTTTAAACCCTTATAAATCAAGAGTTTTTATTATCCTGCGACGTGCACAAAATAAAAAGTCATACCTCGACTTGATCGAGGTATCTATGTTTAATATCATCAGAAATGTTGACATGGATTCAGTGGTCACACATTCGACTAGGCTCAGTGACAGAGCCACGGAATGACAGCTGAGATTATTCCTCTTTGGTTACGAAGAGGTAAGTTACAAAGCAGGTCGGGGTAGTTTTAAAAGAGTCATCCAATAAACTCTATTGATTTAAAGCATCTAACAGGTGTATAGTTATTGTATCCTAAGCAATTATTTTGATAGAACGATCAAACAAAAGGAGATTAACTATGTTTAAAATCACTAATGAAGCAGGTTATACAAAAATTGTAGTAAATGGTAAGCTAACACATGTTGACTATATTGACACACTGATACCAAAGTTTGAAGAGATATCAAAAAGTGGCTATATCAAGATAATGATGGTTATGAATGGTTTTGAGGGTATTGAGCTTAAGGCTATGCTTGATGATTTAAAAACGGCATGTAAATATAGAAAAGACTTTGAGAAAGTAGCTGTTGTTACTCATAGTACTTGGATGAAGATAAGTCTTAATATCTTTGGAGCTATAATTTCAGGTGAAGTAAAAACTTTTGAAAATGAGCAAGATGCCGAGCAATGGCTAGCTTATAGCTAATCTGAAAGAGTTTTATTCCAATTCCATGCCGCTTTTATAGCATCTTTAAAATCACTATATTTGTGCCTTATTCTTCTTAAAATATTTTTAAAA
>JBLFYO010000085.1:0-7119 GCA_047609165.1 Francisella sp.
TCCAATAGAAAAAGTTTGGGCTAATTTTAAAAATATTTTAAGAAGAATAAGGCACAAATATAGTGATTTTAAAGATGCTATAAAAGCGGCATGGAATTGGAATAAAACTCTTTCAGATTAGCTATAAGCCTCTAGCTTTTTAGATCTTTGCACTTGAGTTATAACTTTATTGAATAACTTTCGCAATAACTTAGGATCCACATCTATCGAGCTTTTCAAAGGACGATGATACTGTAGATAAAAGTCCCGAATACGATAAATGCTTAGATATTGGCAACATAGGTAAAAAAGTTTACGATCAAATATTTATAAAATACTCTAAAACCCCTTGTTTGAAAGCTTTTTATTTCTTAGCGAGAACTGCTGTAAATTCATTAGAATAAATCCCCATATAGCATTATAATATATTTTAGAAATTTAAAGATACAGGTGAATAAAGTGGCATCAAAAAAAATATCAATACGTAAATTACATCGTTATTTAGGGTTTTTTCTAGCGGCGATAATGTCTGTTTATGCGCTCAGCGGAGTGGTGCTAATTTTTCGCAACACTGAGATATTTATGGTTAAGCATGCAATGGATAAGGTATTTGAAAAAAATATGAATGAGAGAAGTCTAGGAGTTGCTCTGGGTATAAAGCGATTAAAAATTGAAAAACATGAAGGAGATATATTTTCATTCAAACAGGGTACCTATAATTCTAAAACAGGTGAGGCTAAATTTACCAAAATGGAATTACCAATGGTATTAGGTAAAATGTCTAATTTACACAAAGCTGATACAAATTCTCCGATATTCTGGTTAAATATATTTTTTGGGTTATCTCTGTTATTCTTTTCGGTTTCATCATTTTGGATGTTTTTACCTAAAACAAAATTATTTCGCAGAGGGATGATCTGTGCATTATCTGGTTTCACTTTAGCTCTGGCATTGCTGCTTATGTAATTATGTAATTATGTAATTATGTAATTATGTCACTATGGACCCTATGTGCATTTATAATGAACTTTGCACAGCCTATATTTACCACTATAATGGGCCAATGTGCGACCATGTATATGAATTTGAATAAAACATTAATATAGAGTTCTACAGTTTCACTTAGCTCAATAATATAAATCATTAACTTACCAGTAGCATAATCAGTTTATGTAAAATCCCAACTAAAATTTACCCTATATCACTTTGGTTTCACACCTCTTAAAATATGTACAAAGTATGATATAATACATAATACCGTATTTTAGTATAAACACACATGAAAGCTGAACTAAATCCTAAAAAACTTATCTCTATTACAACAATTTCAGTTGCCGTACTATTTATTACAACTTATTTTGTATCTGTTCTAAATGATCATAACACTCTTTGCAATCCATTTATAAGTGGTTGTTCAGATATTACTCATGCAGGGTTCACATCTTATGAGAACTATATGCTTAAAGCAATTTTGATACCTACAGCGACCCTAATGGGTGTGATATTTTTCTTTATTCAACAATGGTTAGTTAAGCTTAGTGATTGCAATAAGTCTATTATCAAACAAGGTAAGGTCATGCTTTTTATAGCATCTGTTGGCTGTATAGGTTTAGTTATAGGTACTGCTGTAATCGATGGTCCAAACACTTTGATGAAAGTTCATTTGAAAGGTGTCGCCGTTTTCTTTGTGACAATGAGTATTTGCCAGATTTGGTATACGATTTTAGAATATAAATATACTAATAAAGTAAATAAAGTCCCTGTGATTTTAAGAAGAATCGCTATTTTAGTTACCATTGTTTTTTCTATATGGTCAATCTTTATGGAACCTACAGGAGTAAATCAAAGCATTGTAGAGTGGTGGGTAGTTTATGCTCTTATATTCTGGTTTTGGACTTTTTCTATAAATAAAAGAATTGAAGACTAAGAATTCTTAATTTCATTATCTACCAAAAATTCAGCTATAATTAGTCTATATACTTTCAACAGAGACTGCTCGTGGCTATAAAATTATTATTCAAAACACAAGATTTAGATCAATATATTGATAGAAAATAAGTGAAACTCAGCAAGGTAGCCTTAGAACTTTTCAATAAGGCTAAGAGCCATGAATATTCAAAAATGCTTAGTTAACCCAATAAAATACACCCGTTTTAGATACTTTAGAGAAATTTGTTGAAAAAATTTGAACTTTTATTTTGTATATATAGATGCTGATAAAGTAAACTACAGCAATTATTATAAGAAAAGCCTACAACTAATTAAATCCAGTGGAATAATAGCCGTCGATAATGTACTTTGGTCAGGCAACGTTGCTGATGATGCTGAAACAGATGTTCAACACAAGCAATTCGTGACTTAAATAATACTCTCCATAACGATACTCGTGTTGAAAATTGCATCATCTCAATAGGTGACGGTATAAACTTAGCTAGAAAACTATAATCAATCAATCCTAGATGTAAACTCTTTTGTCTTTACTGGCTCAAACATATACAGTGCAACAAGTCCAACTATAGCACTTATACATATAATTGATACAGCTGTATAATCAGATATGTTTTTAGCCAAATAGAAACAAACAAAAGGCAATAGCCCGCCATATATACCAAAACCTATATTGTATGTTAGTGCAAACCCTGTATAGCGAATTTCTTTAGGAAAACTCTCGGCAAATATAGCTAATATAGTCCCATAAAAAAGACCAAATATTGCTGACATTGTTACAAAAAATACAATTAGTAATTCCGTATTGAGCTTATACAAATGATACATTGGTAAGGGTAGTATCACCATCAATACCAACCCGCTAGCCATAACGGTTTTTATATTAAAATATTTTGTCAACTTTGCAGATACATAAAACATCGCTATAAATATCAGCAAACCGACAATAATCATCATTGGTATATTTTGAGTATTATCATGAAGTACTTCTGAAAGAATATTTGGCAGTATAGTCACTAAGAAATAAGCAACTATAGCACCTGGAAAACACAATAAAAGCATATAAAACATTGCTGATTTATTTTCAATAACTAGGCTTCTTAAGCTAATATTATTTTGAGCTTGCTGAGGTTTTTTATCATCATCTTTATTCATTTTTTTTATAAAAAATGACATAATTACTAAGACTATAGCTACACCAAACAATATTCTCCAACCACCTGCTGCCATAAACTCTTCTGGAATAAAATAGTTAATAGCCTGAAAACTGACTACGGCTAAAAGCATACCAACATAAGCACTTGCAATCACATTAGCAGATGCTTTGGCTTTGCCTGCGACTGTAGTTTCAGCTTCTATAAGTATAACTGCTGAGCCTGTATACTGACCACCTATTGCGATACCTTGTAATATTCGCAAAGCTACTAGCATCAATGGTGCAAGTATCCCTATAGAGGCATAAGAAGGCAATAATGCGATACCAACAGTAGGTATTCCCATGAAGAATGCTGCCCAACCTAAAGCTGTCGAACGAGATTTTCTATCACCAATATAACCAAATATAATCCCACCGAAAGGTCTTGCTAAAAAACCTGCAGCAAAAGCACCAAAAGCCGCTAGAAAGTTTGAAAATGGTGTCTCGAAAGGAAAGAATGTCTGACCAATATAGACAGCACAAAAAGAGTATATAACAAACTCATACCACTCAGCTGAGCTTGCGATTAATATTAGTAATTTTTTCATGTATTATTTGATTTAATGAAATAGTCATAAAATCTAAACTATCGGAAAAGTATAAGCTTTGCAATGAAATATTACCTAATGGCTGTATTTATATTTTTTTTGTGAATATATCAATAACTATAAAATTATGATACATTTTTATCATCTTGTGGATTAACTCAAAAGATAGAGAAAATAACAGTGCTATCATTCCAAAAACTTCTAAAAGCTCAGCAAATCAGTAAAGATGATTTGAGTAAATTATTTTACCAAGCAGATATTTATAAAGACAAGCTAGAAAACAAACAAATAATTACAGACTTACAAGGCAAAATATTAGCATCTTTATTTTTTGAGCCTAGTACTAGAACAAGGTTTTCTTTTGAATCAGCAATGCATCGCCTTGGTGGTAGTGTTATTTCACTTGAAAATGGGGCTTCAAGCTCTACCAAAAAGGGTGAGACTCTTAATGATACAGGTAAAGTTATCAACCAATATGCTGATATAATCGTAATGAGACACCCTCAGCCACATAGTGTAGAAGAGTTTTCTAAATATGTAACAGCGCCAGTAATAAACGCCGGTGATGGCGAAAATGAACATCCAACACAATCTTTAGTAGATTTGTATACTATTCACTCAGAACTTGGAGATCTTAAAAACCTTAAGATAGGTTTTATAGGCGATTTAAAATATGGTCGTACAGTACACTCCCTAGTAAAGATACTCACAAAATTTGACTGCTCATTTACATTCATATCATCTGATTATCTACAAATACCAAGCAAGCTTAGAGATTTTATAATTCAAAATGGCAACTCTTTTGAAGAGCATGAAAAAGTCAACTCACAATTACTAGAAGGCTTGGATGTGCTTTATGTAACAAGAGTACAAAAAGAGAGATTCCCAAGTGAAGAAATATATCGTAAAAACAAAGATCTCTGTTATTTGGATAGAAAGCATATTTCAGCTACAAGTGATTTTATAATCCTCCATCCACTACCAAGAGTAGATGAAATGGATAGAACTATAGATGATCTACCTTGTGCTAAGTACTTTGAGCAAGTGAGGTATAGTGTGCCAATTAGGATGGCATTATTAGCGTTGCTTGTAAACAAATCTTAGGTTCCTACTGGTCTGTCGAACTTTAAATATAAAAAACAACTATTGCAACTATCAGATAAAATTTGACATTTATACTAATTCTCTATACGCTGTATCTACCCAAATGGGGGCGAATATGGTTTCGACATGAATGTCAAAGTCTTAGGTGCATGCCGAGGAAGTACAGTACCTCGCTAATAACAGTACAATGCCTATTAACTGGCAACAAAAAAGCAAACCGCGTAGCGGCTAACGACAACAGCTTCACAGCTGTTGCTAAAGCTGCCTAGTCTAGCTTAATAACCTAGAAACGCACGGATATGATGGGCTTTCTTATGAGGCTGTTTATACATCCGTTCACCTTTTACATAAGACGGTTTTTTGCTTTAAGTCAGGAGGCACTAAATCGTATTAATCAGACTCGCTAACTTTTACCCTGACTTACTGGGGAAAAGCTAAGTTAAATACTAAATGAGTTGGTCTAAGCATGTAGATCCGAAGATGAAGAGTTTATGGACGCGGGTTCAAGTCCCGCCGCCTCCACCAAAAGTTTATTCCACACCGTATCACAAACCTAATCAATTTTTATTGCTAGCTTTACTATAGGCAAATTACTAAGATTACTTTCAGAATCTGGCTTTATATAAATAACATCAGAAGTAAGCACAATTAGTATGATAGTGCTGTACGCATGGTACTTAAAAAGTGACAAGATAGATTATATATGATAAGAATAATAGCTACTAAGCATTATTTTAAAAGTTCCCAGGCAAATACAGATGCTTGAGCAGAGCTTGGTGCATATGCCCAAGCCGGTCCAGAACACCATGCTGCGACATTAGGCTTACAACGATACAGCTCGCCATTGTACCTAACAATATCTCCACTTTTGTATTCTGTAAACTCAACATATTCAGCATACTTAGATATATCTTCTTCTGGCTCATCTGCATACTTGTTTACCTTAATTTCTAGGGTTTTTTGCCAAGTTTCTGCTCTAGATAAACTACTATATATAATAAGCTTATAATCTCCTGCTGCTACATTTTCAGCCTGCATTATTAACTCATGTGTTTGCATTGGTTGAATTTCAATATCAGACTCTCTATATACTTTGTTACCATCTTTATCCTGTAAAGTAACAGATACATTAACCATATCAGAGCTATGAGACATTATTTTTGCTTTAATATTTAGATTTCCTGCATAATCTAAAGTATAAGCATTATCAAAACTCATCAAATGAAGCTCATTTACCAGGTTATGATCAGCAATATTCTGATGGAAACTTACTTCGCTATAAGGCTTATCAGATGTCTGATAAACATATAAATCATTCTTACTTGGGGCAATAATTCCATCTGAATTTTTTTCTCCAGCAAGAAAAGATCCATTTAATTGTTGTGCGCTTACTTCATTAATCTTAATAGCTAAAGCTTGCATAAGATCTTCCGGACTTATATTCCCTTTCACCTCCAACAACTCAATAGTATCTAAAGAATGCCCACCTGCTTTAAATAACTCTAAACTTATCACATCTCCATCTTTAACATTTAATGGATTGATATTAAACTTAGTAGCTTCAACAGGGTGTCTATCATTAGGGTTAACATGCGGATCTTCTTGATGCTCACGCACATATTCCCAAACACTGCTTTGTGTTGGGACCTCTCCTTTCTCTGCATACCACTTGTTTTTATAAACCTTACCATCATAGACAACTTCTGTGCTGCTGCCAGTATACACTCTAGCAGGATCATAATTAGGAACTCCTTGAGATGGATCATCTTCACTAGCCTCTCCAGGAAGTATAATAGTACCTGCATCTTCATCATTAGTAAAATAGACATCTAACAGATTATAAAAACTATTTGTTGTATCACCCACATCCCATTCAGCCATAATTACTTGATAACCTTCTCGATCTGGCATTCTGCAAGTTAATGTTAAACCCTGCTCTAAGCTTGGTTGTTGTGGAGCTTGCCAAAAGGGCTGAGGGCTATCACAATATAAAGGAAGATCTTCAAAACTATCGCGGGTTAGTAACTGATCAGGATTCCAGCTTACTTTTGTTATATAAAATTTAAAATGATTAGTGATATGATTAGCTGTGAAATTCCATTTGATATTTAAAAACTGTCCAGATGTAACTACAGTTTTTGCCCATCTACTTTGGTTTTGTTCATTTAATGATGCAGCCATGGATACACCAGCTGAACCCATTTTATTATCAAGCTTTACACTTTCAAAGAATCCATCAGGAGCCTCTATTGATTGCGGTTCATACTGAATATTGCCACAATTGCTATTTTCACCAGTTTTACAAAGAGCTGCTCGTGAAGCAGGACTTTCAACATACCCATGAGC
>JBLFYO010000086.1:0-6472 GCA_047609165.1 Francisella sp.
GAGCTTAGAAAAGTGATTGTTGGTGAAGAAGGACTTTCGCCACTTGAGATATGGTCAAATGAATCGCAAGAAAGATATGTACTTTCTGTTGAGCCTAAAGATTTAGAGTTTTTTGAGGGTTTATGTATTCGTGAACGATGCCCATTTGCGGTAGTTGGTGAAGCTATTTCAGAGAAGCATATTACTTTAAATGATGAGCATTTTGACAATAAGCCGGTAGATTTACCGATGGGATTATTGTTTGGTAATACTCCGCAGATGCACATTGATGTAACGACTGTAAAAGTTGAACAAGATCATTTTGATACAAGTGCTATAAAGCTAGATGATGCTATTGAGCGTGTACTAAAAGTACCTGCTGTTGGGTCAAAATCTTTCCTTATCACAATAGGTGATAGAAGCATCACAGGTATGGTGGCTCGCGATCAGATGGTTGGTCCATGGCAAGTACCAGTGGCAGATTGTGCTGTAACTACGGCAACTGTAGACAGCCAAAGCGGTGAAGCAATGGCTATGGGTGAGCGGACACCTGTTGCAATTATAAATGCAGCAGCGTCAGGTCGCCTAGCAGTAGCTGAAGCTGTGACTAACTTGCTTGCTGCGGATATCCAAAATTTAAGTGATATAAGACTATCTGCTAACTGGATGGTTGCTGCAAATCAAGGCGATGAAAACCAAAAACTTTACGAGACTGTAAAAGCAGTTGGTATGGAATTTTGCCCAGATCTTGGTATCGCAATTCCTGTTGGTAAAGACTCAATGTCTATGAAAACTAAGTGGTCTGATAATGGCAAAGCTAAATCTGTAACATCGCCGATGTCGATTGTGACTACAGGATTTGCGCCTGTGGTAAATGCTCGTAAGACTCTTACGCCTATGCTTGTAGATGATAGCGACACGGTATTACTCCATATTGATTTATCAAATGGTGCAGGTAGATTAGGTGGTTCATGTCTTGCTCAAGCGTATAATCAGATTGGTAACATAGCTCCGGATGTTGAAGCTAGTAAGCTAAAAGCATTGTTTGAGAATATCACTAAACTAAAAGCTGATGATAAAATATTAGCATACCATGATATATCTGATGGTGGTGTGTTCACTACATTGGTTGAAATGGGTTTTGCTGGGCGTAAAGGATTAGATATAAAGCTACAAGCGCAAAAAATATCCGCAATTACCGGCTCCGAGCCGGAATCTCAGCATATATTGAAAAAACTTTTTGCTGAAGAAGTCGGTGCTGTGATACAAGTCAAAACAAGTGATGTTGCATTGGTTGAAGAGATGTTTAAAAACACTTCTATCCACCTGTGTGCAATAGCTAATCTAAACTCTAGTGATGAGCTAAACATATTTGCTAATACTGAAAAAGTATACTCTAACACTCGCTTAAACCTACAAAGATGGTGGGCTGAGACTTCGTATCAAATCCAATCATTACGCGATAATAGCGAATGTGCTAAACAAGAGTTTGATAGCATTCTAAATGCTGATGATAAAGGTTTACACCTCTATGCAACATTTGATGTTGAAGAAGATATAACGGCTCAATTTGTAAATACTCTAAAACCAAAAGCTGCGATCTTGAGAGAGCAGGGCGTAAACGGTCATGTCGAAATGGCAGCTGCATTTACTACAGCAGGCTTTGAAGCTCATGATGTCCACATGTCTGATCTTCATGCTGGTCGTATAAACCTTGATGATTTCAAAGTGCTTGTAGCTTGTGGTGGTTTTTCGTACGGTGATGTATTAGGTGCTGGCGGTGGCTGGGCTAAAAACATCTTATTTAGTGAAAAGTTAAAAGCTGATTTTAGTAGATTCTTCGGTAGAAATGATACGCTGATACTAGGTGTGTGTAACGGTTGTCAAATGCTTGCACAGTTGAAATCTCTAATCGCAGGAGCTGAAAATTGGCCGATATTTATCAAGAATAAATCCGAGCAGTTTGAAGCTAGAACTTCTATGGTTGAGATTCAAGAATCAGACTCTATTTGGTTTGATGGTATGGCAGGCACGCTTGCACCTGTGGCAGTAGCTCATGGCGAAGGTCGAGCGTTGTTTGAAAATGAAAATCAACAAGGTGCAATGCTTTCAAGCAATCAAGCAGCTCTACATTTTGTGGATAATAATGGTGATAAGACAGAGACTTATCCACAAAATCCAAATGGCGCAATCGATGGACTAACAGCCGTTACAGCTCTAAATGGTCGTGTACTTGCGATGATGCCACATCCGGAGCGAGTCTATAGAGCTATTACAAACTCATGGATTCCTGCTGAGTACGATGAGTATAGTGTTTGGATGAGAATGTTTAGAAATGCAAGGAAGTGGGTTGGGTAGGTCGTGCTAAGCTGGTTGATGGAACATAAAAACTCTTTGCTAATAGGTCTTTTAGTTACTATTGTTGGAGGAATTGTTTTATATGTTATTATCCCTCGAAGCCAGAATAATATAGTTGTTCCGAAGGATACTAAAAAAGACTGGTGTCTGCAAACCTATGGAATAAAAACACCGCCTGAATATATACAGAATCAGAGTGCTATAAAGTGTTTTTATCCGTTAGTTTATACAATAATAGATGGTAATAAATTAAAATGTAAAAAGAATATCTTTTATAAAGATATATATACTCATAATTATCAACTCAATATTGGAAATATTTCAAATAAGAAAAATTTAAAAACTACTAAAATAACTATTAAAACAAATCCTGAAAATTATGTTGGTATATCATGTGATCCAAAGCCTAATGTTCATCAAGGCTCTTTGAGTGTTTATGAAAATATTAACAATGGTAAAAGCTTATACTGTGCTATAACCATATTATCGTATAATCAAAATATATCTAAACCTAAGTTTTATATAAAAAACTACAGCATTGACTCTACTGAGATTCCATTATCTTTATGGACAGTTGAAACAATAGGTTTTGAAAGATTCTACAATAGTAAATATCCTAATAAGATCTTTAAGCCTATAGATATTTTTTTTAAGCAAGCATCGTTCGAATGTCAAGAACTTCCATAATGATATAGTTTAAGACTTTAGACTCTTAAGATTTTAAAAAGTAGTACAGAAACCATTAAAAGTATTATGCTAAAATACTAATAGAGTATTTTAAAGATTAGTTATTGAATAGTACTAGTCATTCCCAAGAAGGTGGAAATCTTGCATATATAGTTTTACAAGATTATGGTTGCTAATTCCCAAAACTGATATTTTAAGGTGAACTTATGGTTGAAAAACAAGAAAACAAATTAGCAATATACCAATCAGAATCGGGAGCTATTGAACTTCGATCTGATTCTCAAGATGAAACTATTTGGGCTACACAAAAGACAGTGGCTCAAATATTTGATGTCACTCCACAAAATATAACTACACATATAAGAAACATTTATAAAGAAGCTGAGCTTGATAAAAATTCAACTTGTAAAGAATCCTTACAAGTTCAAAAAGAGGGGGCGAAAAGTGTTTCAAGAAAGGTTATGGAATATAATCTTGATGTAATTATTTCTGTTGGATATAGGATCAATTCTAAAAAAGCTACACACTTTAGAAAATGGGCAACACAAATTTTAAAACAGCATATTACACAAGGATTTACAGTCAACTCTAAGCAACTTGCTGAGAACCATGATTTATTCTTAAAAGCACTAGATGATGTGAAAGTTTTAGCAAATAACGCTATTAATACCGATGATGCTATCGAGCTTATAAAAACATTTTCATCTACATGGTTTTCTCTCCAAAGTTATGATGAACAAAAATACCCTAAACCGAAAAATGATGCTGAAGTAGATATTTCTATTGATAAACTCTATAAGAATTTATCCGAGTTGAAAATTAATTTGATAAATAAAGGAGAGGCTACACCTTTATTTGCACAAGAGAAATATAAAGATAGTCTAGAAAGTATCGTCAATAATGTAATGCAAGAGGTCTTTGGTGAAAAAATGTATCCGACAATAGAAGAAAAAGCTGCACATTTGCTATATTTTGTGGTTAAAAACCATCCATTTAATGATGGTAATAAACGCAGTGGAGCATTCGCTTTTATTTGGTTTTTAAATGAGATAGGATATAAGCATAGAATTACACCTGAGACACTCACAACTTTAACCATATTAATCGCAGAATCATCTCCAAAAGATAAAGATAAAATGGTGGGAATGATACTGTTACTTTTAATTGACCAAAATCACACTGCTACACATAACTAAAATAGGACAAAAAATGCTTGCGAACACTATCGGAATTATTGGTGACATGTTTGTCATTATAGCCTTTTTTTTATTACAAACAAGACGAATAAATTCTAGTCATCTGAGCTATTCATTATTAAATATATTAGGATCGTTTGGTGTCTTGTATTCCTTGATGTATGAGTGGAATCTCCCTGCTTTTGTTATTGAATGTGCGTGGATTATCATTAGTGGATGGGGACTATACTGCTATATAGAAAGCAAAGCTAGGCGAAATAATGATGCAATGCAAATGATTCAAATAAAGAACAATCTTTTGAAAGTCCAGATCAATCCACTAGGTGCAGAAGTCCGCAGTGTAAGGAATATCTTAACTAACCGTGAATATATGTGGTGTGGGGATAGCGATGTTTGGGCTGGAGTATCTCCAGTATTATTTCCTGTGGTTGGTAAATCTATCAATAGTGAGATTCGCTACAAAGGTCAAGAATATTCAGTTGGCAATCATGGTTTTGTAAGACATGCAAGTTTTGAGATTGCCGAGAAATTAGATGATAGTGTAACGCTCTCACTGACAACAACAGAGGAAAACTATCCATTTAAACTACAATTTAACATTATCTATCGCTTGGAAAAAAATAAGCTAATAACTACATTTAATATTATCAATCTTGGTGCTGGTGAAGCATCATGTGGCTTTGGAGCTCACCCAGCATTTGCGTATCCTTTTGATAAATTTCATAAGCTAAATGACTATGAAATTGCATTTGATAATAAAGAGAAGTTAAACTTTCATCCAATAACACAAGATGCTCTATATACAGGCAAAACAAAGCAGGTTGAGCTAGATAAGGTTCAGCTGAATGAAAATATATTTAACAATGATGCTTTGGTTTATAGTGGCTTTTCATCCAAAAAAGTAAGGTTAGCTGAGAAAGGTTCGGATCGTTATATTCAAGTTGAATTCGATGGTTTTGAATATCTTGGTTTATGGTCGAAGCCAAAAGCTCGCTATGTATGTATAGAGCCATGGTGTGGTAGAGCCGATACCTTAGGTTTTGATGGAGATATTGATCAGAGAGTTGGAAATGTGTCTATAGGCGGTTTTGAAAGTGTTGTAAAATCTTACTCAATTGAGTTTGGCTATTGATATTTGAAGGTATTTTGCTTAAATTAAATTTGTTTAAGTAAATTTTAGAAATGATAAGTTTAAAAACAGGAGCAAAAAATGATAAATAGATATGATGTGGCAGAAATTTCAGCAATTTGGGCTGATGAGAGTAAGTACACAAAGATGCTAGAAGTTGAACTAGCAATTCTTGAGGCATTAGAAGATAAAATGGTACCAAAAGGTACAGCTGCAGAGATTCGTGCAAAAGCGGAGATTCGCCCAGCAAGAGTTGATGAGATTGAGAAAGTCACAAAGCATGATATTATTGCTTTCTGTACTTCTATAGCAGAGCAGTTTACAGCTGAAACAGGTAAGTTTTTCCACTTTGGTGTGACTTCATCAGATATTATTGATTCTGCTTTGAGCTTACAAATACGCGAATCTTTAGATTTTGTGGTTAAAGATCTTGAAGCATTATGTGATTCTCTACTTGCAAAAGCACAAGAGACTAAGCACATCGTCACAATGGGTAGAAGCCACGGTATGTATGCTGAGCCTATGAGTTTCGGTCAGAAGTTCTTGGGTGCGTATGTCGAATTTAAGCGCCGTTTGAAAGAGCTAAAAGACTTCCAAAAAGATGGTCTTACTATTCAGTTTTCAGGTGCTGTGGGTAACTATTGCATCTTGACTGTCGAAGATGAGAAAAAAGCTGCTGATATCTTAGGCTTGCCAGTTGAAGAAGTTTCTACGCAAGTTATTCCTAGAGATAGAATTGCTAAATTAGTATCTATTCATGGGCTTATAGCTTCTGCGATTGAGAGATTGGCAGTTGAGATAAGACATCTACATAGGAGTGATGTGTTTGAGGTTTATGAAGGATTCTCTAAGGGCCAAAAAGGCTCTTCTACTATGCCACATAAGAAAAACCCAATTTCTACTGAAAATCTAACTGGCATGGCTAGAATGCTTCGTTCGCATGTATCTATAGCATTAGAGAATTGCGTACTTTGGCATGAAAGAGATATTTCACATTCATCGGCAGAGCGTTTTTACCTACCTGATAACTTCGGCATCATGGTTTATACACTGCGTAGAATGAAAAATACGATTGATAACCTTGTTGTGCAAAAAGATGTTATCGAAGATAGAGTAAAAGGCA
>JBLFYO010000087.1:0-6250 GCA_047609165.1 Francisella sp.
GGCACCAAGACCGTATGAAAATTTTAGTTTTGCATTTTTCATTTTAGTGGTTTTAAATTTGTGTATTCATTAATTCTAAATAGTAACTCATACTATGTCAAACAAAAGTAAATTTAAAACAAAGGTTGGTGGCTCAGGTATTTAATGTGGTTGATTGTGCTAAAATTATTCAAAAAATACTTTACATATAAGTTCAGCATATTTAAATGGTTTGTGTATATTGTGATATTATTATTGTTAATTTTACAAAATCAAAAAAACTTATGTCATTTCAAGATTTTCAAATAAGTTCAGAGATTATAAAGTCTTTGGAAAGTAAAAACATAACCGCACCTGCAAACTCTCAGACGCTAAGTTTTGCAAGTATTCGTGATGGTAAAAATGTATGGTTAAAATCTCCTACAGGTAGTGGAAAAACTTTAGCTTATTTATTACCAATTATTGAGAAGCTTCTGCAGGATAAGCAATCTATCACGCAGGTTGTATTTTTCACACCTACACATGAGCTAGCTATACAGGTTAGCAATTTCATAAATGAGACGTTCTCTAGCATTGGAATTAAATCATTAGCATTGATAGGGCAAGCATCTATTGAAAGGCAAAAAGAAAAGCTAAAGAAAAAGCCACAAATCGTAGTAGGATCAGTTGGTAGAATACTTGATTTAGTTGAGCTGAAAAAGCTAAAAGCAAATCATTTCAAGTACTGCATAATTGATGAGGCCGATCGTATGTTAGAAGATGATAGTTTAAAAACACTTCGTAAGATAACTTCAAAATCCACAAATCCACAATACATACTAGGTTCAGCAACTATCAAAAATAAGGCCCTAGATGTAGCTAGCAACTTTATAGATGATATCGAGCTTATAGACAATTCTGCTGAAAAAGAAACTATAGTGCATAGTTATCTAATCGCCGAAGGTAATCGTAAGAATGAAACTCTAAGAAGTCTTATGAATGCTATACAACCAGCTAAAACAATAGTTTTTTTGCATAGAAACAATGATGTGAATTTTGTAATGAAAAAGCTTGATGCTGCAAATATGGTTGTAGGCTCGATTCATGGTGAGCAAAATAAGGTTGATAGAGCAAATACAATCAGAAAATTTAAATCTGGACAAATTCAAGTATTAGTAGCATCAGATGTTGCTGCAAGAGGTTTGGATATTGATGATGTAGATTTTGTCGTGAATTATGATATACCTACAAAGCATGAAGATTATCAGCATAGAGCCGGTAGAACAGGGCGTATGGGCAAAAAGGGTAATAGCGTGCTTCTTATCAATATCAGTGAACAAACTTATATCGAAAAATTACAGAAAAAAATTAATGTTGTAAAAGGCACGCTTGGTTTTGGCGAGTACACAGTAAAATAAATCTTTTCTTTTACAAGTGAATTAATATCTATGGATTCTTTCAAATCCTTTTCACAATAGTATAAAATATCCATTAGCAATCAAAAATATATTTACAAATAGCGAATCCTATGAATTTAAAGTACTTTCTAAATAAAGATTACACAATATTAGCACCAACTGACATAAAGCTAGAGATAGCTGAACTTGCGGATTATCTCAATGAGCAGAGCTATCTTTATCATACAAAAGATTCTCCGATAATTGCAGATATTGACTACGATAAGTTATTCCAATTACTGCAAGGTTTGATTGAAGCTAATCCGCAATTTAAGCCTGTTAATTCTGTGTTAGATAGGGTAGGTGGAGATATTCTATCTGGCTTTGAAACTATTGAGCATAAAAAGAAAATGCTGTCGTTATCTAATGTATTTAGCATAGATGAGCTTAGAAGTTTCTATGAGAAGTTGGATTATACAAATATAGAACTAGAATGTGAGCCAAAGATGGATGGTTTAGCGATTAGCATTTTTTATAAAAAAGGTAAGTTTGATTATGCAGTAACTCGCGGAGATGGTCTTAAAGGTGAAAACGCCTCAGAGAATGTAAAAACCATTCGCAATGTACCTTTACAATTAAATATAGCTAACCCTCCTGAAGAACTAGAAGTGCGTGGCGAGATTATCTTAGATAAACAAAGCTTTATGTCGTTGAATAATTCTATGCTTGAGAATAATCTAAAAACCTTTGCTAATCCTCGTAATGCCGCCGCTGGTAGTATCAGAATGCTTGATTCAAAAGTTGTAGCAAAAAGACCACTTAAGCTTTATTGCTACGGAATTGGTTATTTTTCAAAAGATTTTGAATATCCTACTACCCAATTTGAGCTGATGAATTATCTAAAAGATATTGGTTTTACTATTACAGACCAGACATTTCTCGCTAAAAGCTTTGCAGATGTTGAGAGTTATCATAAAATGATGAGTCATCAAAGAGCCGATTTAGATTTTGAGATAGATGGTTTGGTTTTCAAAGTGGATAACATCAAGCTACAACAAGCTATAGGCTATGTGGCAAGGGCTCCTAAGTGGGCTATAGCGTACAAATTCCCTGCAGAAGAAGTTGAGACGGAAGTACTTAATATAGAGTTTCAAGTAGGGCGTACAGGAGCTATTACACCCGTTGCAAGACTTAAGCCCGTAGGAGTTGGGGGAGTAGTTGTGTCAAATGCTACCTTGCACAATATCAACGAAATAACACGCAAAGATATTCGTATTGGCGATAGAGTTATGATTCGTAGAGCTGGAGATGTAATCCCAGAAGTTGTGAGGTCTCTTCCTGAGTACCGTAAGGGTAACATTAGCTTAATAACTATGCCAACTAATTGCCCAGTATGTGATTCACCGATTGAGAACCTTAATGATCAAGCTATATATCGCTGTACAGGTGGCTGGCATTGTCAAGCTCAAACCACCGAGAGACTCAAGCATTTTGTATCTCGTAAGGCTATGGATATCGATAAGCTAGGGGCAAAGCTTATCGAGCAACTTGTGCAGGCTAAGATGATTAGTTATCCAGTTGATATTTATAAGTTACATTATCGAGATTTATATCATTTAGAACGCATGGGAGATAAGTCTTCGCAAAATGTGATTGAGTCTGTTGCTACTAGCAAAAAACCAAGCTTAGCAAAATTTGTATTTTCAATCGGTATTAAAGATGTTGGAGCTATTTCTTCTGAAGCTTTAGCAAGTTATTTTACTAGTCTTGAAAATATCCGTAAAGCAAGCTATGAAGAGTTAATAACAATCGATGATATAGGTGAGATTATTGCTAATAATATTGTAAAGTTTTGGCAAGATGATTTAAATAATTGCATTGTTGATAATCTCATTGAAGCAGGTGTTGAAATGATAAACCCAGAAGTAGTAGAAAAACAAATCAATGACCACTTCACGGATAAAACTATAGTTATCACAGGTACATTTAAAGAATTTAATCGTAATGATTTGACACAAGATTTGAAGTCTATGGGGGCAAAGGTCACAGGTAGCATCTCAAAAAAAACAGATATGCTTATTTGTGGTGAGAATGCCGGCAGTAAGCTTGAAAAAGCTACTAGTTTAGGTGTTAGGATTATCACAGAAGTAGTTCTAAAAGAACTATTATGAACTTTCAAAAGTTAAGAAAAGGTGATGTAGTATTTATTGTCGATGACAATGAAGAAAATATATCTAGCCTTTCTGTTGGTTATGGTGGTTTGAGTTATTACCATTGTGGAATATATCTTGGGGATGGTAAATTAATCGAAGCAGTCAAATATCATGGTGTAATTGAGGATGATGTTTCTAAATACAGTATTAAAAAAATCTTAGTTGCTCGGATAAAATTAACTGTCGAGGATATTCAAAAAGTTATCGATACTGCTAAAAATTTTCTTGGATATGACTACAATGATTTATTTTTACCAAATCAACTAAATAAACTATATTGTTCAGAATTGGTACATCAGGCATTTTTTTCGATAGAAAATCAAGATTTTTTCACATCACATACGCTGAATTATTTTTCTGTAGCAAAGAATACAATATCTGATTTTTGGATACAGCTTTATGCTAAGCATAGTTATGAAGTTCCACAAGGAGAAAACGGGTCGCATCCAAATAATCTATCATTAGATAATAAGTTTGATCAATTATTTATTTTGTTATAGTAATTAACTAAAATTAATTTTTAGGTTTTAAATAATCGTTCCATAATTGATGGCACTAAAGTATAATTGCGACAGTAAAATATAATTTTCTTACAACAAGGAACTTTTCTGAATGGAAATAAAAAAAGCTACACCTCAAGACCACGCTAAAATGACATATATATGGTCAGAATGTATTATGGTAACTTGCTATTTTTTAACTACAAGTGAAATAAACAAGCTTGAAAAAGTTTTTGAGGAAAAGTTTTTAAACAATCCAGAAATATCTCATTTCACTCAGTGGGTGGATGGAGAGTTGATAGGTTTTGCTTGTATGAGAGGTAATGATATTTTATTTACACCGATTGAGCCAAAACTATTTGGTAAAGGCTACGGTGAATTTATGATTAAGTACTTGTTGGAAAGTTTTGATGTAGGGCATGCTTATACTTATTGTTCTGATATGCATTCTTTAGCATTTTATTCTGCATTAGGTTTTGAGATTGAAGAAAAAATTGAAGATATATTTTTTGGTAATGATTACCAGATTAATCAGCTTAAATTAGGTGTTTCTCGTGAAGAAGCTATCAAAAGAATAAATGCAAAAAATAGAAGGTTCTAAGTCTTTTTAAGTAAACAATAATAAAAACCATCACCTTTGTGCTTTTGTGGCAATATCTGATAGCCACAGTCAGTCTTATATTTTTCTAAAATATCTATTTCCATCACTTTAGCATTTTGATTTTTTTTAAGAAATGGCAATATATGTGTTTGATTTTCTTGTCTAAGGATTGAACAAGTTATATAGAGTAGATAACCATTTTCTCTAAGGTTATTATCCCAAAGATTTTGCAGTATGGTTTGTTGAATTTTTCCTATATTTATTACATCTTCAGCCGAACGGAGTGCTTTTATGTCTGGATTGCGTCGTAAAGTTCCAATTGCTGTGCATGGAGCATCTAGGAGTATCTTATTGAATTTACCATCAAGTACTTCGGTAAGGTCATGTTTTACGGTAGCTACGCTATGATTAGCATCTACTCTTTTGAGGCTGTTTTTAAGCAATTCTAAGCGTTTATCAACAATGTCTATAGCTGTGATTTTTGCTTTTGAGTTAAGCTCTAGTATATGTGTAGTTTTACCACCAGGGGCAGCACAAGCATCTAATATATTATCATTATCTTGAGGATTAATTATCAGTCCAGCATATTGAGCAGATAAGTCTTGTACTGTGAAAAAACCTTTGTTGAAAAGTTCATTGTTTTTTACATCTATAGCATCATCAAGTTTTAGTGAGTTTGCCAATTCTGTATGTGTGTATGAAATTCCATTAGCATCTAAATAGTCTACAACTTGCTGAGGATCTTTTGATTTATTCAAGCGAATAAACATGTCTGCTTGATGATTTAAATTTGAAGATATTTCTACGAGCTTTTTAGGGTACTGTGATTTTATGATTTCTATCAACCATTCTGGTAAATCAACTTTTGAATAATTCTCAAATTTAACCTGTACTGTTTCTATATTTCTTAAAATATTACGCAATACACCATTAACCAGTTTTTTTGCCCAAATTAATTTTAGATCTTTACAGGCATTTACAGTTTCATTAATACTAGCATAGCTTGGTTGATTGATTTTAAGGATTTGCAGTAATCCAAGCATCAGTAATATTTTGACGCTATCCTTAGTTTTAGGTGCGGTATATTCAGCAATTACTTTTTCTAAAGAATAATAATTTCTAAAAAATTCATAACATAAAAGCTTAGTAAAAGATTTGTCATGAGCAGATATCTCTAGCTTTGAAAGTTTGTTATCTAATGTTAAGAGAGAGTGCTTGTTGTCGATGATATCAATTATCGATTTAGCAGCAAGAGAGCGAGTATTCATCATTTAAGATGTTTTGCTAGAAGCTTAGTTATTTTTGGCTGTATCTTTTTATTAGCAGCAATTATTACAGAAGCATTTTCGATGTTGTTATCACCTTTGATATCTGTGATAACTATACCCGCTTCTTTAGCAATTACATATCCAGCTGCGATATCCCATATTTTAATCTCTCCAGACGCCCATAAACCATCAACATAGCCTGAAGCCAAGTAAGCCATATCCATGGCTATACTGCCAGAATATCTATAGCCTGCGATCTCTTGTTGTAACATAACCATCTCCGCTACATAACTATCTTTAAATATTTTACGAG
>JBLFYO010000088.1:0-6214 GCA_047609165.1 Francisella sp.
CTTTTATCTGGGGACATTATAATTTGTATATTGAAAAATCACTGGCTTAAAGAATTTTGCACATATAAAAACTACTGTCCCTTTAAAGTCTGTTCGATAAAAATTCATTGGATGATGAAACTCTGTACCATAGAAATCAACCGTTTTCTCAAAAGAGGTATTATCAAAAAATACTTTTCCATAAAATTTTGAACTGTTAAACTTTATTTTTTCTTTAAAAGTCGAATTACTAAAATTACAGTGTTGGACATAAAAGTTTGAATATTTATCAACAAACCGTAAATACCCTCCAGCACTAGGCATACCCTGATACTCTCTACTAAAATATGCTTCATTATAGAAAATACTGTGGTCAAAACCCAATACATCTAAAACTATTAGGTTATAAAAATTAAATTCACCATAAAACTTGCATCTCGTAAAAACAAGTTTATTAAATTGACCTCTAAAATTTGTTCTTGCAAACATACACCTAATAAATTTAACAGATTCATCGCTTTAAAAAAGAATTCCATTAAAGTCTGAAAACATACAATTTAAAAATTCTCTGATATTATCATCCTCAAATTTTTTCAAAAAAATACTGGCATTATTCCATATCAAAAATATAGTATTGCTAACTCTATTATCAGAAATCACCATATTACTATTTAAAACATCTAGCTCTGAAGAAATAATATTATATTTTCCTACATCAATATCTAAATCGTCATCATCATTGATTAGAATATGTTTTGTTGAATTAATCTCGTCAGTAGTAATCTTTTTTAATATTGATGAACCATCCTTAGTCTTAAAAAGAATTTCGTCATTATAAACATAAAGATGTATTTGTTCTTTATCCATTTTTACATTCAAAACCTATATAATTAACATCAATTATATTTAAAAAATCAAAATTAGTACCACGCACAAATTTATACTATAATTTACCTATTGTTTTTAATGACAAGAGAATATCTATTATGCCAAAACTAAAATCATACATTGAAACAACTCCATCTATATACGGCAAATTTGCTATGATGGCAAATGAGCATAAAGCCACTAATTTTACTCAAGGAGCACCCGACTTTGATACTCCTGAATGGCTAATTAATCGCACAAATTTTCATATGCAAAAAGGCAAGAATCAATACTCGCCCATACCTGGTGCCCCTGCTCTTCGTAACGCTATAGTTCAAAAGACAAAAGATTGCTATGATACCAATATCGAAATTGATAATGTTGCTATCACCGCTGGTGCACAAGAAGGACTTTTTGCAGCAATTTCTTGCTATGTTGGTAAAGGTGATGAAGTAATTATGTTTGATCCTATCTACGATGCTTACGCTGGCATCACAAAATTCAATCAAGGTAAGAGTATTAGACTAAACCTACTTCCAAACGGCAACATAGATTTACAAGCTATTGCAAATGCAATTACAATTACAACCAAAATCATTATACTAAATTCCCCTCACAATCCTATGGGTAGCGTAATATCCAAAGAAGAATATCAAGAACTTACCAAGATACTAAAAGATAAAGATATACTTGTCATCGCTGATGAAGTTTATGAGCATATTTATGCTGGTGAAAAATTCACAAGTGCTATAGAAATACCAGAGCTTAGAGATAAATTAGTGGTTTTACAATCATTAGGAAAAACATACAATCTAACTGGTTGGCGTCTTGGTGTGGCTATTGCTCCCTCTGAGATCATCAAAAATATCTTATCTATAAAACAATTCACAACATTCTCAGCGGTTCATCCAATGCAATTATCTTTAGCTGAAGGTATTATCGAACACTCAGAATACTATAAAAATCTACACAAACTTTACAAAAAGCAAAACCAACTTCTTAGGAATAGTCTAAAAAACTCTAAATTTAAACTTTTAGATTGGCAAGGCTCACCATTTCAAATGCTCGACTATAGTGCTATTAGTAACGAAAATGATAATGATTTTGCCACAAACCTAATCAAAAATAATGGTGTAGGTTTAGTTCCAATTTCAACACTTTTTGAAAAACCTCAAAATGGCTTACTACGATTATGCTTTGCAAAAAAAGATGATGATATTATCAAAGGAGCTAAAAAACTATGTCAAATCTAAAAGTAGCTATTATTCAAACAGATATTGAGTGGGATAACAAAGACCTAAACTATAAAAATCTTGAAGAAAAAATCTCAAATGTTGATAAAGAAATCGATCTAATTGTATTGCCTGAGATGTTTAATACTGGCTTTATCATGAACCCTACCAATGAGGCTAGCTCACAAGAAGATATCACTAACTGGATGATCTCACAAGTCAAAGGTAAGAATTGTGCAATTGTCGGAAGTGCTGCTACTTTTACAGATGACAAAATCGCTAATAGATTATACTTTGTAACTTCAGATGGCACTTTTCACACTTATGATAAAAATCATCTTTTTCTACACGCTGGAGAAGGCAAAAAGTATTGTGGTGGTAATGAGAGGAAAATTATAAAATATAAAGGTTTTAATGTTTTATTAATTGTGTGTTTTGATCTTCGTTTCCCAGTATTTAATTGTAATAATCACGACTACGATATACTACTAAATGTGGCTTGCTGGCCAGAATCTCGTCGTGAGCATTGGATGGCATTACTAAAAGCTCGTGCGATAGAAAATCAAGCTTTTGTAGTAGCTTGCAATAGAGTTGGACAAAATCCAAATGTTAGCTATGCTGGTGATAGCATGATTATTGATTATAACGGTGTCGTGATAGCACATAAAGACTTTGATGAGACAATATTGTATGCAGACTTAGATAAAAATGCTCTAATAGAATATAGAGAGAAATTTAACTTCTTAGCGTCGCAAGATAGTTTTACTCTTCACCTCTGATAACTTTAGAAAGCTTTTGTAACATAGCATTTATAAACTTATAACCTTCTTCTGTACCCATACTAAAATCAATTTCGACATACTCTTTGATGATGACCTGATACGGATTTTCTAGGCACTCTATAAGCTCCGCTATCGCAACTTTTAAAGTTGCCAAATCTACAGGATTTGTAAAATCTGCTCCGTCTTTTGAATTTTCATCAATATATTGATTGATTTGATCTTCATTAGTTTCTACAGCGTCTATCAATCTATAGAAAAAATTCCAATCAGTTTGATGTCTTCCTGCATTATCTGCAAAGTACTGAACTTTTAATTCTTGATATGTATTACCTGCCACTTTCTTTTGATACAAAGCTTGTACGGCATATAACCTTGCGTTATTTCTAGCTTTAGCTGTAGTTTTCATTTATAGCCTTTAGTGTTTTTTTAGACGATTTGATATATCATTGTTTTCAATAAAGTATTATACCTAACAAAATCTAAATATGCATAAATGGTGGAAAGAAATCGAGCTAAAAAATATGGACTCTAAGCAATGGGAATCTATTTGTGACAGATGTGGACTTTGTTGCCTAAATAAACTCCAAGATGATGAGTCTGATGAAGTCTTTTATACCAAAATAAGTTGTAAGCTTTTAGATACTGGCAAATGCCAATGTAGTTCGTATGAAAAAAGAAAACAAATAGTACCTGATTGCATTAACCTAACTTATAAACAACTCAAAAATCATGCTCATAAATGGTTACCTAATTCGTGTGCCTACAAACTACTTCTTGAAGGTAACGATTTACCAAGTTGGCACCATTTGAATACTGGTTCAACCGATGAAATGCACGCACAGAAAAAATCAGCCAAGCATTTTGCAATTTCTGAGTATGAAATGGGCGAAAATGACTACTTAGAAGATTTCATAATTAAATTAGATAACTGATTTACAGTATTCACTATATACTTCGTTCACTAACTCTTATTGAGCATTGAAATGTCTAACCTACTGCCAATTAATGCCTCTTATGAGAAAATCATCGAAGACTACGATACTAATGGTTATTGCATCATCGACAACTGGCTGATAGAAGATGAAACAAATATTTTATTTAATGAACTATCTGAGCTTTACGATGCCGACTGCTTTAGAAAAGCCGCTATCGGTAATAGGCTAAATGAAACAATTGAAAGATCTATTCGTAGTGATTTTATTTGCTGGATAGATGAAAGTAAATACGCCAAATCTTTTTTTGATAAAATAAGTGATTTTATAGAATATTTAAATAAAACTTGTTTTGCAGGTATTGTTGCTAAAGAGTTTCACTACGCAGTTTATCCGAAAAGATCATTTTATAAGAAACATTTAGATACATTTCAAAATGATGATAAAAGAACTATATCTATAGCATTTTATTTAAATGAATCTTGGGATATCTCTTATGGTGGCGAACTAAAAATATATCTTAAAAATCAAACTCTAACGATACTACCAACTTTTGGCAGAATAGTACTATTTGATAGTAAAACCATAGAGCATGAGGTAATGCCGGTATTGTCCAATAGAAAAAGATTTAGCATAACTGGTTGGTTGAAAACTCATTAACCCTTATGAATATTTCTTAGTAAAGAAATATTCCTCACTAAGCTTTTAACTAGCTTTTGAACATCCTCTTCTTTCGTAAAACAACCAAAGGATATTCGTAGAGTACTAGCTGCTTGCTTTGCATTTAAACCCAATTGCATTAAAACATGAGATGGTTTATCTGCCGTTGAAGTACATGCTGAACTCATTGAAAGTGCAAATTCTGGCATAAGTGTAAATAAAATATCTCCTGCCACACCTTCAACAGTTACGCTTAATATCCCAACATAACTTTGATATATAGGTGTATTTATTATCACACTATCAAGTCTACTAAAATTTTCTATAACAGTATCTCTATAGTGCTTTATTTTTGCTAAATCTGTTTTTTGGTCAAGTAATTCAACTGCTTTTGCAAATGCTGCTATTTGCTGTGTTGGTAGTGTTCCAGAACGCATTCCATTTTGATGACGCCCACCATGTATCTGCTCTGCAAGCTCTATACCTTTACGCACATATAATGCACCAATGCCCTTAGGTCCATAGCACTTATGAGCTGACATCGATAATAAATCGATATTCATTTTCTCGACATCTATCTCGACCTTACCAATTCCTTGAGCTGCATCAACATGAAATACTATACCTTTTTGTCTTGTGATTTCACCAATTTCTTTCAAAGGATTTGTAACACCGACTTCATTATTTACAGCCATTACAGAAACCATAACAGTATCATTAGTGATTAGCTGCTTTAGTTGCTCAAGATCAATCCTGCCATGATTATCAACATCTAAATAACTAACGGAAACATTCTCATCTTTATGAGAAAGATAATTACAAACATCTAAAATCGCCTTATGCTCAATTGAAGTTGTAATAATATGTTTTTTAGTTTTTGTACTTGCGTCAACAAAGCCTTTTATAGCAAGGTTATTTGACTCAGTTGCCCCTGATGTCCAGATGATATCAGCATCTTTTGCATTTATAAAATCATTAATAATTTTTCCAGAATCTGCTATTTTTTGCTTTGCAACTCTACCCGGATAATGTGTTGAAGCTGGATTTGCAAAATCTGTATCTATCTCCATATATCTTCTCATTTCTTCAACAACTTCAGAAAATACAGGTGTTGTTGCGGCATAGTTAAAAAATAAAATCTTATCAAAATCGAAATACTCAAGTTTCACTGGGACTACTGTCTTGTGCTCATTTTCGCGCCAGCTAGCAATACCTCCAGATAAACAATTAGCTTCATCGAACAAATTAACAAAAAAACTATGAGCCTTACCTGTCCTATTGGCGGTTTCACAATAAATAACAACTTCTTTATGATTTTTATATTCATCATAATTGATTAAAAACTCACTTATATGGATAGCCTTAGGTATCATATCTATTAGATACTCATGATAACTACGAATATCAATTAATAAAATTCCCTGTTTAATTTTAGCCTGTAAAGACTCGTGACTTATCATTGCCATAACTATATTATCCTTATAAAAATTAACAAATACCTAAAGCTGTTGATTTAATCCACCTCTATGAAAAAGTCATTAACTCTGAATAATTTAACTATAATTAGTATAACAACTACTTGTCGAACATACTCAATAATTTTTTATATTAAATCGACAGTCTTTATTTAAAAAATACTACAAGGAAATAGTTAAATGTCTAGTTTGGGTACGTTATCCCAAATTTTGTAAATAGCCTGTAACATATCAAGTCAAATAACCACAAAGGACAAGATATGTCACAGAACTACCATAGTAATGCT
>JBLFYO010000089.1:0-6205 GCA_047609165.1 Francisella sp.
CCAAACATTATCTGGATGAACAACCGCGATAGGGCCTTTTTGGCAAACTCGTAGACAGTAAGTTTTTGACCTATAGATAGAGCCATTTTGAGATAACCCTAATTCTGATAATCTTTTCTTTAGAAAACCCCATGATGCTAAAGACTCTTTTCCGCCACAACATTTTTGTTTTTCTTGATCACAGCAAAGGAATATGTGTTTTTGGATATTTTTTAGACCTAGTGTTTTTGCTTTTTCATCTAACGATACAGACATTTTTTTATCTCCACTCAAAACTTAGTATACTTTTTAACTAGTTATAGCATACAATTATATTGAGTAGAATATTAACAAATATAGGTGAAAAATGGAAAAGAACATTTTAAATGAAACTCTAGATAAATTAGCGCAGATTCACATCAAAGATATAAAGAGCCGTAGAAGATGGAAATTTTTTATGAGGATAATAATTGTTGTCGTTGTACTTGTGATGTTTGTACCAGGGCTTTTTAGCTCATCAAAAGAATTTAGTCCACATATAGCATTGGTAAAAGTGGAAGGTGTGATTGCTGCAGATTCACAAGCAAATGCCGAGAGAATCAACGAGAGTCTAGACAAGGCTTTTGATAATGATAAAACAAAAGCTGTAGTGATTGAGATAAATAGCCCTGGTGGCTCGCCGGTGCAGTCAGATGATATTTACGAGCATATGCAGTATTTGCAGAAAAAATACCCTAAAATACCATTATATGCAGTATGTACAGATGTGTGTGCTAGTGGTGGCTACTATATAGCAGTAGGTGCAAAAGAGATTTATACCAATAAAATGACTATCACAGGCTCTATTGGTGTGATTGGTAGTGGTTTTGGGTTTACAGGGCTTATCGAAAAGCTAGGTATAGAGCGAAGAACATATACTTCTGGTAAAAACAAAAATTTCCTAGATCCGTTTGTAGCACAAAAGCCGGAGCAAAAAGAGCAGTTTGAGAAACTTCTGAATGAAACGCATAAGGTTTTTGTAAAAGCTGTGGAAGATTCTCGTGGTGATAGGCTCAAAGATAAATCTATGGATAGTACTTTTTCTGGAGAACCATTTAGTGGTATCGAAGCTAAAAAGATTGGACTTATAGATGGCTTTGCTTCTGTAGAGCAACTAAAGCATGAAAAGTTAGATGGTCTGGAGATTGTCGACTACACGCAACCAGAAGACTTTTTTACAAGTTTGTCTCAAAAGTTAGGTAATACTGTTTACTATCGAGCATTAAGTGAAAATACTTTCAGCCTAAAATAATATTTTAGGTATTGAAACTGGCAAAAAGCATGATTATAATCGTTATAGTACTAGGTGTTTTAATGCTAACCAAAAAATAAGGAAGAAATAAATATGAAAAAGACTCTTTTAGGAACAGCGATCGCAGGTGGACTACTAATTTCAGCAACTTCAGCATTTGCTGGCGGTGTTGGCTTTGCAAATGTACAAGATGTATTTGAAACTTCTCCACTTGGTAAAGCAAAAGTAACTGCTGATGAGAAAAAGTTAAAGCCACAAATTGATGAGCTAAAAAAGAATATCACTACTTTACAAGAAAAAGTAAACTCTTACACAGAAGAGAAAGATGATGTAACTGCTGATGATGCTAAAGGCGATACTAAAGACGCCGAAACAGCTGATAAAACAGAGGGTTCTGATAAAGTGCAAGCTCAAGCAGATCTTGAAAAAGCTATGAAGCAATATCAAGACCTTATGAATCAAGTTCAAAAAATGGCTTCTGATGATGCTGAGGCATTTAAAGATTCTTTAACAAAAGCAGCTGCTGATGTAGCTAAAGATAAGCAACTTGATGCAGTATTGCCTGCTGAAATGAGCCTATATAATGTTGATAGCATCGATGTAACTAAAGCTGTAATAGCTAAAATGCAATAATTTCTAAAAATCTATCTTTCTGAATATTCTTTCTAACTTAAGTTTCAATAGGTTCCAGCTCTTACCAGAATATGGTGGGGATTGTTATCTGTTTGCTTATTACACAAATAAAAATGCAACAAAACAAACTATTTTTTTAAATCTTTTTTTTATACTTAAAGCTATGTATAATCTTATGTTAGATATAATCATTAACAAATAAGAAAAATAAGAACTAATATGGAAAATTTAGGCACATTTGTATCGCAAAACTTAGTGTTTTGTCTTTCGTTTATACTTTTGCTAGGTATATATATAATCTTTGAACTTACACAGACAAAAAAATCAAAGCACAACCTCTCTGTAGCTGATGCAGTAATGACTGTAAATAGAAACAAAGGTGTATATCTTGACACTAGAGACCATGAAACATTTAGTAATGCACACATAATAGGTGCACAAAACATAAGTTATGCGGAGCTAGAAGAAAAAAGTAAAAAGTTAGTTAAACATAAGGCTAAGCCTATAGTTATTTATGGTGAGCAACCTGAAAAATCTATGCTAATATTGCGCAAAGCTGGTTTTGAGCAAGTTTATACTCTAAAAGGCGGATTAGCAGCATGGTTACAAGCGAGCTACCCTGTTAAGTCATTATCAAAATAAGTTTTTTATAAAAAATAAAAATAAGGATCATAAAATGGATCAGCAACCGCAAGAAAATGCACCACAATTTCAAATTCAAAAAGTATATATAAAGGATATGTCTTTTAGTATTCCTAACTCAGACAAAATCTGGACTACAGAATGGAAGCCGCAACTGCATACTGATATTAAAGTAGCAGCTGAAAAACTCCCTGAAGACAATACTTATGAAAGTGAGCTGACAGTAGAAGTAAAAGTAGAAAACGATGGCGTAGTAGCTTTTGAAATAGAAGTGAAGCAAGCAGGTATTTTCACTGTTACAAATATGGAAGAAGGTCAAATTGAACATGCAAAGCAGTCTTTCTGTCCAAATATTCTTTATCATTATGCGCGTGAAGCCGTATCTGATTTGGTAAATGCTGGTGGTTTTCCGCAGTTATGTTTATCTGCAGTAAATTTTGACGCGATGTATCAAGATTCGTTGAAAGAAGTTGATGATGCTAAACAACACTAATATTATAGAGGGTTAAGATAATGAGCAAAGAAAAAGCTTTAGAATCAGCACTTGCACAGATTGAAAAGCAGTTTGGTAAAGGCTCAGTAATGAAACTAGGCGACCAATATGCGGCACATGATATCGAAGTAGTCCCATCTGGTGTGATAGCTCTTGATGTAGCTCTTGGCATAGGTGGCTACCCTAAAGGTCGTATAATCGAGATATACGGTCAAGAATCTTCTGGTAAAACTACGCTGACATTACTAGCGATAGCACAGTGTCAAAAAAATGGCGGTACAGCTGCATTTATAGATGCTGAGCACGCTCTTGATCCAAAGTATGCGAAACTCTTGGGTGTAGATATAGAAAATCTTATCATATCTCAACCTGATACCGGTGAGCAGGCTTTAGAGATTACAGATATGCTAGTTCGTTCTGGTGGTGTAGATATGGTTGTGATTGACTCAGTTGCGGCACTTACTCCAAAAGCAGAGATAGAGGGCAATATGGGTGATTCTCACATGGGTCTTCAAGCAAGACTTATGTCGCAAGCTTTGCGTAAAATCACTGCAAATATCAAGCGCTCAAATACTTTGGTTATGTTTATTAACCAAATTCGTATGAAGATAGGTGTAGTATTTGGTAATCCAGAGACTACAACTGGTGGTAATGCACTTAAATTTTATGCTTCTATGAGACTAGAAGTGAGAAAGGGCGGTGCTATCAAAGATGGTACAGATGTATTTGGTAATGCTATTAAAGTAAAAGTTGTAAAAAATAAAGTAGCTCCTCCATTTAAGCAGTGTGAATTTGAGCTTATATATGGCGAAGGCATCTCACTTGAAGCGGAACTTGTTGATCTAGGTGCTATACATGACATTGTTGAGAAATCAGGAGCATGGTATAGCTATAATGGTAGCAAGATTGGTCAAGGCAAAGAAAAGTCTAAAGAGTACCTAAAAGAAAACCCTGCAATCCGTGATGAGATTGAGAGAAAGATCCTTGAACTACTTATGCCTTTGAAATACCCAAAGAAAGAAGAAAAAGCTAAAGCTGAAGCAAAACCTAAAAAAGAAAAAGCTGAAAAAGCTAAGATAAATACTCAAGATGAGCTTATCTAAAGAAAGAAACTATCTATTATATCTTCTTGCTAAGCAAGATTATTCACGAAATCAATTATCTATGAAACTTCACCAAAGAGAAAATATCACTTCAGAAGAGATTGATAACCTTCTTGATATATTTGAACAAAACAAATGGCTTTCTGATGAACGGTTTGCAGAAGTTTTTGTAGAAAGTGAAGTTGATAAGCTAAGAGGTAAAAAGCGGATAATAAATACCGGAGTCTATAATAAGGGTTTAGCTAAAGACTTGGTTGATACTACTTTAGAAAACGCTGAAATAGACTGGTATGAGCTATGTAGGCAGTGCTTGCTTAGAAAGTACAAAGATATATCTAAACTAAAACTAGATATGAAGCTAAAGCAAAAAGCAGTGAATTATCTTGCGTATAATGGTTTTGATTATGACCAAATAAGTTTTGCAATCAATAGTGAAATTTAGAAGATTTTGCTGTAAACTTTTAAGTGTATAAATTTATGAATATTTTTAAAAATAAAAGGAGACCGTAATGGCTAAAGGAACTTTAAATAAAGTAATGATACTTGGTAGACTAGGTAATGATCCAGAAGTTAGAACTACACAAAATGGTACTGTAGTAGCAAGTTTAAGCATAGCCACAAATGATGGCATCGGTGAAAATATAACTACAGAATGGCATAGAGTGACAGTGTTTGGTAAGGGTGCTGAGGTTATTCAAAAGTACTGTACTAAAGGTTCACAGCTTTTTGTAGAGGGTAGAATTAGCACAAGTAAATATCAAGATAAAAATGGTAATACGCAGTATTCAACACAAATAATTGCAAATAATTTCCAGTTTATAGGTGGTAGTAATAGCCAAGGTGGAAATAACCAAAGTTATTCAAACAACTCTAACCAAGCTAGCAGCAATCAGCAGTCAAATAACAATAATTTCAATCAGCAACCTACTGCCGCTAAGCCAAACAATATGCCTGATTTTGCAGAAATTAATTCATCTGATTTTGATGATGATATTCCGTTTTAAATTTTCAATTTGTTTCTTTTAAAATATATCTAGGGCATCTCTAAAAACTCTGTATATGCAGATTAAATAGTTTTAAATTTATCACAACAAGGCGAAAATTGAGGGTAATAGTATATCTATTGCTAAAATTTGCAACGCAGATGTGATGAGTTTGGGCATTAAGATGCGTGCTCATGAGTTTTTAGAGGTGCCCTCTCGTTATACACATCTTAATATCATTACATTCAAATTATTAAATATGCATTTTAAAAAAATAGTTATAAGTACTTAAGCAAAAGTTTTCCAGTATAATTTAGGCACTGTTGCCGTTTGATAAAAGCAAAGAAAGAAGTCGATGTTTTCAGGTGTTTTATGCATATGTTACAAAGTATTGGTTATAATGGTGTCATTAATAAGTCTATGAAAAAAACATATTATTAATATTTTTTAGTACTTTTAGTGGGATGTGCCACTAAAAGCCCAGATATTACACCAGCAGTAAATTTTGATGCGGATAAGTATCTAGGTAGATGGTATGAAATAGCCCGACTTGATAATCATTTTGAAAAAGGTATGACTCCATGTGAATGCTGAGTATAGTCTAAATTCTGATGGTAGTATCAAAGTTTTAAATAGCGGCATAAATGCTAATGAAACTACTAGAAGTTATGCTGAAGGTATAGCAAAATTTGTAGAAAACTCAAACACAGCATTTTTAGAAGTATCATTCTTTAGACCATTTTATAGTGCCTATATAGTATTTAATCTAGATGAAGACTATAGATATGCTTATGTAGCGGGCAACGATAAAGATTATCTATGGTTTTTATCAAGAACACCTACAGTTTCACAACAGCAAAAAGATGATTTTGTAACTAAAGCAAAAGCGTTAGGTTTTGATACTGATAAGCTTATATGGGTTGAGCAATAAAATAATTAGATTCTGATTTTATTTATAGCTAATCTGAAGGAGGTTTATTCAACAAAATTGTATATACTGTTTTCTATTTTATGAGAGCATATAGTCAAGATTTGAGAGATAGAGCTATTTCATTATTTGAATCCGGCTACAAACGTAAAC
>JBLFYO010000090.1:0-6114 GCA_047609165.1 Francisella sp.
CTCTTATATGTTGGTTTGTGGTAGCATTACTATGGTAGTTCTGTGACATATCTTGTCCTTTGTGGTTATTGACTTGATATGTTACAGGCTATTTACAAAATTTGGGATAACGTACCCAAACTAGACAGGTATAGACATCAAAAAAGCAGTTTCTATAGCTAGCGTATGCGTGGTTATAAGCTCGAGTATTGCTACATTTTTACTAGTTGTTGGGATTGATGTAGATGTACCTAATACTTATGGTTATGTAAGTTTACCTTTGCTTTTATCATCGGCACCATTTTCTGTGATTGGTAGTTTGATTGCGGTGAGATATTTGGGTGTTATATCTCCAGTACTTCTTAAAAGATTATTTATAATTTTGATGTTTGTATCTGCAGTGATTATGGCTTTGTAGATCCTTGCAAATATAGTTATATACTGTATACTTTGAGATTCACTGGAGAGGTGGCCGAGTGGCTGAAGGCGCACGCCTGGAAAGCGTGTATAGGTTTATCCCTATCGAGAGTTCGAATCTCTTCCTCTCCGCCAGTTTTTTCTAAAATTTATTTATGCGAAAAATTATAAAACTATCTCATTCATTTTTGAGATAAAGTCTTTGTAGATTCTATTAAACTCTTTTTTATCAATACAATAATAATTTTTGTTAGCTACAGTTTTAGATAGTAAAATTCTAGCATCTTTTAGCTCTTTTAAATGTTGGGAGATAGTTGATTGAGACAGAGGTAATTGTTTGACAATATCTCCTACACATTCATCTGAGTTGGCGAGCAATTCTAGGATTAATATACGAGCAGGGTGAGATAGTACCTTGCTTAAAGTAATTACATCGTTGTACTTTTCGCTGAATTGATTTTCTTTCATTATGCTCTTACCTTGTTGATTGTGTTTTCTAAACTTAAAAACTTTTCAGTATATCTTTTGCCAAACTCTACTAATGATTCTGAGTTTATATGAATTAAATCGTTGTTTGGAGTTAGGTTTGTTGAGTGTGCTACTTTGAAGTTGTCTAGTTGTTTTTCTAGTAGATATAATTGATCGTTTACGATATTTGCCAATGGAAAGCGATGATCTAAAAAATCACCTAGCGCACCGCTAATTACAGGAAGTTCAGGATTGTTTAAATCCTTTCTTAGGTAGTTAATTATAAACTTAAGTCTATCTGCATAGCTTGATGCTCTTAGTATATTTTTTGATTCACTTTCACCTTGATGCCAAAGAATACCTTTAATGTCACTATAATCAACTTTTGCATTTTTTAGTGTAGTAAAAATTTTGTCGTAAAGTGTTGAGTAGGGCATCCAGTCATTTAAACTTGTACTTGCTACTGCTAATGGAATTAGGCTTATATTATCAAACTTTTGAGAGTTTATTATAAGCTGATTTGCAAAGCTCATCGCAAGACCAATACCTGCATTTGGATTATCAAGATGTAGAGGCTCTTTCGCTATATACCATTGATTATTGTTAAAGACGCTTATTTGTTTGTTTTCAATAAGCAGAGATTTATCTATGCTTCCTAGTCCAACCATGTTGGATTGTCCTAATAGTAAAAAAACATTCTTTTTAGTCATAGTTTCCCCTTTGCTATTTTAGGCTATCTTCAGCACTTTTCCATGCTTTTTTCTCAGCTTTGGGAATTGCTGGTACTTCTTTGTTTTCACTATATCTTGTATGTAAAAAAGCACCATTACCTTGAAATAAGATACAATACTTAAACAGTTCTTCCATAACATCTACAACTCTATCACGATTACTAGAGTCTTTCATCGAGCCATCTTCATTAAATGCAGTATATGCCATAGGAACTGATGATTGATTTGGAATAGTTATCATACGCATCCATCTGCCCAGTATTCGCATTTGATTGAGAGTGTTAAATGATTGTGAGCCACCGTTTACTTGCATTAGAGCTAGTAGCTTACCTTGGGTTGGTCTTACAGCACCTAGTGACAATGGCATCCAATCAATGATATTTTTAAATACAGAAGACATTGCACCATGCACTTCGGGAGATGTCCATACCATCGCATCTGCCCAATTCATAAGCTCTCGTATTTCTTTTACTGGCTTAGGGAGCAAGCTTTGATCAGGGTTTTGAGTTAGGCTTATATCTGCAAGAGGCAGGTCATGAGGGTGAAAAATTTTCACTTCTGCTCCAAAAGATTCTATTATTTTCATAGCTTCTTTCGTTAAGAGAAGGCTATATGAGGGGTTTCTTAGTGATCCATATAAAAATAGGATTTTAGGAGCTTTTTTATCTGTAATTTCTTGAGATAGATTTTTTGTAACAGATTGCACTGAGTGGTTTGAATTTGTTTTAGACATTTATTTTCTAAGTTACTTTATCGTAAATGTACGATAAAGTAATTATGTGAATTTTGCAATGCTTTTTTATACTCAAAATAGAGTTTGCTTGAAATAACATCAGTTATATAAGATTATTTTATCAATCAAATGATCAATAAGTATTAGCATTCCTAGTCAAAATTAAATATTATTATGGTAATAATCTGAATACCTATTTTTATAGATAGGTATTATTAGTTCAATATAAAAAACAGGAGCAAAAAATGCTTAAAAAAATAGTGATAGCAATAGGAACTACGAGCCTACTAATGGTATCAGGAGCTGTTGCAAGTGAAAAAGAGTCTATGTCTAATGAGCTTAAGGCTCAAGAAAATAATCAAAATGCGAAAGAAGCAACTCCTCAAAACCTAAACCTTGCACCGTTACGCAACTTAAATACTATTGATAGCCCTATGGGTGAAGATTATAGTTATAGAGAAGCGTTTAAGAAGCTAGATATAAAAGCTCTTAAAAAGGATATGACAGATTTGCTAACACAGTCTCAAGATTGGTGGCCTGCAGATTTTGATAATTACGGTCCTTTCTTTATTCGATTGTCTTGGCATGACGCAGGTACTTATAGGATATCTGACGGTCGTGGTGGTGCTAATCGCGGACAACAAAGATTTTCGCCTCTAAATAGCTGGCCTGATAATGTAAACCTTGATAAAGCTCGCCAACTTTTGTGGCCGCTTAAGCAAAAATACGGCAATGCAGTTTCATGGTCTGATCTTATTGCTTTAGCTGGTACAGTATCGTTAGGATCTATGGGTATGGAACCGATTGGCTTTGCATTTGGTCGTGAAGATGACTGGCAAGGTGATGATACTAATTGGGGTGTATCACCAGAAGTACTTTCTAGTAATGTAGAAAAAGATGGCAAGCTTATAAAACCATTCTCTGCTACTGAAATGGGACTAATCTATGTAAATCCTGAAGGGCCACATGGTAAGCCTGATATTAAAGCAGCAGGTAGCGCTATTCGCCAAGCATTTGGTGGTATGGGTATGAATGATGAAGAAACTGTAGCGTTAATAGCTGGTGGACATGCATTTGGTAAAACTCATGGTGCAGTACCTGCAAAAGATTTAAAAATAGATATTGGTCCAGCTCCGGATAAAGCTCCTATCGAGCAGCAAGGGTTAGGATGGCACAATACTTATGGTACGGGTGTTGGTGATGATACTATGGGCAGTGGGCTTGAAGGTTCTTGGACTTCTACACCTACTTCTTGGAATCATACTTTCCTTGATAATCTATATGGCTTGAAATGGGATAAAACACTCAGCCCAGCAGGTGCTCATCAATGGACGCCTACAGATGCAACTTCAGTAAACATGGTTCCAGATGCACATAAAGAGGGCGTAAAACATAAGCCAATGATGTTTACTACTGACTTGGCATTAAAAGAAGATGAATCGTATAATAAGTATGCAAAAAAATTCCATGATAACCCTGAGAAATTCCAAGAAGAATTTGCAAAAGCATGGTTTAAACTAACTCATAGAGATATGGGTCCTACTTCAAGATACATGGGTTCATGGGCTCCTAAGCAAACATTTGTATGGCAAGATCCTGTACCTGTAGCAGCCTATAAGCAGGTATCTGAACAAGATGTAGCTAAGCTTAAAGAAGCTATCGCAAAATCAGGATTATCTGTACAGCAATTAGTAAAAACTGCATGGGCTTCTGCATCTACTTATCGTAAGACAGACTATAGAGGTGGTGCAAATGGTGCTAGAATTGCATTAGCTCCAGAAAAAAATTGGGCGATGAATGAGCCTAAGAATCTTGAGGTTGTACTTGATGGTCTAAAAGAAATTCAAGCTAATTATAATGATGAAGCTACAGATGGGACTAAGATTTCATTGGCTGACTTGATAGTTTTAGGTGGTAATATGGCTGTTGAAGAAGCAGCTAGTGAAGCAGGTCTTACAGTAGAGATACCGTTCGTACCAGGTAGAACCGATGCAACACAAGAGCAAACAGATGTGGATTCTATAGGTTATCTAAAAACTAAGTCTGATGGTTTTATAAACTATACAGATGGTAGTGTAAGCTCTAATCAACTTCCTCAAGCATTAGTAGAAAAAGCTAGTATGCTTAACTTAAACCCTCCAGAAATGACGGTGTTAATAGGTGGTTTGCGTGCATTGAATGTAAGCTATAAAGATTCTCAAGATGGTGTACTTACAAACAATGCAGGCAAGCTAGATAATGCATACTTTGTTAATCTACTTGATATGTCTACATCATGGAAAAAATCTGATAAAGCTGGTGAATATATCGGTTCCGATAGAAAATCTGGTGATGATATTTGGACAGCATCTTCTGTAGATTTAATCTTTGGTTCAAACTCGGAGCTTAAAGCTGTAGCTCAAGTTTATGCTGAAAAAGGTAATGAACAAAAGTTTGTAAATGATTTTGCTAAAGCTTGGCATAAAGTTATGATGAATGGCAGGTTTGATGTTCAAGCTTAATACTTCTACTTCTCTTTTAATTTTTCTTATTTCTTTGAAGTGTTAATATCCCTAACACAATCAAGCATATCCAACCTAACATAAGGCTAGTGCCACCAATAGGTGCTAGTCTAAGTATTTGTGGGATATCAATAAGTATCGAAGTATATATTCCGAAGCTAAAAAGCAGAGTGCCAACTATAAATAGGTAGCCACTAATTTTTATGATAATACTATTAGCTAACTTACCGTCATTTAGTAAGATTAAGCCAATACCACTTATGATGATAGCGTAAAGCTGGTTATAACGAATAGCTGTCATTAGCATATCAAAATGTTCTGTGGAAATATTTGTTTTTAGTCCGTGTTCAGCGTAAGCTCCAAAAGCTACCGAGATAAAGCCTAAAATAGCACCAGTTGCTAGAATCATTTATTTTCCTTATTTTTAAAATTTATATCACAATAGTTTATGCGTTTAAAGCGCCAGTTAGCAAATATTTTATAAACTATATTTGCAGTTTGCCTAATAATTGGTAGAGAAACAATAGTAGCCAAAATTCTCCATCGTTTGAGTTGATACCAAATTAAGATAAACGCATCTGTACCAATATGTAATTTTCCATCATCATCTTTTACGTGGAGAAGTCGCAGAGTGTTTTCTAGGTCTAGGTTCTCTTGTTTTATAATTTTAATGGATTGAGTTATATCTATCCATTCAAATATTCCAGTAGGAGCTATTTTTTTATAATGATTAATTTCTTTAGAGCAAAGACCGCATTTGGCATCATAAAATACTTTTATCATTTTTGAAGGTTTTAAGTTTGTGTATAGATAATTGTATTCGATTTTGTTTTAAATCTATAGAGCATTCAATACCTTCGCCAATTATACTGCCATTTGTAGAGGGTGAATCCTTCCCAGAGCTAGAATACGTTCACTTAAGGCACTAAACCTCTAAAAGGTCTACATTTTTGCTATCTGTTGGAGCCGGTGGCGTACCTGGTGGCGGCATAGTTATGTGTGGTGTGATGTTTGAACAGGTGGGAATACCACTAGGCTTTGGCTATAGTTGCTGCAGTGGATAGGATTATAGATATGTTTTGCACTTCGGCAAATGTAGTTGGTGATACTGCTGTGAATGTAATTGTGGCTAGGTCTGAGGAGTAGTCTTTTTATATATATTGTAAAAAAACAACTATAAGAATAATTAACCCAACCCAATGATTATCTGAAAAAGCTTTAATGCAGTTTGCTATGCCAAGCTTTTTATAGACATAAAAATTTCTGATAAAAAATACTCCGCTGA
>JBLFYO010000091.1:0-6055 GCA_047609165.1 Francisella sp.
AGTGGAAACACCATTTGACGCTGTCATAGAATGGTATAGAATTAAACCTGATATTTTTAATGAAACGCCGGATATGTTTAAGGCTAAAGCTTATAAAATTATTGGGACAACCTCCCCAAACTAGACAACTAGTGCTAGAGGAAGATCTTCTGTAGATGGATTTTCAGAACTAAAAGCTCTACTAGCCTGGTTAGCTAGGTCTGTTACATACATGTATATTTTGGTATTATTAATTTCACTGATTTGCTTTAAAGTGGAGTCAGGATCACCAGTTTTATTTCGAACTAATTCTTCGACGTGTTTATGTAATACATTACCTCTATACTAACCATATAATATAGGTGCTATTGTTATACTTTCAGCAGTGCTATTACTATCCATAAATTTATTGAAGTCTAACTCATCAAGTATAACTGTAATTTCATCACTATTGTATCATAAGGCTAGCATTGAAGCAGCTATAGAGCCAACAGATGCAGATGCAATAGCGTGGATATTTTTGGAGTTGTCATTATTAATTAATTCTAAACCTTTTAAAACACCTCCATAAGCTATGCCAGCAGGACCACCACCGGAGAAGACGTGTAGCCCAAGCAATCGATATTAATGATATTACTTAAAATACTGTTTCATAATTTTAAACCTCAGTAAACAGCTCAGGTTTTTCTTCTTTACCTTCAAAAAGGAATTTATTCATTTCTTCTTTTAGAAATTCCTTAGCCTTTGGTTCGATTAGATTAAGGCGATACTCATTTATAAGTATAGTTTGATGAGCAAGCCATGCCTGCCAAGCTTGTTGTGATATTTCAGCTTGGATTTTTTTACCTAATTCACCTGGTAGTGGTTGAAAAGGTATAGCATCGAGTTCTTGGTTGTATTTTTTACATAGTATTTTTGACATTTTGGTTTCCTTTTTAAATTGTGTTTTTAGTTTGTTAATAAAAATAGTACGAAATCCTCTGCTTGGCTGGGGATCTCTTAAATGTAGGCTTTTTTGTAACATACAAGTACAGTTTAAATCCATAAGCATGGAACCTATGGTCAAGCCACAGGATGACGACTACAGGAGTTGTTTGGCTATTGGATTAACTATATAAAATGTAATCTATATCTTTAAGTAACAATTATATTCAAGCTAGGTACGATATACAAGAGAGAGTTAGTTTTGTAAAGCAATCCCTAAAGTAAAAAGACTCCGGATCACTTGTGCTGAGAGGAGTTGAAGTAAATAGCGGTATTACATGATTTTAGTTTAAATACACCTCTTAGGCTTAGGTAGGCCAGCAAGCTTCGCAGCTTGTACAGCAGGAGAGACTGGAAAGAGCATTTGTAGATATAGACTATTGCCGATTTTTTCACCATGATATTTTTTAAGTGAAGAAACTAATTCTCTTATAGCTGGAGATTTCTGATTGATTTTATAAAAATCACGCAAAAAACTCACTACTAAAAGATGATCTTCTGATAGCTCAATATCTTCATTTTTGGCACTTAGATTGAAAAAATCTATGTCCCAACTTTCAAAGTCGAGTAAAAAGCCTTCATTGTCTATGTTGTAGTTATCCACAAATATGGTAAAATTTGATACTAGTTTTTATTATCTATAATTATACCAATAAACATTAGAAAGTTTATACATAAAATACTTGGAAATACAGAATTTACATTACTAAGTATTTTCAAGTGTTTTATATGATTGTTTAATCCATTAAAAAGGCACGATTGATGAAAGTAATTTTATACACGGCTAAGTATTGCCCGTATTCACTTAGAGCTAGAATTGCACTAGCAGAAAAAAAGATGGCTATGGAAATAGTCGAATCAGGTGATTTATCTACTGAGATGCAAAAAAAAATCTCTCCTAATGGACTATTCCCAGTTTTACAGGAAAAAGATTATAGTATCAACAATAGAAAAGCATTGCTGATATATATAGACGAGAGATTTCCTGCACCGGGATTATTGCCAAGTGTTGTAAATGATAGAATTAAGATTCGTCTATCATTAGACAAGATAGATAGTGAGTGGTATCCAGTATTAGAAGAAATTAAGAAAAATAGAACTAGTAAAGCTAAAATAAAATCTTTATTTAACGATTTGAAAGAAAGTTTTATGGCTGTGGAAAAAGCATTTTCAGAGTCGGATTACTTTATTTGTACAAACTTTACACTAGCAGATTGCTATATCGCGGGATTGATGATTTCACTAGAAACAGAAGGCTTTGTATTTGATGAGAGCTTTGGTGCAATCTATGAATACAAAAAACGTATATTTGCTCGTGATTCAGTTAGAAAAGCCAATCTTAAAGGTAACTCTAATGATTCATTGTTAAAAACTCTAAGAGCTAATAGGTAATAAATATGTGGTATGAAAATTTTATAAGTTTTGTATTTTTTGCATTAAGTGTGATATTAGTTGTGGTTGCTATAGTTTTTGTTGTTGGTAGTTTTTTCTCATTGCTGGCAAAGGCAAAGCAGGAAGTTGCTGAGCTAGCAAAAGGTCGACTTACTATTAGAAAGCTTGGTGATGATTATAAAGAAACCAAGAATGAAATCCTAGAAACAGTCTTGGATAAAAAAGAGTATAAAAACTATACAAAAGAACAAAAGAAAGCTGCCAAAAAAGATAAGCCTGAAAATAAAGTTTTTGTCATAAACTTTAAAGGCGATATGCACGCGTCACAAGTCGAAGGTCTTCGTGAAGAAGTTTCAGCAGTTCTAGCAGCAGCTAAAGCTAATGATGAGATTATCGTACGCATAGATAGTCCTGGTGGAGTTGTCAATGGTTATGGTTTTGCAGCCGCACAATTAGAGCGTATTCGCCAAGCAGACTTGAGTTTGACAATTTGTATCGACCAAGTAGCTGCAAGTGGTGGCTATATGATGTCGGCAGTTGGTCATAAGATTATATCTGCACCATTTGCAATCGTAGGCTCGATTGGTGTGATTGGGCAAGTACCAAATATCCATGATTTACTAGAGAAAAATGGCATAAATATTGAAATGCATACCTCCGGTGAGTTTAAACGAACTCTTACAACTATGGGTAAAAATACCGAAGAGGGTCGTGAGAAATTTAAGCAAGATTTACATAATATTCATGAGCTATTCAAAAAGCACATTTTAGCTTATAGACCATCACTAGATATGCAAAAAGTTGGCACAGGTGAGTACTGGTTTGGTAAAGATGCACTAGAGCTTGGGTTGGTTGATAAGATTCAAACTTATGATGATTATATAATCGAGCATTTAAACAATGACTTAGATGTATATCAGATAGAATTTGTTATAAAAAAAGAAAAAAGTTTTTTGAAGTCAAAGCTTGCGATGATAAAAAGAACTATGACTAATTTCTTGTACGCTCGTAAAATAATGTAGGATTAAAGTGTTATCTCTCAATACTCATAAAAATCTTTTAGAAGGCTTCTCAGCTCAAAAATCCAGTGATACTCTTCATCATGCTTTTATATTTAAAGTAAAAGATGCTGTGCTCTTAGATAGCTTTATCAAATCATTTTGTGAGTTGCTTTTAAGCCAGTCAATAGAGGACTATCAAGATAGCCCATATATAACTATCAGCAAAGTTGAAAATGATGAGATAAAAGTTGCAGAGATAAAAAAAATTATTAAAAGCTGTGAGCTTACCGCACATAATAATTCAGCAAAGATTATAATTATCCCAGAGCTTGATTTACTCAATGATTCTGCGGCTAATGCTTTATTGAAAACTTTAGAAGAACCAAGTAGTGATACATTCTTTTTGATGTTTACTCGCAATTATAGTGATGTACTAGCTACTGTAAAAAGTCGTTCGCTGTCTTATGATATTGCGTTTGATAATGAGGATAAGCATAAATATCTTAGCTATACATTTGAGATGCCTACAGTAGCGATAGAGAAATCATTGATGATGGCTCGTGATGATATAAATGTGATAGCTAAAATAAAGCTAGAACCATCATTTTGGCAAATTAGAAATTCACTGATGAAAGTGCTTGTTAATCAAGTTAATTTAAATGTTTTTCTTAAAGAGGTTAGTCCCAGTTTTAAAGATGTATTATATTGGCTAACTAGTATAATAATCGATGTATATAATTACAATTTAGATATTAACGATAGTTGTGTTGCTAATTATGACAAATTGGCAGTAGTGAAATATCTTTCGACCAAATTAAACAGCGATGATATTTATAAGCTATATAAACAGTCACTAGAAGCAAAAAATTACTTTGTGAATTACAAAAATGTAGATAAAGAGTTGGTTTTAGAGAATGTAATATTGGATATTATGAAGTGATTTTTTTTGGTTGTGTAGGGGCAAATCCCTTGTGGTTGCCCTAACGAAAAGTCGGCACAAGGCACTACCCCTACAAAATTATCAAATATTATTGGTGCATTTAAATCTTTAACAACTAATGCATGTATAAAAGGTGTTAAAACTAAAAACTGGAAGTCATTTAATAAAAGTTTGTGGCAAAGAAATTATTATGAGCATATTATTAGAAATGAAAAAGCTTATATTGAAATGTTTGGGTATATTGTAAATAATCCACTAAAATGGCATCTGGATGAATTAAACCCACAAAATTTAAATAAAAAAACAGGAAATAAAAATGGAAGTAAAACAACAACAAAGACTAAGAGCAGAAGCTCATTACTTAAAGCCTATAGTTCTTATGGGTGCAAAAGGACTTACTGAAAATGTAATGATAGAGATTGATCTAGCTTTAGCAACTCATGAACTAATAAAAGTAAAGGCAGGAAGCTTACCAAAAGAGGAGAAACAGGCATTTGCTGATGATATTACAAAGGCTACAAAATCCACTCTTATACAAATGATTGGAAATATCCTTGTTTTATATAGAAAAAATCCATCACTAGAAAAAAATAAAAAAATTAGCGAATGAGTTTTCCTATAACACGCCAACGCAGACTTAGGCGCTCTCAAGCATTAAGAGAGATGGTTGCAGAATTTTCATTGAGTATTAATGATTTGATGTACCCGATATTTATAGTACATGGTAGCGGTATCAAAAAAGAAATCTCTAGTATGCCGAATCAGTACCATTGGTCGGTAGATATGCTTGGTGAACTAGTTGAACAGGTTGTGAAAGCAGGAATAAAAAGCCTGATGATATTTGGTGTGCCAAAAACTAAGGATCTATTGTCGAGTGAAAATTATGATGCGAACGGTATTACTCAACAAGCAATCAAAAAAATTAAAGCTTTAGCCCCAGAGTTAGTCGTTGCTACAGATGTATGTATGTGTAGCTTTACTCCTCATGGTCATTGCGGAATACTTGATGGAAATCAAAATGTTGATAATGACAAGACTTTAGAGATTTTACAAAAAACAGCTGTCTCTCATGCGCAAAGTGGTGCTGATATAGTCGCCCCAAGTGGCATGATGGATGGTATGATTATTGCAATGCGTGAAGCTTTGGATAGTGCAGAGTTTAAAGATGTTGCGATAATGTCGTATTCTGTAAAATACGCATCTGCTTATTACGGGCCATTTAGAAGTGCATGTGATTCGTCACTAAAAGGTGATCGTAAAACCTATCAGATGGATTATCGTAACAAAAAAGAAGCTATCCGAGAAGCAATAGAAGATGTTGAGCAGGGTGCTGATTTTATCATGGTGAAACCTGCTTTGAGTTATCTCGATATCATCAACGAGCTCAGTCATGTTATTGATCTACCAATTGCTGCTTACCATGTGAGTGGAGAGTATGCGATGATAAAGGCAACAGCAAAAGCAGGTTTTGTAGATGAAAAAGCTATCACAATAGAAACTCTAACCTCTATGAAGAGAGCCGGTGCTAAAGTTATCCTTACTTATACAGCCTTAGATGTGGCTAATTGGTTAAAGTAATTAAAATCCTAGATTCCAGTTCCAAGTGCAACAGAATTTAATTCCCTATCAAAAACTTGATTAGGGCTTAGCCAATTCAATCGTATACTGTCGCCCTTTGTCAATACCAGTTATAAATATATTTATATTCCAAACCTCTAAGCTGCTTGTAGTAACACTTCTCTAGCATTATAACACTTAT
>JBLFYO010000092.1:0-5994 GCA_047609165.1 Francisella sp.
ATTTTTCGGGTTATTTGTTGCGTAATCTTCAGGGAGCTATGAAAGAGTGGCAAGCTATCAATGTTTCAAACTTTGAAATGGAAGCTTCAGCTTTGCTTACAGCAGCTCATATACTAGAAATAAAGGCAGCTTGCTTTTGCGGAGTATTGGCAAAGCGTGTTGAGAATGAAGAGGTTTCGATGGATGCAAAAGAAATAGCCAAACGCAATTGGGAAACAATCTTAAAACCAGGTTTATTGAATGATATAAAAAGACGCGCTCAAGAGGTAACAAAACATGAAAGTAGATAATCAAACAACTTTATATCATATTGGTTTTTCGCGTAATGATATTGAGCATGCTACACTTGCGATTCTTGTTGATGATTGTGCTTATATAAAAGATTTAGCATCTTCTTTAGACTCTCAAGCAAAATTAATTATAATCAATCGTGAATACCATAGTTACTTGATACATGTTGGTAGTTCGCCTGTATTACTCATATCAACTGGTTTTGGTGGACCTGCTATGGGTATTGGATTAGAGGAGCTGTCGATGCTTGGCTTTACTGATTTTATCAGAATAGGCGAGTCTGGCGGTGTGCGTCCATCATTAAAAATTGGTGATTTTGTCATTGCCAAAGGAGCTTTACGCCAAGAAGGTACTTCTCAACACTATGCACCTATTAATTATCCGGCTAGTGCTGATTTTAATTTTGTTGGGTTTGCTGAACAAGCTTTAATAGCATCTGGAAATGATTATAAAATCGGTGTAGTAGCAAGTACCGACATACTATGGCCAAAACAAACAGCTAGTGACTTATTTGATAAATGTAGTATGGATTATCAGCGTAAACTACTAAAAAATTGGCATGATTACCGTATATTATCCGTGGATAACACTACTGCAACTTTGCTAACTATAGCCAATGTTTTTAACCTTCGAGCTATAAGTGTTTTGGATATTGTTGATAAAATAGATAGCCCAGAATATGAGCTTACAAATATCAAACGCAACGATGCTCTTCGCATTGAAAAATGGTGTAGATTTTTACCAAAACTTATGCAATCTATAGTTTCAGAAAATCAAGGTAATAAACCCCAAAGCTAGGTTATTTGATTATAGGTTTTTCTAACTCTTCAACTAAATAATTTACTTCTTCTAATTGTTGAGTAAATAACTTTTGAGCATCCGACAAACCACTATTATAAAAATATGGTCCTATCTCTTTTGCAAAAAAATCAATCAAGAACTGGGCTTCAAAACCACCAACTTCTTGGTTTAGCTCTGTAGAGAAGTAAGCTTTTATTTTACTTACTATTTGATCGGTTTGTTCTTTGGTGAGGTTTATTTCGGTCATATTTCTGTGATACCAATTTCTCTTAAAAATATATATGTTTCATCATAAAATTTTGCTGGTCTTGTGTGATCTATATCGCTACCATTTGGAATAAATATAACCATATCCTGTCTTGCTCTAGACAAAAGTACTCTATATGCATTTTCCTATACTCTTGGTTTATCTTCTGCTTGTTATCTTGCCATTTACTTCCTGAAAAGTTTTGATAGTTCCAAACATTATTTTTCAGATAAAAGTCTGCTCCCCATGCAACACATGCCCAATCAATTTCTAAACCTTGAATATCAAACTCTGTTGCAACATCTTCTAAAAAATAAGAAGAACGGATATCATTGCTATTATTTAAAAACCAATTAGGTGCTGATATTTCATTTTTAACATTTATACCAACCGGTCTAAGTCTTCTTGCCCCAGACGAACTAATAAGCCCTATTCTTTCGCTACTTTTTGCATTTTTTATGCATAAATTATGGCGCAAAAGATGGCTCATAGGAACCGTCAAGTTAATTAATTGATGTTTATACAATAAGCATAATCACCATTCTTTGTACTATTTTTATGATATTTTATAATGTTCTAATAGACCTTATTTGTCCAAAACTGCCATATACATTTTCACGGTGATGTTTTAAATAATCTTCAAAAGGAAAATATATACTTGATACTGGACATAATATTTTAGTTTTATGAAACTTGTTTATTTCATTATCATATCCTATTTCAGGATGCACTAATATTTCCAAATTTTTATCTATTGTGAAATATCCATGATCAAAGGCATTATGTAAGTCTCTTGACATGAGTATGCCATTGTTAGGTAAATGTCTTCCATTGTGAGCTCTTGGTTGAATATGTGCTGCTTCAAGACCTACAGGGTCATTTTTTATTAGAGAAACTTTTCTAATGGCGCATTTATTACCATATATCTTTCTTATTACATTAGTGAAATCAGACTGTGTTTTAAATGCATCACCCATATAAATCAAAGGATTATCAGAGTCTATTGTAATATCGTCTTGAATATCTTCTAGACTAATAAGTGAAAGTTGAGATTTTTCAACATTATATGACACTATATCATTAATAAAATTGTTTTGACTACTTAATTCATTGGGTAAGTCAGGATATTCAAAGTCATAATATTTTGCTTTACCATTAATAATAGTTTTAATGTTATTATAATCACTACTTTCTTTATCAATAGTTTTTAAAAAAATATTACTATCATATTCAACAAATATAACAATTACTTCTTTATCAAGATTAAACTCTTCATCTAAGGAATTTGTTCTATACATTCTATATTCATTATGAGCTCTAATTCTACTAGAATTAGGGTGATATTTAGCATTATTCCATACATACTTAACAGTAATAGATCTGTCTGTATATATATTATATATTTTTAAAGCTATGCTATGGTTAAATATAGTCTGTTTGAGTAGTGGGAATACTCTACTACATTCTTGAGATACGAGTATGTATTTTCCTCTTTGATTTGGTTTATCTCCAGAGTATCCCGATTCCTGTGACCTTAATTCTTTTATAAATATTCTCATTTTTGAATCTCTTTTTGTAAATCAATTATTATACTTGCTAGTAATTCAGAGAACTTTGGTGGTACAGCATTCCCTATCATTTTGTATTTAGCACCCATGGAACCAACAAATTCATAATTATCAGGAAAAGATTGTAGTCTCGCAGCTTCTCTGACTGTAATTGTTCTAGCTTGAGATGAATCTGGATGTATATGCCTTAATCCATCTTTATAAAGGTGTGCGGGTATTGTATTGCTTGGCTTATCTCTTCTTAATACGTGATACTTATGAAACTTACTATTTTTACTCTTTAACTTATTGTATAGATTTACTAGAGCCTTGGACGAAACATACTTAAACTCTTTATTTTCTATATCTTTAGCTAATAGTTTGAATATTTTTATATCTTGACTATTATGAAATCTAGGATAATGACAAGAAAAAATGTTATTAGACTTACCTGCAATACTATGCGATATTTTTTTCACAGTTTGTGATAAAGGAGTTAGTTTGGGTAAATCATCTAAACAATGACCTATATTGCAAACAGAAGAGCTTCTAGAATCATTTAATTTTTTGTAGAAACTAGAAATAAGCTTACCACTATGTTTTATATCTTTTCTAACCCCAAAGAGAATAACCCGCTTTCTTGCTTGAGGTATTTTATAATAAGACATATCAAAAATACAATCGTTACATATTTTTGGTATATGGTAACCTGCTTCATTAAAACTTTTTACAATTAGGTCGTAAATTTTTACACCATTAACCTCTGCTGATGCTAGACCTACAACATTTTCAAATAAAATAAACTTAGGCTTAGTCCGCTTCACAACATTTATATAGCTTTCAAATAAAAAATTCCTGTAGTCATGTATAGATTTATCTTTAACACCAACTCTACCTGCTATGGAGTATGATTGGCACGGCGGACCACCCACTATCATATCTACTTGAGTGTTATTTAATATCTTTGCAAGTCCAGGGTGTTTGCCATATTTCATATCATAGAACCCATCAAATAAATCTTCTGTTTTTTGTATATCAAAACGTATACATCTATCTATAACATCATTATATCCATGGAGTAGCATTCTTTTTCTAAGAGTCTCTAGAGGATATTTTTCCCACTCAATTGCTGAAAGAGTATTGTATTCTTCTGATTTTAGAAAACCTTCAGATAACCCACCACATCCTGCAAATAAGTCAATGATATTAATCATTAAAGATACTTCCTCAACTGTTTTGCAATATAGTATCCTAAAAGTGGAGGTACTGCATTACCAACTTGCCTATACTGTTCAGTCTTGTTTCCTAAAAATACAAATCTATCATCAAAAGACTGCAATCTCGCATTTTCTCTAACTGTTGGCACCCTATCCCACTTATAGTGAAAATGATTTCTATGTCCTGTATCTATAGTTTTAGATGGCTTTTGACTATGGTATCTAGTCCACGCTTCGTTGAACTTCCTAGAATCCCCAACACCTTCTGGAAGATCTTTATAATTCCCACCTTCCGGGACCAATCTAATGGTGTTTATAACAAGTTCTGTATGCTTAGTTCCTATATGATTATGAATTTTATTTGACCCAAATCTCATAATCTTTTGATACTTAGTTTTAGGGTTTTGTTCATATTCACTCTCATCAGAGCCAAGATGTCCAACAAGAGAAGGTAAATCAGATATAGCATCAGAAGTACTTATATAATCATACTTACCTAGAATTGGTTTTGGGAATTCAAACATCCCGAGTTCTTTTTTTAGTGCGACAAAAAAAACTCTTTTTCTTATTTGAGGTATACCAAAATCAGGAGCATAAAGAATCTTATAATTAACCGTATATCCTAGATCATGACACATTTTTACAATTTGATCCTTTGCTTTTCCATTATACAAAGTTAATAAACTTGGTACATTTTCTATAACAATTGCTTTAGGATTTAATAATTCAGCAAGTTTAAATAATGCTTTAGAAAGAGCGTTTCTTGGATCATCCTCATTTCTTGTACCTGTTAAAGAGAATCCTTGACATGGAGGTCCTCCCATTATGACGTCTACACGAGGATATTGACTTGCTATATCTTGAATACTTTCATCTCTACTTAAATCAAGGTTTAGTATATTTGAGTTTTTATGATTAAACTTAAATGTTGATAATGCAGCCGCAGCACTGTCAACACCTAATTTAATATCATAACCTTCTTTCTCAAAACCATAGCTAAAGCCACCACACCCTGAGAATAAGTCAATAACATTTAATTTTTTCATATAATTTATTACTTATGTTTTCTCTGTTTCTTGACACTAATTCTTTTGTGAAAATACATAATTTAAATCTCTAGCAATTAGTAGCCACCACTATACACTTAAAAATTATTATCATCGCATATATAAATTAGTCTCATTTATAATGAATTTATTGAATTCTAAAATGCTAGAAACATTTACTTCATCATAAAAGTCATAATTATTACAAAGGTCTCTGACTAAATCAACTAAATCACCGACTTCATTTAAATCACACTCAGAAGTTAATAATGCAGAGTTATTATCTGCAATAAACTCGACATATAATCCATTATCTCGTATGTCAATATTCAATCTAGAATAATCAGGGCCTTCCCCATCTATCCACGCATGTTTTATAGCAGCTTCTATATCACATGAAAATATCATTTCATTACATTCTGATTTTAAAACATTATCTGTTGTTGGCTTATTTTCCACTTCATACTCCTTTATTATTACTCTAATAAATTATCTAAGATAACAAGTTATTATACCTGCCATTTTTAATCTTATAATAATATGGTCCTATCTCTTTTACGAAGAAGTCAATCAAGTCCCCATCTTCATACGACTCACAAACTCTTTCAACTCACTAATCATATTTCCATTATCGTCTAAATTATTCTCAATAATTTTAACGGTCGCAGAACCAGATATAGCACCAGCTGCACCGGCTTTTATAGCTTCTTGGACTTGCTGTGGAGTAGATATCCCAAAACCTAGTATCGGCTTAGGAGCATTGTACTGTTTGAGTTTAGCTAGTACTTCTTCTACTGGAAGGTTTGCTGCTGTTTCAGCACCTGTTACACCCACTCTTGACAGTA
>JBLFYO010000093.1:0-5950 GCA_047609165.1 Francisella sp.
TGTAGATGTACCAAGACAAAGAAACTCAAGAGAAGAGAATGCTTGTATTAAGAAAGGCGAAATACCAGCTTCTTTTGAGAAAGAGGATAAGAATGGTCGTAAATCTAAATTAGCTCAAAAAGATACCGATGCTAGGTGGATGACTAAGTCAGGTGAGCGACACTTTGGCTATAAAAACCATATTAACGCAGATCCTAACACAAAGCTAATAGCCAGATATAATGTTAGTAGTGCATCACCACATGACTCAACAGAAATAGAAAATATAGTTGATAAAGCTGATAGTAAGCTTCATGCCGATAGTGCCTATAGAAGTAAAAAGATAGAAGCATTTTTAGAGGATATTAAGTGTGAAAGTTTTGTTCATGAAAAGGGATATAAAAATAACCACTTACTGAAGAGCAAAAGCAGTCAAATAAAACTAAATCTAAAATAAGAGCAAGAGTTGAACATGTATTTGGTTTTATGACAAATTCTATGAATAACGCTTTATATATGAGGTCAATAGGACTCAAGCGAATCAAATCATCTATAGATTTCTCAAATCTTACATATAACTTTTTGAGATATGAACAACTGGTTCGACTAAAAAAAGTGAGTATTATGTAGGATTTATGTAAATATAAACTCTACTTTGCAGAGTTTTATAAGCAATTAAACGAAATTTATGTGCATTTTACATCTACAAAAAAATAAAGATGGGATTATGTCATTTGAAATAGTCATTTTAATCTACTCTATAGATTATAAGGTTGTTTTTAGAGGTGCCCACTACTTATAGCTCATCGTCAAATTCTTATATACGTACAAGTACTACAGCTTATGAAACTCCTGCAATTTTTGATAGAAATACTGTGCAAGCAGTTGTACCAGACAATCTTTTTACTTTAGATGCTAATAACATCCTGATACAAGAGGGTGTGAATTTTAGAACTTATAACCCAAGTGCCAATCCCGAGCTAAGCAGTGCCTCGATGCTTTCAACAACAACGCAATCATCAGCAGTTATCGCAAGGAAAAATGCTACAGATTTGTACTATGTGATATCTGATGGTAATACTTATTATCAGTATAATTATACAGGTGGCTCGATCAATGGAGAGCGGACAAAAACATACTCCGGGCAAACAATTTCTAAAATCATAGCTAAGTTTGGGGGGTGTTGTTTATATTTACAAATCAGCTTAATAGAATTTCTATCGACGGCACAAAACAATATTAAATTTCACGTGATGTCGATGGTAATGTTTACATTATGTCAGATGGTTTAGACTATGTGATAGCAGGTAGCTGCAACACTAGTAGTAGTATTTCTATTGACCAAAACTCTACAACAAATGGGGGTTGTGCAGAAATTGCAAAACTTAATGATATCTCTAAAATTTTGGGAATGGTATATACGCGTTATAGATTATTATTAGACAGGTTAGCACAAAAGGCACAACCCCTGCAATAATCTTAAAAAACTGTCAGGAGTTCCCGCTAAAAAATCATGTGTGTACGAGATATATCGCTTTTGCTAAAAAAATTTACGAAAAGTTATTTTTTTGAAACCCTTTAGAATCAAGGGTTCGAGAAACTAGCAGGAATTGCTGAAAAACTGTCTTCCTATGGCTTACTTCGACTACGTTTCAAAAAAATTCAAAACTCCGGACATCGATCCGGAGTCTCTTAAATCGATGCATTATACAGAAGTTAGGATATGCTCGCCTTCGCGAGCATGCCGGATATTTTTTAATGCTATCGTCCAGATCTTCTAACTTTATAACTATAGTACTTTTATGCGTAGTTAGCTATAATATAGCGATATAAAATATAAGACTTTAACTTTATGATTTTTTATAATTCTTTGTCGGGTAAAAAAGAAGAATTTACCCCTATGATTCCCAATAAAATAAATATGTATGTATGTGGTATCACAGTCTATGATGACTGTCATATTGGTCATGCTCGTACTAATATAGCTTTTGATGTTATTTATAGATATTTTAAATATCGTGGCTTTAATATTACATTCGTGAGGAATATTACAGATATTGACGATAAAATCATCAAACGAGCTAATGAAAATGGCGAGTCTACTACAGAGCTTGTTGATAGAAATATCAAAGCGATGCACGATGTATTTGATGGTTTAAATATTCTTCGCCCAGATCATGAGCCAAGAGCTACTGAGACAATTCCAGAAATGGTGGCGATGATTGAAACTTTGATAGCGAAAGGCTTTGCATATCAAGGGACTAATGGTGATGTGTTTTACCGAGTAACTAAATTTGATGGCTACGGTAAGCTTAGTAAGCAAAATCTTGAAGCACTTCAACAGGGTGCAAGAGTTGAAGTTTCTGATGTCAAAGAAAATCCAATGGATTTTGTGCTTTGGAAGATGGCAAAATCTGGTGAGCCTGCTTGGGATTCACCATGGGGTGCAGGTCGCCCAGGTTGGCATATAGAATGTTCAGCAATGTCTAAGAAACTATTCGGTGATTCGTTTGATATTCATGCAGGTGGTTCTGATCTTAGATTCCCACATCATGAGAATGAGATTGCTCAATCTGAAGCTTGTAATGAATGTACTTTTGCTAATTATTGGCTACATTCTGGTATGGTTAAAATTGATGCTGAAAAAATGTCTAAATCTCTAAACAACTTCTTTACAATTTCAGAAGTACTAAAAGATTATCATCCGGAAGTTGTGAGATATTTCCTTGCTTCGACAAACTATAGAAGTGATATAAATTACTCTGAGCAAAATCTTGAGAATGCGAAATCATCCGTTGAGAGATTATTTACAGCACTACGAGGTGTAGAGCCAGTAGAAGTGAATCTACCTGAAGATGCTAGTGAATATGAAGATAAATTCATCAAAGCAATGGATAATGATTTCAACACTCCAGAAGCATTGGCTGTGATGTTTAGTTTGGCTAAAGAGATTAACACTCTCAAAACTACAAACATCTACAAGGCTGGTGGATATGCTTTTTTATTACGCAAATTGTGTGGTGTATTGGGAATATTGTTTACAGACATAGAAGAATACTTCAAACAAGTAAAAGGCGTAGATGCTAATGAAGTTGAGCAATTAATCGCAGAACGCATACAAGCTAAAAAAAATAATAATTACGCAAGAGCAGATGAAATCAGAAACTCTCTTTTAGAGCAAGGTATAGTACTAGAAGACAATGCCACAAGCACTACTTGGAAAAAGGTATAAAAATAATGTATAGCAAAGAAAAACATCAAGATATATTAGATAATTTACATACGATAAGGGATTATATTCGTTGGACAATCTCTGAAATGAGTACTGAAAAAGCATACTTTGGGCATGGCTCAGATTCTATATGGGATGAAGCTGTGCATTTAGTATTATCAGCGATAAATATGTCGCATGAGATAGATAGTAACATGGTCGATGCAAAGCTTTTGACAGCTGAAAAAGAGATTATAATAAACTATGTATATCAACGAGCTTGTGAAAGAAAGCCATTACCGTATATTCTAAAAAAAGCATGGTTTGCAGATATGGAGTTTGATATTGATGAACGAGTGATAATCCCACGTTCTCCGATTGCTGAGCTTATCCATAATGGTTACTCGCCATGGGTAAATGATGTGTATGATGTTTCTAATGTACTAGATCTTTGTACTGGTAGTGGTTGTATCGGTATTGCATCATCACAAGTTTTTGAAAATGCAGATGTAACGCTAGTAGATATATCTGATGTAGCTATAGAAGTGGCAAATCACAATATCTCTAAGCATAAATTAAACGATAGGGTGAAAGCTGTTAAATCAGATCTTTTTGCTAATCTTGGCGACAAGAAGTTTGGCGTAATAGTTTCAAATCCTCCGTATGTAGACAGTGATGATTTAGTAAATATGCCAAGTGAATATCATTTTGAACCAAAACTGGCTTTAGAATCTGGTAAAGATGGACTAGATCTAACTAAGAGAATAATTCTTAAAGCAGATAAGCACCTTACAGAAGATGGTGTACTTATAGTAGAAGTTGGCAATAGCCAGTATGCTTTGATGGATATGTGTCCAGATATTCCATTTACTTGGTTAAGCTTTACTGAAGGTGGCGATGGTGTATTTTTGCTTACTTATGCTGAGCTTGTGAAGTACAAAGAGCATTTTAAAAACTATTTTGCGGTATAACTAAGATGACTACACCTTCTACTAGAAAAATATCTTCTAATAATGTCGTCATATTTATAATATGTGTAACAGGTGTGATGTCGCAATTTGCTACAGATAGCTACATTCCGTCAATGCCAAGTATGGCTGAATATTTTGCTGTTGCAGCAAGCGCTATTAAGCTTACTGTTGGAGTTTATTTCTTGGGAATGACTTCATCTGTACTTTTGTTTGGTTATCTATCTGATAAATTTGGTAGAAAAAATATTCTTGTATTAGGTTATGTGATTTTCTGTATAGCAAGTGTGGGTTGTACTTTAGCTCAATCTGAGCATCAGCTACTTTTCTTTCGCTTTATACAGGGTATAGGCATGGGTAGTGCATTTGTGTCATTTAGAGCTATCATGTCTGATGTGTTTAGTCATGGTCCTTCTTTAGCAAAAGCGAGTTTGGTAATAGGTAGTGTTGTATCATTTACTCCACCTTTGGCACCTATTACAGGTGGTCTTATTCAAGAGCTAATTGGCTGGCGTGGTAATTTTGGAATACATCTTGTATTAGCAAGTATTACGATTTTGCTAATTGTGAAGTGTTTGCATCTTGAGAGTATCCCTAAGTACACTGACAATATCTTTAAATCTTATAAAAACATCCTAAAAAACAAATCCTTTGTACTTAATGCAATTTGTGGTGGATTAGGATTAGGATTAGTATTTATATTTTTAACTCTATCTCCTTTTTTCTTTCAGGTGAAGATGGGCTTCTCGCCTATAGAGTTTTCATTTGTATCTGCAGGTATTATTTTACCGCCAGCTTTTTTCTTGATTATATTTAAAAATAAAATCAGTAAAATGAATATGGATATAGTAATGGTTTGTTGTGGTATCACGACTTTGATTGGAGCTTTAGCTTTAGCAGCTTCATATTTTGTAGTTGGTGTAAGTCCTATGGTTGTTGTTATTTTATGCGCACTAACATTTTGTGGTAATGTTTTTCAGTTTACCGCAAGCTATATGTGTGCTTATAAAAATATCCGTTCGCAAATAGGTGTTGCTTCAGCGACTTATGGTTTTATTCAAATTTCAACGACGACAATTTTTTCACTTATATCATCTACTGTTTATCTAAATAATCAGATTGGATTAGGCTTGCTTATGGCTGTACCACCATTGTTTATAATTCTTTTGAAGATTGTTGACTTGAAGGTTTTGTTACAACAATAGGGTGTTTGTAGTGATAATACCAATATGTACCAATAGTTATTGCCTGTACATTAAAAAATCAAATTACTCATAAACTCCTTTGTGATAAATAAACTGATTTATATTGTGATTGGCATAAGTCATGACTTGTCTGCCGTAGGAAATGAATATGAAACTTGGAAAAAATAAAAATAAATAGTTAACTTAGTCTTGTTGAGGCGTATTATATAGACTTATTTACTATAAGACTTAACTATGAAAACTTTAATCAAAATTTCCATGATGCTTGGTATATTTATGTCATCAGCGTTTGCTCTTGAATTAAATAATGTTGTAATTGTTAATAATACCAATGATGATCTTAAAGTTGAATCTGATAAAGGATTATTTAAAAATAGATTTATAGATATAAAACCAAACTCTGAAGTAGTTGGTCAAGTTGATAGCGAGAACCTTCAAAAAACTAAAATTGGTTTAGTTGAATCCTAGATTCCAGTTCCAAGTGCAACAGAATTTAATTCCCTATCAAAAACTTGATTAGGGCTTAGCCAATTCAATCGTTTTCTAGGTCTATTATTTATTAAATCTACATATTTAGCAAGATCATC
>JBLFYO010000094.1:0-5903 GCA_047609165.1 Francisella sp.
TTAGTCAATATTGTACCCTGTATATAATGATCTTGATCCACTGCTATATGTAGCTTTCTCCAACTACGCTTTGCTGAAACCTTATGTTTTTCTTGGTGCCACTCATCCCTTCCAAACCTCTTCAACCATGTAGAATCAACAGCTATAGTACTTATACCCTCTTCTGGTACAGCATTTTTAGCATAGCGTGGTGATTCTATTCCAAGTAAACTCAGATGCTTACTTAACACACTATAGCTGGGACACTTTATATCTGATTTCATCATCCTAAATATGGAATTGATAAAACCCTCTGTTTGTCTCAAAGGTTGTTTGTATACTTGTCGTATTTCATGGCAGGTAATAATTGCAAAGTCTGTATATCTTTGTGGTGCTCCACAACCGATATTATCTTGGTCTACTTCATACCATTTTTCAACAGCTCCATCTGTTAGCCAAAAATCAATAGACCCTCTATTCCTAAGGGCTTTATCATATTCAGGCCAATTTGTGATTTTATATTTTTGTTTTGGTATGTGCCAATCTTTAGCTTTTGAATATTTATATGGCATTATGTTTTGAATGATTTCATACTGGTTTTAGTTTATTTGATTACACGAGGCCTATCAAGAAAACTTGGATAAAGGAGTAAAGAAACAACGCCGTTAAAAGATATATTCGTCAATAAATTTTTTATTTTTTATATACAGATCATTTAGAGCGTCTTTCGCATATATATCCTTACTTAACTGACTTTTCTGATCTCTTTTTAAATACTCTTGGTATTTATTAATGTGAGTATTATTTTGCGTGATTTTTTTCGCAATTATATTCCCATTTTCACTTTCTTTTATTAGGTTATCTAATAAATCAGATGGGATTATTTTACTTTCCATTTCTGGATAAAGCTGTTGTTCAAACCATTTTTCTAAGCGTTGCTCTATATCTGCACGACTTTCAAGAGGTTTGAATTTAACTCCTTCAGTTACTTTTATATTTTCCATAAAGATTTTTAAGTTTTTATTATATGCTGATTTAATTGCATTCTGTATTCCAGCGTCATAGTCCTTATATGAGTTAGTTTCTTCAATAAATTCTGTTATCTCTGAATAAAAGTTACTTAACCCTTTTTTTACGCCAGCAAACTTAGGGTTTTCAGGGTTTTCTAAAACAGATTTAATTTCTGGACTCAAGTAATATTTTGCAAGATTATGATTTTTATTACTTAATTTGAAATCTGGCTTCTCTAATTCATCTATTGCTATTTTTAGATCTGAAACAAGATCATTTTTTAATTTAGTATATTCGGTAGCATTATAAGTAAATTCAGGGTAAACAGTTTGATCATCGTATATTCTACCTATAGTTTTTGATTCCCCATTTATTTCTACTGTAGTATTAACTCCGAGTTCAATATCTGTTTTACTCACCTCAGCTATCATTGCTCTATAAGCTTTAGATGAATTTATTGCGAGTTTTTCAAGAAATTTTTGCCTAGCCCCTACAGTGCTTTTATTTTTAGCAATATTATCAAAATCCATAGGATAAGCATCCTTAAGAAGTTTCTCTAGTTGTGGCTTTAATTCTCCATTAGTGTCTAATTCTAGTATTTTGCTTATATTAACCTCATAACTCTCTAAAAACTGTCTAGCTAATGCTCCTTTGCTTTCTCCTTGACCAACATCTGAAAGTTCCCCTACAATTTTCATCTCCTCTGATAACCCCTCTAGAGGTTCCTTATATTGATTACTTTCCATTAAAGAGTTTATAACTTTCTGTCCTAATTCTTCCGTATAAGGAATTTTGCCATACATTTCACCTATCGAAACCTTTCCTCCTTCCATAGGCAATTTTACTCCTTTAAATTTTGCCCCTATTGCTGGAGATGCTGCTATCGTAGCCAGCTGTATACTATTAAGTAGAGCTTCCTCGGGATTATGTTTAAAGTCAAACATTCCCTTTAAATCACTTGCAAATTTATTTCCCATTTCACTAAAATACATTTTTGTACCACTCATGCTCATACTGTTCGTAGAGACTATAAAACCTGATGGGTCTTTAAACATCTGAGTAGGTACTCTTCTTATATAGACATAATCATCCTTTCCGTCAGCCTTACACTTTAATCCGTAATCTCTATCTGGATCTTGTTGACAATTTTGACCTGTTCCATATATTGTCCAGAAATTGTATGCTCCTGAGTGATGCTGACTAAGTCCTATATTTTTTATTGTATAAACGCTCCCATTCATAAAGAACACTAATGTTCCATTATAAGTAGCAAAATTAAACTTTTCTCTAAGAAGTTTATCCTTATTTGATTTAAATGGATTTGCACCTGCATAACTTACTTTATCCATGCTTGGATAAGTGTTACTTATCCATTCACCTACTTCTTTTGATTGTTTCCTACCAGCTTTTATATTAGTGTTGTCAACCTCAAAGCCACAGTCAGCCTGAGAATCAGCTACTTTATAATTTTTATCATCTGAATCATCCAACAAATATAACGTATAATACAATTTATCTTTATTATCCCCATATCCATCAGGATCATTAAAATAAATATTGTTATCATGTATTGTACAAGCATAATTAGTTGTTGTTGAAAACAATAATACTATTGGTAACATTAATAGATATTTACTAGATAACTTAATATAACTTGGCATAATTTGCTCCTTGAAAATAAAATATTTATGCACTATACATATTATATAATATGACACAATTAAAAGTGACTCTAAATATGAGGTACTTAAATGAAATGCTATACATCAAAGTTAAACTAGTCAACTATTTTATGGCGTTGTTGCACTGCTCTTTAATTTAACCAAACCTTGCTAATTTAATTTTTACCTCAACCTATAGAATCAAGCCATAATTGATTCCGAGTATAGTATGCCAAACAAATTTCTTCAAAAGAAAGGTATTGAGATCAGAAAGCAGATTTATCGTGTTGCAAATTGGTCAGAATATAATCAATCTCTTGTAAAAAGAGGACGTATTGATACCTATATCAACCCTGATGTTGTTTTCAAATGGTATGAATCTATTAGGGTATATGATGGAACTGGTTCAACAAACCAATATACTAATTTTGCAATTATTATCTGTCATGAAATTAGAATAGTTTTATAAGCTCAAGGATTTGTTGACTCTATATTTGAACAGCTGAAATTACCAGTCAAATGTCCTGACTATACAACATTATCTAGACGCTTAGGCAACCTTGACATTAAATGTCCACGTTATTTGTAAAACTGACAAACCTGATGATAAAATATCTGATATAGCTATTGATTCCACTGGTCTGAAGATCTTTGGGAAGGATGAGTGGCATCAAGATAAACATGAGATTGATCCCAAAAGAAGCTGATGTAAATTATATGCAGCTATAGATGAAGAGCATTACTTTCAAGCGGTAGTTTTAACCAATAGATTTAGCCATGATGATCAGAATGTAGGTAAATTATTAAATCAAATTGATAGCCAAATAGATCATTTCACAGGCGACGGCGCTTATGATGAGACCCCTATTTATGAAGAAATATTAGCTCATTCATCCAATGCAAAAGTAGTTATCCCACCATGTAAGAATGCTATTTTGATGAGTCTTGAGCATTACAACGTAATCAAAGTATTATGGAAATCCAAGAAATTGATAGGATGGAATGGCAACGACAAAATAACTATGGTTAGCGAAATTATAGTGAGCTTGGTATGCAGAGATATAAGAGGTGACATTTAACAGGTAAAAATAGTAGTGCAACAACGCCCAAAATAGCTGGTTTTTGAGCCATGCCGAATTATGTCCAAAGTCCAAATATATGCCTAGGTACTTATACCAAAAACTGTTATGCTATTTTTAATTGTAAACCAACTTTGATAAACCATATGTTATTAACGCAAAGATTTATTACAAAAACATATTTCTTAACATTTTTTTTGCTATCAATCATATCAACTAGCTATGCGTGTAGTTCTCATGATAATGTTATTCGTTTTGTCGGTCCAGAGGGCCATAACGACAATAAAGATATACTGCAAGATCTCCAATATATTTTACCAGTCAGTACAGATAATTATAGTATCACCCCATCTCAAGTAGAGTGTGGTTTTGGAATTAATGGTATTAGCTATACAGAAGATTCTTCAAAACCGGGGACTTTTTCAAAAATAGTAGGGTATGCAGATAGTTATGGAGCTTTTGGATTACCAATACAAACTCCATTAAAATGGATATCAGAAGATGCTGCTGAGTGGACAAACAAAGCAATGGAAAAAGCCGGAACTCTTGGTGGTCAACACTATGGTGTTGAAATTCATGTTCAAGCAGGAAGAAAAGGATCTAAAGATGTATCTGAATGGATTGCAAGTAAATACCCAAATGGGTTTTCATATACAGGTGCCTCTCCATTTCAATTAGCTTCAAGTGAAATGCCATATATCCCTGGTGGATCAACATATAGTGCTCCTGTAGAAACAAGTGATATTAGAGATAAATTTAATTTCGCCACGCATGGTGGATTATTAATAATCATGATGAATGATAGATTGTACTCAATTAAAGGGGTAGGATTTTCTCAGTATGGCAAAGGTGCTGGCACTAAAAACATTTGGGATATTTATGCAGACCCTGGCGTGTGCACTAGAGAAGAAGATACTGGTGCACTAAAGTGTCAAGATGAAACTTCTGGTGAATATATTTACATACGAGGCTCCCATAACTTAAAGGGTGGTTTTACAAATAACACATTCACAGTCTCAATGGATGGTACGGATGTGAACCGCATAAAAAGAGACTGGGAAAGAGTTGGTTATGGTGTATACAGAGAAACAGTAGGTATTATTCCTGCTGCTCTCAATCCAGCATCATCTTCTCTTGAAAGAAGTATGAATCAACTAATGCTGTTGAGTTTTGTAGTTCCTGGTGCTAGTACAGCAGAAGGTGCTATAGCAAAGGCTGCTGAAAAAGGTATACAAGAGTCCTCGGCTAAAGTAATAGCTAGTACTGTCCGTGAATTTACACCTGAGTTTTCAAAAACATTTATGGAAGCTCTTGACACCTATGCAATAAAAACTAGTTTAAATGCTGAAGAGAGCGTGTTAGCCAAAATAGACGCTGCTGCTCTAATTTCTAAATACAACTCTGATTTGGGTACAAGGCTAGCCGCAGATATATTAAGAGACCCAAATATTTTTACAAAAGAGTTTAGTGAGCTGTTAACTTCGGAAACCACTCAGAAGTTGATTTACGATATGATTGAGGCATCAGGGAAAAGTGGTTACCTTACTGATAAAGAAATATCCACTACTCTTAGAGACAAGTTAATATCATCTATCGGCGAAGATGGAATGGGAATGACACAAGCTGCTGCTAGAGAAGCTAGTCGAATAGCTGAACAAACAGAAATCGTAAATATTGTAACAATGGTTGAAAATCATCCAGAGATAATAATTAAAAATAAAACACAAGGTGAAACAGTCCAGTTCCTTAAGAAAGCAACTTTGCCTGATATACAAAAATTATTTGCAGAAAACTCTAAATTGAAAAGTAATTTATCAGAACAGATACAGATCATAACAGAATTATCAAATGCACGAAAAGCTGATAACGGGTTATTGGCTAAAGAATTCTTAGAAAAAACTCAAGCTGAAATTTTAGAAAAAATAGCTGCAGAAGACACTGCTATATCGCAAGAAAACTTTATTAAGCTGGTAAAAGAAGCACACCCTATTGAAGGTGAGGGGTTGACTGAAGTTCAGATAAAGAAAAATGTAGAAGCTAGGGTTAAGATGGTAGAAAAACTATTTATTACTACTCCTCTTGAAGAAAAATCTACATTGTATGAAAAATTAGGTCTTGATGCAGAAAAAATTAAAGTTTTAAGCCCCGAACAACTTATTGATATTGCACAATT
>JBLFYO010000095.1:0-5742 GCA_047609165.1 Francisella sp.
CTTTAAATTCTGCTGTATATGTTATTCTTTTTCTGCTCATAATCTATATCCTCTTTTGCTCTATATATTATATCTATAGGAATAAAAATTTTTTATTAATTGGTACTTTTATCTGGGGACATTATAATATTATATCTCAAAGACAACTCTTTGGTTGTCAATTCTGATGATTGGATTATTGCTCTTATATGTTGGTTTGTGGTAGCATTACTATGGTAGTTCTGTGACATATCTTGTCCTTTGTGGTTATTTGACTTGATATATTACAGGCTATTTACAAAATTTGGGATAACGTACCCAAACTAGACATTTATATATAGCACTATTATTTTATATATTTAAATCACCGGAAATAGCAAATTATTCAGTATTAGGCTCGGCTTTGATTTCACTTGTAGTATTGTTTATATCTGCATGTAAAAGTAGTGTTAGTAAAGTTGTCATAGCTATTGTATTTGTTGGTTTATCTATTGTTTATTGGGCATTGTACTTTCAAATGTATATAAGTTTACTTTTATTTACAGAATATTTTGTTGATCAGTTTTTATTGAATTCTAGCTAGCTTCTTAGTTTTACTGCTTTAGTAATACTTATTTTCGCTGTGTTTATTGGGAGGCTTTGGATATATCTTGGTAAAAAAAGGTTAATGACTAATAATATTGATAAATTCAATGTTGCATTTGTTGTTATGATTCTAGCATTTATCATTATAGAAATATTTATTTATGCTTCGGCACCAGAGGCTAAAGTAGCACCTTATGGTTTTATTTTAGGTTATAGCCTATTTGGGATATCAGAGTTATGTTTGTCTGCTATAGGTCTATCTATGATTACAAAGATAGCACCAAAAGGATTTGTTGCTTTATATATGGGGACATGACTTGTTACATTAGGAATCGAGGTTCTAATTAACTTTACTTAGCATCCCAAGTATTTCTCAGTGTTACTGTACGGTTAAATACTAACATTTCTTTTGAGTAGTCCTCTCTATCGGCTACAAAGTAACCAATTCTATTAAACTGGAACTTCTCTTCAGGTTGAACTTCACCTAGTGATTTTTCAACTTTAGCATTTTTGATTATGCTACATGACTGAGGGTTGAGGTTAGCTTCAATGTTTTCATCCGCAGCAGGATTTTCATTGTTAAATAATCTATCATAGATTCTAACTTCTGCATTTAAGCAATTATTAGCATCTACCCAATGGACAATCCCATTTGGTTTTATACCATCATCAGGTTTTTTACCACCTAGAGTTTCTTCTAGGTAGCTACATTCAAGAGCTGAGACTTTACCATTATTATCAGTAATTACATTTTCACAATCAATCACATAACCATTCATCAAACGCACTCTGCCGTTAGGGCTTAGTTTCTTCATGCCTTTTTCTAGCTCAAGTACAAAATCTTCTCTATCGATGTAAATTTCTGATGATATAGTTATATCTCTGCGACCAAAATCTGGGTTTTGAGGGTGGTTTGGTACATTAAGAATATGACTTGACATACCTTTTATAATGACTTTTATAGGATCTAATACAGCATTTTTTCTTAGAGCGGAATGATTAAGGTCATTTCTAATAGCTTCTTCAAGTATCGAAATGTCGATAGTAGAATCTTGCTTGGATATACCTACAGTTTCACAAAAATCACGAATAGATTTAGGAGTGTAGCCGCGGCGGCGATAACCTTTTAGTGTAGGCATGCGAGGATCATCCCAAGCATTAACAAGATTGTGGTCAACTAGGTGCTTCAACTTTCTTTTGCTTGTAATAGTGTAGTTAAGATTCAATCTTGAGAACTCTATTTGCTGAGGTTTGATTTTAAACTCAGCTTCATTTATAATCCAGTCATAAAAAGGTCTTTGGTCTTGAAACTCAAGTGTACAAAGAGAGTGAGAAATTCTTTCGATAGCATCTTCTAATGGATGAGCAAAACTATACATAGGGTAAATATACCATTTATCACCAGTATTTGGGTGAGTAGCAAATTTAATTCTATATAGAGCAGGATCGCGTAAGTTTATATTGCCAGAAGTCATATCTATCTGAGCTCGTAGTGTTTTACTACCTTCAGCAAATCTTCCATTTTTCATTTGTTCGAATAAAGTTAGATTTTCTTCAATAGAGCGGTTTCTATATGGACTATCTTTACCAACTTCTTTTAAAGTGCCACGATACTCTCTAACTTCATCAGCAGATAGATCACATACATACGCTTGACCTTTTTTAATCAGTAAAGTCGCTATGTCATACATTTGCTCAAAATACTCAGAAGCAAAGTGTGGTTCATTCTCCCAATCAAAACCAAGCCACTTAACATCATCTTTGATTGCGTTAATGTATTCAATATCTTCTTTTTCTGGGTTAGTATCATCAAATCTAAGATTACACTTACCATCAAATTCTTTTGCAATATCAAAGTTCAAACAAATAGATTTAGCGTGACCAATGTGTAAGTAGCCATTTGGCTCAGGGGGAAAGCGAGTTAAAATGTTTGAGACTTTCTTGCTACCAAGGTCTTTTTTTATGATATTTTTTATAAAATTAGTTTTATTTACAGTGTTTTCATTGTTCATTTTCGTATGAGAGTACTGATTGTAATGAGAGTTAGAGGTATTTTACTTTATTAGTAAACTAATAGCATAACTTTTTGAAAAAAAAGTATATTAGCTATATAATTAGATAAACTTTTTAGACTTCCACAATTCATAAGGAATTTCATATATATGGACCCCTCAACCATAGATGATAATAAGTATCTGTATACTACAGAAACCGTTTATCACAACTTATCACTAAAAGATTTGGCAAAGCACTCTAAAGAGAGAGATAGTTTCGTGCGTAAGGAAGGCGATGCTTTGATTATCGATAGTGGAGATATAAAAGGTAGATTACCCGAAGATAAGTATGTGGTAGAAACTAAGTATGCTAAAAAAAATGTTTGGTGGCAAGAGCATGGTTCAGACAATAAAAAACTCAAGCGCAGTAATTGGAAGCTAATCAAACAAAGCGTTTGTAAAAATATTGAGAAAAAAGAATTGTTTGTGGTAGATGGTTTTTATAATCATGATAGTAGACATAGGTTGGCGGTAAAGCTTATAACTACAGAAGCATCTGCTGCGTACTTTTTTAAGCTTATATCGATTACACCTACTGTAGAAGAATTAGCAGAATTTAAGCCTCAATGGACAATGATGCACTCTCCAGAGACGACTATAGAAAAATTTGAAGAGTATGGTCTAAATTCATCAAAAATTATCGCCACAAACCTAAAGCAACGCGAAAGTGTTTTTGCAGGAACGCATTATTTAGCTGAGATAAACAAAGTTTTGTTGTCTATTATGAGTTACTATTTATCATTGAATGATATTGGTGTGTTTTATTGTGCGGCTGCAGCTGATGAGCAGTCAAGAAGTGCGATGTTTTTTGGATTATCAGGAAGTGGTAAAACTACGCTAGCCCTTGAAAATAGTAGGAATATAGTAACAAATGAAGCTATATCTTGGACTGAGTCAAGAGGAATGTATGCTTTAGAATCAGGTGTAACTATCAAAGCCGGAAGCTTTAAGAGAGAGGATCCTTCTATAGCATCTGCTTTGCAGAATGAAATGCTTGTGGAAAATCCAAATATAAATGATGATGGTGAGATTGTTTTCGGTAGTAAGGATAAATCTCAAAACAATACTTACATTACATTTCCGCGAGACAACTTCACTCATAGTATTGTAAATTCTGCAGATCCAAATACTATAATCTTTTTGGTAAAAGATGCTAAAGGTGTGCTTCCTAGGGTTTCGAAGCTTACAAAAGGCCAGGCAATATATTATTTTTTATCTGGATATACGAGTACATCAACAGGTATAGAGCAGGGTGTAAAAGAGCCTAAGCCAGAATTTTCTAGCTGTTATGCTCAGCCATTTTTACTACTAAATCCTGTCCGTTATGCAAATATACTTCGTAATCGCCTAAAACATAGTGATGCAAAAATTTATATGATAAATGTTGGCTGGATAGATGGGGACTGCAATACAGGTCGAAGAGTGCCAATTGATGAGACAAAAGTTGTGGTAAATTATCTTTTAGATAAGCCTGAAAATGTGGTTTTTAAATTTGCTAGGCAGAAGTACTTTAACTTCAAATCTCTAATATCTATAGAAGACAATGATGAGACTTTATATCTTAAAAATATTTGGGATAATGAGGATGAGTATAAAAAAAACTATAAATCATTAGTAAAAGAATTTGTTAAAAACTATAAGCAATTTGAAACTAATGAGTTTGCTGTGAAATATAAAGATTTTGGACCTGTTTTATAAAAATAAGTTTCTTGGTAAATTCATTGTCCTAGCCATTACATTTAATCAAAAAATAGATAAAATTATGCTTAGATTAATTCTTACATTTATAGTTATTTCGGGGATATTTACTTTAGATATTTATTTGCCTGGAGTGCCTGAGCAAATAAAATCTTTAGGTGTAAGTAATGCCGCTGTTAATTTCACTTTCACTATGTTCTCTGTGGCATTTGCTCTTTCACAATTAATTGCAGGACCATTGTCAGATAGGTATGGAAGAAAGCCTATATTAATTGTTGGTCTCTCACTAGCTATTTTGGCAACCTTTTTATGCGGATTTATTCAGAGTTATTGGCAACTACTCTTGCTAAGAATAATTCAAGCAATTGGAGCATCATGTCTTGTAGTGGCTAATGCAATAGTTAGAGATTTACATGATGGTCTTGCAGCTACTAGACTACGAGGCTATATAACAATGGTAGCTGGAGTCACTATTTCAATTGCTCCAGCCGTAGGCTCTGTGCTTGTATATTTTTCAGGTTGGCGAGGAACATTTATTTTAAGCTCAGGAGTATTTCTTGCTACTCTGATGTTTGTTATATTTTTCTTTAAAGAAACCGCTAACCCTCATAAGATAAATATAAAAGAGATAGTCAAGAATTACTATCACCTTATAATGTATAATTCTGAATATATGAAGAGAAATTTACAGGGAGCACTTGGTTATTCTGTTCATTTTTGTTTTGTTGTGATGTCATCTTATATAATAGTTGTACAGATGCATTACAATTTGTTTGTATATAGTGCTTTTATGATCTTTTATGGTTTGGCTTTATCTATAAGTGGTTTTACTACAAATGTTTTAAGTGCTAAGTATGATAATAATCGAATTATTCAAATTGGAGCTGTAGTTATGTTACTGAGTTCAATGGCTTTGTTGGTTGTGTTGAATATTTTTAAATCTTCTAATATTTATTTATTCTCTATGCTGATTTTAGTTATGATTTTTGGTGGTACTATTGTTAAGCCTAGTAGTTTAACCTTAGCCCTTAGTTCAGTTTCTAAATTATCAGGGCAAGCCTCAGCAGGCATAAGTTTATTGCAGTTTTTGTTGTCAGGAATAGTCGCAAGCATTATAGGGCTTTTTAGTAACATGGTCAATTTAATTTGCCTTTACGCCATCTTAGCGGCTTTAATTATTCTCTTTATAAGTTAGATTGGAAAGAATAGTCTTTTGGCTCAAGCTATAAATTAAAAAAGTAAGCATTAAAATGCTCTCTAATTACAGTATATTCCAATACTCAAATGAGTCTGAAGAGGCATTTATTCACTCATCAATTATTCTGTTCAAAACTTAGTTTGAATAGTTTTTTACGCTCTAACTGTAACAGCTTTGCAGATTCATTGTCATTTATATAATTTGCAGTGAAACCTAATTTTTCAAATG
>JBLFYO010000096.1:0-5651 GCA_047609165.1 Francisella sp.
GGTGTAATCGCTACTTACTGGGGCTGGGATGCTGTGTTTTATTTCTTGATTAGCTCATGTGTTATAGCTACTATACTTCTATCTATATGTTGGAACTTAAAAAGCTCTATGAAAGAAGATTTATGAACAAAAACATCCTAATCACAGGAGCAAATGGTGGTATAGGAGCTGCAACTGCTCTTATGGCAGCTAAAGCTGGTTATAATGTAGGTTTACATTATCATAGCAATGATGAAACCGTAACTAAGCTTTACCAACAAATCATAGAGCTAGGTCAAAAAGCTATTTTACTTAAAGCTGATATTTCTAATGAAGATGATATTATTGTTATGTATAAAAAGTTTCACAATGAACTTGGTAGTTTAGATGCTTTAGTAAATAATGCTGGTACTCTTTTTCAAAAGTCTCGTTTAGAAGACATCTCTGCCGAAAGACTTACAAAAATTTTCAGTATAAATGCTATCGGCAATATACTTTGTGCGAAACACGCTATCAAATATATGTCTACAAAACATGGTTTTGATGGTGGTAAAATCGTAAACATCTCTTCTGGTGCTTCGCGTACAGGTTCGCCAAATGAATATATCGACTATGCTTGTACTAAAGGAGCTCTAGACACTCTAACAAAAGGTTTAGCAATCGAAGTGGCTGATGAAGGAATTTTAGTAAACTGTGTACGCCCTGGGTTTATTGATACAGATATACATGCCCTTTCTGGTGATGCTAACCGCGTTGAACGATTAAAGCACAAGATTCCTCTAAAAAGAGCCGGTAAGTCTGAAGAGGTCGCGAGTGCTATAATTTGGTTGCTATCTGATGGAGCTAATTTTTCTACAGGGTCATTTATAGATGTAACTGGTGGTAGGTAATTCGTTTAATTACATTTAGAGATACAGCATAAGCACAGCTATGTTTATATTTTAACGCCTTAACTATGAAAAACTATTCAGCATACCTGATTTTAACTTATTTGTGGACAGTACTTTAGTGTAAATTCCGCATTTCAAATGGTTTATGTATATAATACAAGCATATAAAATAACACTTTGCTAAATAAATGAGTATAAATCTTTACAAAGAAAACGACTACATAAGACAGAATCCAAAAATATCTACTAAAGAGCATTTCTCACCATTTAGAAGGGATTATGCAAGAGTTATACATTCATCATCTTTTAGAAGACTCCAAGCAAAAACTCAGATTTTTCCAAGTTTTGAAAATGATTTTTTTCGTAATAGGCTTACTCACTCTTTAGAAGTTGCTCAAATAGCAAAATCAATAGCTATGAGATTAAATAATCAGCACAATTTAAATCTTGATTATGATCTTATTGAAACCGCTGCATTATGTCACGACATTGGACACCCCCCTTTTGGGCATAACGGTGAAGTTGCATTAAATAATAAAATGAAAGAATTTGGTGGTTTTGAAAGCAATGCTCAAACTCTAAGGCTTATTTCCCATACTGCAAAAAAAGATATTGACCAAAAACAAAGCTTCGGACTAAATCTAACTTATCGAACTCTAGCAGCAACTATTAAGTATGATAATCTCATCCCATCTGTACCAAGTAAAGTTACAAAAGGCTACTATCAAGAGGAAGCTTGTCTTGTAAATAATATTAAACAAAACCTGCTAAAACCTTATGGTGCAACATCTGGAAATAACTTTAAAACCATAGAATGCTATATAATGGATGTCGCTGATGATATTGCTTACTCTACTTATGATGTTGAAGATGCTCTTAAAGGTGGTTTTATAGATCCATTATCCATGGTTAGTATCGACGATGGTTTACTCAATAAAATACACTCCGCGATACCTAAGGATTTAGAAATCTCTAAAAATGAAATTGTTAATATTCTCAAAAGCATTTTTTCTGATGTAATAGATTTTTCTGAAGATTGCAATGAGATTTATAAAAAATCAAAAAATATCGCGAACAATAGTCTCTTACGCACTAAGTTTACTTCAAAGCTGGTAAATAGTTGCATTGAAAACATCTGTATTGATATAAATAGTGAAATCCCAATCCTATCAAAAGTTTATTTAAGTAATGATATACAAAAGCAGGTTGAAGTACTTAAAAAATACATTTTATTCAAGATAATAAAATCCCCAAAATTAAATATTTTGCGCTATCGTGGTAGAGAAATAATCTCAGAAATTTTTGATATTCTGATAAATTCAAAACTTGATGATAGCTTATTGCCAGATGATATTGGAGCTATATTTTATAGTGCAAATACTAAGCAAAAACAAGCTCGTATTATCAGTGATTATATCTCATCGATGACAGATAGATATATTATTGAGTTATACAATCAATTTAAATCTGATCCATCGACAATGATATTTAAGCCTTTTTCGTAAAAATCTCTACTATAACTACACCTAGTAATGTCACCAACCCAGCAAAGTATATTAAATATAATGGGCTTAGTAACGAGTCTGTTACTGAGCTTACAACTATAGTTAAGGCTGGTATCCCTGATGAGAATAATAAATAGCCTAAAGTATAAGAAAGTCCTAACCCTTGACATTTACGGTCTAAAGTAAAAAAATCTAATACTATTATGTTATAAGTAGAAAAAAAGAAACCTATCACAAATGTTAATACTATAAAAGGAATATAAAAGCTCTGACCTTTAATTAAATTCATATAGAAAACTGATGATAACACCATAGATATTATAACTATTATTGCTAGCATCTTTGTCCGAGAGACATAGTCACTTATAAAGCCACCTATAGGAGCTCCAATAGCCATAGTTAGCGACCCGAAGATTAACATTCCAGATATATCAAGATTCGGCTCTATGTAAATTTGCACATAAGGTAATAAAAATTGAAACAACTCACTATAAGCTAAAGCTATAAAAGCTACTAACATTGTCCCTACAAATACTTTTGAGAAAAAAGAGGATTTTTTAATCTCATGATTATTTATTTCTCTATATATATTTGGAATATCTGAGATACCTCTTCTTAAGAAAAACAATGATAAAGTAAATAAAGCTCCTATTAAATATCCTACTCTCCAACCATAATTATGCATAAAACTATCAGTAGTATAATGACTCAATAAGAAATAAACGACTGATGTCATCATTATCCCCAAACTTAAACATACTGAAATAATACTTAGCATAAGACCTCGCCGATGAGGATAGCTCTCTGTAATAAATACTATTGATACAGGTATCTCAGACCCTAGTGCCAAACATTGAACAAATCTAAGTGATACAAACAGTATGGGTGCCATGATGCCTATTACTTCAATTCCAGGTAATAGACCTAAACATAGAGTTGATACAAAAAGTATAAACATATTTACACGCAATACAAAGACCCTACCTTTTTTATCAGCAATACGGCCAAGTAATAAAGCTCCTAATGGTCTCGCAGCATATGTAATTAGATAAATTATAGATACGAAAAAAACTCCTTTAACAGCATTACCTTCTCCAAAGAATTTATTCCCTATAGAAACCGCAAATAAATAGTAAATTGCTAAATCATAGTACTCAAAAGACACTCCAAGACTTGCAAAAAGAAGTTTTTTATATTTTTTCATTAGATAGTAAATATTGATATTTTCTAAGCTAATATATTAATTGATTCTGCTAGATAAGAAAACCCTAATGCTTAGCTATATCTAAAAGAACCTTCAGTCATATAGCTAAATTTCAATAAAAATAGTACGCAATCCTCAGCTTGACTGGGGATCTCCTTGATATAGGTTTATTATAAAGGTAATTATAAGTTACTTTAAATCTTAAAATATATTTTTAATGGAAAACTAAGAAATACAGCTCTAGCTACATAAAATATTATCAATGCTATCCAAAGCCCATAATTACCTAGGTCAAATAATGCATATACAGCAACTACATAGACTATACTTGAGAGTATCATCGCATTTCGCATTGCTATAGTTTTTAGCATACCAACAAATACCCCATCCATCCAAAAGCTCACACTTGCAACGATAGGCAACAATATTGAGAAAAGGATATATTTATCTATTTCAATTTTTACAGGCTCTATAGAGGTAAATAAACCTACAATCTGATTTTTAAAAATCACATATACAACTACACAAAACAGAGTAATAAACATACATTGAATAAATGTCTTAATCACTACTTCTTTAAGATACACTTTATTTTTATCGACATAAGCCTGCCCCACTAAAGACTCTGTAGCATTTGCTAAAGCATCTAAAAACATTGCCATAAATAAACTTATCTCAACCAATATAGCATTTGCAGAAAGCACATCACTACCATAGCCACTTGAGAATACATAAAAAGAATTAAAACTCAGTAGTAAACAGACTGAACGGATAAATATATCACCATTTAACTTCAGAAAAGGCACATACTCTTTATAGTTCCACAAATTTATCAACTGATGCAACTTTTTATAATCTAAGTTATTAGAAGCAAAATAACGAACAGTACAAACAACGAGAAACACACTCGTAATGAAATAAGCTATAAGTAAAGAATAAGCTACACCAATGACATTCATATCACACTGCAAAATAAAAAAAGTACTTGAAAACAAAGCTACAACCATTGTTACCAGCGATGAATAAAAAATAACTTTTGTCTTACCAACCCCTATAAAAAATCCTATAAATATATAGTTTAGCAAATAAAAAACTATCAGATAAATCCCAACATTATAAAAGTTCGTAACCATAGCAACAACGGTTGTATCCGCAATGATAAGCGATAAATATATCATCAACAGTAAAGGTTTAATCAAAAGTATAATCACTGCTATTACAAAAGCTACAATCAATGCCCTAGTAATTAGTACTGCCAAATCTTCGATACTCGTTTGATTAATTTTTTGAGCTATAAGACCCGTCACACTCATACGAAAAAAGCTAAATAAAAAACAAATTAGCATCACAAATGACACTCCCAAAGTAGTAGAGGCTAAATAGCTACTATTATGTAAGTGTCCGATTAAAGCTGTATTTACTATACCTACTAGAGGTAGTGTGATGTTAGATAGCACTAAAGGCAATGATAGTAAAAATATTTTCTTGTGCATTTTTTTTGATAAATAGTAATTTTTGTCAATTTGATTATAACTGATGTTACGCACTAAACACAAGCTTGAGTCTTCTCCAATATGAAATGCGTCTGAAGCAGAAGCCTCATTCTAATACGAAATGAGTCTAACCTAATTCAATTATTTTGTTCATCCTTACTGGATGAAAATAAACATGAAAATAGAAAACCTAAAAACAGTAGAAGCAATCAGTGCTTTTCTTGATGGTACTGAAAATATAGCTTTCACTATCTAAACATGAGAAAGGCATTGTTGTCTAGTTTGGGGGAGGTTGTCCCAATAATTTTATAAGCTTTAGCCTTAAACATATCCGGCGTTTCATTAAAAATATCAGGTTTAATTCTATACCATTCTACGGCAGCGTCAAATGGTGTTTTCACTTTTAGCTCTTTTTTAAGGCTAGAATGCCTTCTCTCAAAGTTATAAAAGATCAAGAACCCAAATAAGTGCTTGGCCATTTCTTCAGGGTTTGAATAGGTTGTACATTTTACGGTTGCATTCTTTATAGTTCCGTTAACTCTTTCTACCATCCCATTTGTTTTAGGTGTTCTAGGTGCAG
>JBLFYO010000097.1:0-5337 GCA_047609165.1 Francisella sp.
CTCAATTGTTTATAGTTTTTCATACATTCTCCATCTTGAATAGGTTACATGAAAAATATTAGATTTACTAAATCAAAACTGTTGCACTTCTATTTGGAATCGAGGTTTGAACCTTTTTTTTGACAATCTATTATGTACAATAGTCAGAACCTTGACCTTTAGGGTGCTGAATACAAAACTTACTTGCTATCATTGATTTTTTAAGAAATTGCATCGGCCCTAACGTATAGCTTGGATCATTTTTGTTATTATTTAGCTTATCATGATCTATTTCTATTTGCTTTAGCCCATCATTTAAAATAAGATATTAATCTTTTTAAGATCAGTTACTATATTAGGTTCTGTCGCAAACTTATCAAATGGGTACAATATTTCCAAAATCAGCTATATCTAGATACAGTTATGCAGCTATAGCATAAAATTGATCCCAAACAGTCATACTACCAGCATTAATGTGCTGACCATTTTTGATCATATTTACCAACTCATAGCCTGCTATGGTAGATTCCATAGAATCCTATGCTTTAAATCTTAACATGGGTCGGGTCAATATCTTTATATTTCTATGATCCTGCTCTATCAAATTATTGAGATACTTATTTTGTCTAATCTCTATACCATGAGTTAGCCATATTCCAAGCAAAAATAGAAAGATATTAATAGTTAGCAAAGCAGCCTCATTAGCACCAGATTGATCTACATTTACTTTCTCTGGTAGGCCATGCTTATCTATTGCTCTATATAGAGTATACATCTTTACCTTTGTGCTTTAAATAAGTTTCATCCATCTTCCAACTTACATAAGCATCATATTTCCTAAACTTTTTGCTAAAAGTAGCTTCTAACTCTCTAGCATATTTTATAACCCAACGATTGATCGTACTATGATCTACACTAACTCCACGCTCTTTCATTAACTCTTCTACATGTCTATAGCTGAGTGGATATGATAAATACCAACGTAGGCTTGAAGAATTAGAAGTTTAGTAAAGTGTCTTCCTGTAAAATCTAACATACAAAAACATAATTATATTTGTGGTAGAATGATACTACAAAATTACGTAATTGTCAGTTTGCGACAGAACCCTAATTTATCTCTTTAATATTTGGCAATAGCTATTGCTATTACCTGCTCATTTAAAACTTAAGTTAGGCAAAAACTCTTTTGTGTTAAATCAACCAATTTATCTTGGGATTGGTATTATTGTAATATGCTTGTGTCAAACATATTTATATTTGCTATAATCGAATTTATATAAAAAATAGTTGTACTTATAAAAATGATCATAGATTCGCATTGCCACCTTAATTATCTAAAGCTTGAAGATACTAGCTTAGAGCAAGTTATCACAAATGCCAAAAATACAGGTGTTGATAAGATTGCATCAATAGCTGTAGCTTGGCATGAGATTGATGAAATTCAAGCGATAGCTGAGAAGTTTGAAGATGTATACTTTTCTGTAGGAGTGCATCCTAGTGAGCTAGATAGTCATCAGCCAAGTGTAGAGGAGCTTATCGCTAAATCAAACCATGCAAAATGTATAGCTATAGGCGAGACAGGTTTGGATTATTATTATAATGGTGAAGAGACAAAGAAAGCTCAGATTGAGAAATTTGCAAATCATATGCAAGCTGCAAATGAAGTCAATAAACCTGTTATAATTCATACAAGATCCGCTAAAGAAGATACATTGGATATCCTTAAATCTGAAAATGTAGAAAAATGTGGTGGTATACTTCATTGCTTTACAGAAGATTATGATATGGCTAAAAAAGCTATAGATATGGGCATGTATATTTCATTCTCAGGTATTTTAACATTTAAAAATGCACAAGACATTCAAGATACTGCAAAAAAGTTGCCTTTAGATAGAATTTTGATCGAGACAGATGCTCCATACCTAACACCTGCACCATTTAGAGGGCGACCTAATTATCCTGAGTATGTGAAGTTTGTAGCACAATTTTTAGCTGATTTGAGAGGTGCTAGCTATGATGAAATTGCTAAGCAGACTTATAAAAATACTTGTAATGTTTTTGATTTTCAAGTTTAATTTTCTGCTTCTAGCATTGTATATATTTATAAATAGGAGGTTATCATACAGTGAAGAGCCGTATCAAAAAAGAAGTGTATCAAGAGAATGTTTTTGATATAAGTCACAAGGATTCTAATGAAGAAGAATTTAGTGATTTGTATACTAATAAAAATATCACTATAGAAAAAATACTCTCATATGGTCAGATCACGCCCATAGATGAACCGTATTTGCAAGCTCATAATGAATGGGTGCTGATACTAGAAGGTAATGTTAAATTGAAGTTGGGAGATGAAGAAGTCTCCTTACAAAAAGGTGAAAGTTTGCTTATACCTAAAAATACTAAACATTGGGTAACTTATACACACAATCCAACTATTTGGTTGGCAGTTCATATTAAAGAGTAATTATGCACGAATTTTTTGCGAATCATTTTTATTTTCTATGTGCTTTTATTATTGCGATGGGGTTTCTTGCGAGCTTTATAGATGCTATAGCTGGAGGAGGAGGGCTTATTAGCCTGCCTGCTTTGAGTATGACTGGATTGCCGATTACATTTGTACTAGGGACAAATAAGCTTCAAGCAAGTATAGGTACTGCCACGGCGGTATTTAAATATTACAAAAGTGGACTTATAAATTTCAGAACTGTATTTCGAGGGTTGGTAGCAGGATTTGTTGGAGCGTGTTTGGGTTCATTGCTAGTGCTTGTAATAGATAGTGGCTTTATGAATTTTGTAGTGCCTATACTGTTGATATTTGTATTTATCTTTAGCCTTTTTAATAAAAATATGGGTGTTGAAGAAGGGAAAAAAAGAATGTCTGAACCAGCATTTTTTAGCATATTTGGATTTTTCTTAGGAGCTTATGATGGTTTCTTTGGCCCAGGCACAGGTAATTTTTGGATAATATCAATAGTTTACTTTCTCGGCTATACCTTTTTACAAGCGTCAGGTTATGCAAAAGTTCTTAATTTGAAGAGCAATCTATTCTCACTGATGGTGTTTGCTTTGGCAGGACATGTGAATATTCTCTATGGTTTGATAATGGCAATAGGCAGCTTTTTTGGTGGCATAGCTGGTTCAAAGATGGTGATCCTTAAAGGATCAAAATTAGTGAGACCTATATTTATGTGTGTGGTTGGGGCAACTATATTGATGTTTATAATCTCTAAAATTTAGTTAAAATTTTGGCATACTAAAATGGTATAATCTAATAAATTTTATAGATGTTAGAGTTATATGGAAAAAGCACTAGAAATAAAAAATTTGGTTAAAACCTATAAAGGTGGTTATACAGCTGTTTCGGATATCAGTTTTGATGTTAATAAGGGTGATTTTTTTGCTCTTTTAGGACCAAATGGTGCAGGTAAGTCGACTATTTTGGGTATGGTATCTTCTTTGGTCAACAAGACTTCTGGTCAAATTAAAATTTTTGGACATGATATCGAAACTGATTATTCTAATGCCAAAAAAAGTCTAGGAGTAATGTCGCAAGAAATTAATCTTAATATATTTGAAACACCTATTGATATTCTCGTTACACAGGCTGGATTTTTTGGTATATCTAAGAAAGAGGCTAAACCTTATGCAGAAGAATTACTTAAAAAAGTTGAGCTGTATGATAAAAAAGATACTCAAGTAAGATTTCTTTCTGGCGGTATGAAAAGAAGGCTTATGGTTATAAGAGCGTTGATTCATAAACCCAAATTACTAATATTAGACGAGCCGACAGCTGGTGTTGATGTTGAGCTTAGAAACTCTCTTTGGGAGATGATTTCACAGTTCCATAAAGAAGGTTTAACAGTTATCTTGACTACTCACTATCTTGAAGAAGCAGAGTCAATGTGTAATCGCATTGTACTTATTCATAAAGGCAAGCTTCATGTAAATACAGATATGAAGAGCTTTCTGAAATCAGCAGATAAGCATACTTATATATTTGACCTAAAAGAAGATTGTAATCAGGATATCGTGCTTTCATCTGGTACTGCAAAATTAGTAGATCAACATACGCTAGAAGTTGAAGTTAGCGGCGGTGTAGTTTTGAATGAGATTTTTTTAGAGCTAACATCCAAGTATGGTTTAGAAGTGCTTGATGTAAGAAGTAAAGCTGCAAAGCTTGAACAATTATTTATTGATGTTGCAAGAAACAAGTAGGTAGAAGATTATGAGCATAAAAGATTGTTGGATAATGTATGTGACTATATTTGGTCGCGAAAGTAATAGAATCTTTAGAATATGGGGGCAAACGCTTTTACCGTCAGTGATAACTATTGTATTGTACTTTTTAATATTTGGTAAGATAGTTGGTTCTCGTATAGGTAATATGGGTGATGGCATAACTTATATGCAGTATATAACACCTGGTCTTATTATCATGGCTGTAATCCAGAACTCATATGGTAATGTTGTAAGCTCATTTTTTGGATTGCGTTTTAATAAGGCTATTGAAGAGCTTTTGGTGTCTCCTGTAAATAACCATATTATCGTACTTGGTTATATCTCCGGTGGTATATTTAGAGGCTTTGTGGTAGGTGTACTTGTTAGTATTGCAGCATTTATCTTAGGTGGTTTTGCTAACTTACACAATCCATTTCTAGTGTTTGCAGGTTTTATATTTTGCGGAGCATTATTTTCATTAGGAGGTCTTTTAAATGCGATATTTTCACAAAAATTTGATGACACTACTATATTCCCAGCATTTGTACTTACCCCGCTGATATATCTTGGTGGAGTATTTTATAATGTAAATAAACTTGATGGCTTCTGGCATTTTATCTCTATGTGCAATCCATTGTTTTATATAGTTGATTTTGTAAGATTTGGCTTTATAGGTGTATCTACTGTCAACCCATATATGTCATTTGGAGCTATAGTAGTCTTCACTGGTATACTATATGTAATTGTGTGGTTTCTGCTAAGTAGAGGGATTAGGTTGAAGCCGTAAAATATTTTGAGCATACACATTTTAACAAATAGCTTATACTTAGTATTGATAATCATTATTTCTACTATGAGCTTAACTTATGCAAATAATGTGAATATAGGGTTCTGTCGCAAACTGACAATTACGTAATTTTGTAGTATCATTTTACCACAAATATAATTATGTTTTTGTATGTTAGATTTTACAGGAAGATACTTTACTAAACTTCTAATTTTTCAAGCCTTACGTTGGTATTTATCATATCCACTCAGCTATAGACATGTAGAAGAGTTAATGAAAGAGCGTGGAGTTAATGTGGACTAGCACCATCAATCGTTGGGTTATAAAATATGCTAGAGAGTTAGAAGCTACTT
>JBLFYO010000098.1:0-5167 GCA_047609165.1 Francisella sp.
TTTATCTGTGAACTTGCGTTCCATACCTTTATTAAGATGTTGCTTGGAGCTGTAGTCTCCTGTCTTTTGATATTTCCTAATCCAGTCCTTTACTGTCTCATAGTGAATATCTAGCATTTCTACTATATGTTTACGTTTGTAGCCGGATTCAAATAATGAAATAGCTCTATCTCTCAAATCTTGACTATATGCTCTCATAAAATATGAAAACAGTATATACAATTTTGTTGAATAAATCTCCTTCAAATTAGCTATAAACATAAACATAAACATAAACATAAACATAAAGATGATTGTGGACATACTAAAGTAAAACACAATGACCATTATGACTACCTGCATGATGGCCACCTTCATCATGAGCATGGAGGTCACTATGACGAACATAGCATTGAAGTATCAGAAAAAAATCCTGATGCATGTAAACCTGTAAAGGATGAATGTTGTGAAGATGAACATAAACATGGCCCAGATTGTGGACATGAAGCTATTCCTCATGGTGATCATACCGACTATATTGTAAATGGTAGACTACATCACCCTCATAGCGATCATTGTGATGATCATGGTCCTGTAGAAATCATAAAAAACAAATAAATGATTAAACTAAATCACTAATATCTTCCACATCAAAATCTGTAGTCTTCCAAAATAAATCCACCACATTTTGAGGAATTTTAGTTGGGCGAGATTTCTCTAAATTTATCATAATCCATAGAGTTTCACCTTTACAAAGAAGTTTCTTGTCTGATTTTCTGTATAAATGATATTTTCTAACTGTAGAAATTTTTGTTATCGTTTCAACCCATGTAACTACTATTATTTCATCATCTAAAAAACTTTGAGCTAAATACTCTATAGTATGCTTTTTTGCAAACCATGTTAGTCCTAGAGGTTCTGTGAGATCATAAACCCCATTTGCTTGCACATGCCCTATCGCAGCGTCTTGCATCAATTGTAAGTAAATGATGTTATTTAGATGATTATTTGGATCAATATGCTCAGGCAGTACAGTAACGGAATGTAGGAAGTATTTCAGCTGATCTTTCATCTATTTAATAGTCCAAGTCTTCATCGACTCAATAAGCTCAGCAAAAGCATCCGACATTAGTAACAAATCTGCTTCATCACTATGTTCATTACCGTCCTTAATTAGATCAAGGAATTTAATAGATTTGAACTGTAGTTTAGTATTAACGGTCATGCTTAGCTCTTCTCGCCACACGATAGCAAGTTCTGTAATATGTCCATTAGCATCAATAAACGATCTTATATTATCATTAAGCATTGAGCTACCTTGACATGAGATATTAGCCACACCATCGCCTACATCACTTGTAAGCTTACATTTATTACCTAACTCAACATCTATTGGGTTACTACCATTAATAAACCATTCCGTTAAAATTTCGGTTTCTTCTTTTACTATAGGCTCTAGTTTTATTTCACAGCGTTGTAGTAGCTCAATTATCTCTGTGATTTGCTTATCAGATATACTATCTATGACTAGATAATTGTTGATTAGATCAATATAACCATAAGTTTTTCTATACTTACTAAATGCTTGTGGTAGTAATCTTTGCTCAACATCCTCTTTAATTTCAGTTTTTTCTTTTTTACTTACATATCTAGTTTTTTCTAGCTGAGCGATGTACTCTTTTGCTTCTTCATTTATAACTTGTGCAGGTAATATTTTTTCCTCATTAAAGAAACAAAATGCCGCTAAATGATTGAATTTATTCAAACATTTCTCATCATCTCTTAGAATAGGGTTGATAAATCCACGCGTAGATTTTTGACTTTTGCTACAAGGGATATAAGTAAGCTTATCAATAGATTGTTCAAATTTTTCGATTTCGATGCTTTCTATTTTAAAGGCTGTTAGGTTTTTAAAGAACATAATATTTTAAATGTGTTTTATTGTATGGTTATATTATCAAATACTACTAAATAGTGGCAGTTATTACGCAAATTATATAACTCTAAATCACTAAGTGATATAAACTAGTCTTAGACATTAATGTCAAACTAAAGACTATATATAAATGCTCAGAAATTCACTATTTGATAAACACAAGATTCTGATTTTAAGCTTTAGGTTTATACTTGCGGTAACTATAGTCCTACTGGTATCTTTGAGCCTAGATATTTACAAGCCAATGTGGGCAATTACCGCAGCGTTATTTCTTCAGTTAAGACCAGAAGCAGGCTTTGTAATAGAAAAAGCTGTATGCCTTATAGGTGCTACACTTATAGGATTGATAGTTGGCTGCCTTATAGTCAATTTTTTAACTGGGCACCTACTACTAACGATACTTGCTTTAGCTGGTTTTTTAACTATTTGCTCACTAGTCTCTGCAGGCATCAATCACTCCAACTTTATATATGGTGTAGCTTTAGGGAATATCACCGCGATACTCATCGTCTTATACTCAATAGTTGACCCACAACACACCACTGAAACGCAGATTTTTCATATTGCTTATGCTAGGTTTATAGAAATAAGCATCGGAGCAATATCTGCTTGTTTGTCGAGTTTTCTTATATTCCCACGCACGGTAGAGAATACTTGTGATATTCATAGCGATACTGTCTTTGATGCTACTATAAAGAATCTTATAACTCTTACAGATAGAACTTCTAAAAAATTTTGTGTGAATATAGCAACCAAAGAAATACTCGATTCTGTGATAGCTATTCATAATGACAGTAGCGCTCATATCTATGAGAAGCTTGATAGCAGGAATAATTATATTATATTTTCAAATAAAGCTTTAAATATGCTTAAACTAATAAAAGACTACTGTAGAAATACTGACTTTAGCAAAAACTTTATACAATCGGCAAACACTCTAAATAAGTTACTAAAATCGATCGATAAAAATAATGACCCTAAAGCTACTATAAAAACTTTAAGAGCATCATTAAATGTTGATACTCCTTTAGCAATTAGAAATATTACAATAGCTGTCATAAAACTACTATTATCATACATTAATATTGAAAATTCTAAAAAATCAATTATTAATCTAAAACCATATAGAATAAAAAACTACTACAACCCCGCTATTATACTAACTGCAACTATTCGCAATATCTCTATATTTTTAATTACGACAACAATGTGGACATACTCACCTAAGAGCATTGGTTTACTTTTATCTATAATTATAATGACACTACTATCTCAACTTTTTGCAGGTGTGCCTCGCTCTATAGTTTTAGTAAAAAATATTATAGCTGGATTCTTGGTAAGCGTGCCAATAGCTATACTTATCAAACTTGCCATACTTTCTATAGCTACCAATAACTTTGCTCTTTTATTGCTGCTGTTCTGTGGTAGCTTAATTATCGGTATTATTGGCTTAACTATCCCCAAATTACAAATGTATGGCTTAGGGTATTGTTTAGGGTTTATCTTTATAATCCAGCCAGACAATCATATGAGCCTTGACATAATGCAATCGCTATCTGTATGTGGCGGCTTGATTATGGGTGGTATTGTTTTCTATATAGTCTTTAGATTGCTACCAAATGCTCCAAATGTACTTACACAAAGACTAGCTGTAAACTCACTATATAGTGACTTAAAAAAAGTTGGTAAAACTATTCTTTCTCGTAAAGAATTTGCTGCAATTGTTGCAAAAAAAGTTCTCTGCGTATACAAATATGAAATTTATGATAATCCTAAATCACAAGCAAATATTAAAAAAGCTCATAGGTTACTAGAGATTGCTAATAGGCATTTGAAGGATTAATTCTATTAAATTCCTAAATTTAGGAGATCCCTAGTCGACTTCGCTCAGTGATCGGAGGAATCGAGGCTTTAATCTTCAATACTTATTAACTGACCTCTATTTTAGTCATTACTTAGATCTTATAGAATTCTGTAAAGCCTTACGGATTGCCTCAGAAGCATCTTTTGAATCCTCAATTGAGCCTCTAATCATTTTCTCAGCATCCCTTTGTTTATAACCAAGTGCCATCAATGCACCTACTGATTCATCAAACATTGAATTGCCTAAACCTTGTGATGATACTTGACTACTTGTTGTAGATGAAGTTCCTGCAACATCAGTCTGACCATGTATTTCATTTGAAAGCTTTAAAAGCTTATCATAAATCTCTACAACCAATCTCTCCGCTGTCTTTTTACCAATACCAGGTACAGTTGCCAATAGTCCATAATCTTTACTTTCGATACAATGAAGTAGAGTTTTACATTCCATGCCGGATAGTATTGCTATAGCAGTTCTCGCCCCAACTCCACTTACTTTGATCAGCTCTTGGAATACTTTCTTATCAACTTTTGATTTGAAGCCATAAAGTTGCTGAGCGTCCTCTCGAACTACAAAATGTGTATATAAACTAACTTCTGTATTTACATCACCTAAAGAATAAAATGTCGTCATTGGTACAGATACTTCATAACCCAACCCACCTACATCTATAAGTAGTGCTGATGGATCTTTTTCAAGTAAATTGCCTTTTATAAAACTTATCATAAATTATTTGAATGTTATCTAAATCTAGATAATAAGAATAAAGCTTATTGGATAATAGTCAAGTAGTCTAATGATAGACTACAAAGAACTTAATTATTATATTTTATCCCTCATTTTTATATGGTCTATCTGATGAAACTACCATTGTAACTGATGATAAAACATCATATGGCTGATATGATCCAATAAATTTGCCAGACTCGTTATCAACCTAAGTATGCGAGATTGTTCCAAACCATTCTGGATTAATAGGATATAAAGCACTATGATTATGAAACATTATTAGACTATCAGACCAAGACTCCTCATAATCGGGGAAATCTATATCTATTGAGAATTGTATTGGTTCTAAAGCTTCTGGGTCTGGATCAAACAGGTATCCAGATCTAATTAACTATATGTCTAGTTTGGGTACGTTATCCCAAATTTTGTAAATAGCCTGTAACATATCAAGTCAAATAACCACAAAGGACAAGATATGCCACAGAACTACCATAGTAATGCTATCACAAACCAACATATAAGAGCAATAATTCAATCATCAGAATTGACAACCAAAGAGTTATCTTTGAGATATAGCATAGATGTCAAAACATCAGAAAAGTGGCGTGATCGAGATTTCCAAGTAGATGTCAGCTCAAGACCTCATAACATCAACTATG
>JBLFYO010000099.1:0-5137 GCA_047609165.1 Francisella sp.
AAGGTAAAGAAATTTATTCACTCTATGAATATGTGAAGCAAAATTCAGAAAGTGCTATGGCTTATGAGCTGATTGATGGTGTTAGTAATCTGCAGATTGAATATGTACTAAATTCAGATATTAAAGAAGGTAGTGCGGATGTTAAATGGCAAAAAATTAAAGAGAAGACTATTGCGGTAAAAAGCAACAAAATAAGTGCATTAAGGGTATCTGTCGAAGTGGCAGGTAAAACATTTAGCAAAATATATTTAACAGGTAACGCATAAGAGATATTTGATGAAATCTGTAGGGACAAAACAAACAAAGTTGCAACAAGGATCAGCTTTGCTAATGGCGTTAATATTCTCTTTTGTAATTATGGTTATGCTTTCGGGATTGCTTTACTCATTCAAAATGGGCTTACTTACAACTAAAAGTATCATTAGAAATAGTAATGAAAAAGTCCTTGGTGAGACTTATATAGCCAATCTAAAAGATGATATTGATTTTACTAAATCAAATGAATTTAAGATCGGTGATAGTAAGTTTGAGATAATAGTTGATGAAGAGCAAAAGTCATCTTTTTTCTCAAAAGGTAGTAATGCAGAGCTATTTCAAGCTCAACAATACAATAGTTATAATGATATTTTCAAAGCCTATAATCGTGGTGGAGATAAAGTGGATTTGGTTAAAAACATCATCTACAATTCCGTAAACATCAATTTTTATCAAAACTTTAATACTGACTATGTTCCTATAAATGTACCAATGATTAATGTTTCGGCGATTACTGATTATCAAGCAAAGAATTATCGACTAAATGCAGATGGAGCAATTTCAGAGCCATATAAGGGATTTATTGGCTTTATTAAGAAATCTGACCAACAAATAAAGAAAATAGACATATTTACTAACAAAGCAAAAATTGGGGTGCCTATACCCGAAGGGATGGGAACAGACTCTAAGGTTAAAGTTGGTTGGAATCTAGAAAGTGGTGAGTGGACGATGTATTTGATACTACATGATTCAGACAAACTTTTTACAACATCAGTGGCTTTAAAAAATTTACTTGATGATGATGTAGAAGGTTTAGAGGTTGATAATGAGCAGTTAGGTAATGAAATTGGTGACTGGAAACCTGTTTCATCTGGAGACTCTAGTGGTGGTACACTTGGTGGTCCATTTGTGAAAGATAATATATTTGATGTGGCATGGTACTTTGAAGAAAAAGATAGCCCGCCCCAGATTGTACTACTTAGAAAAGCGGACCAAAAAAAAGGCTCGCAAGAAACACTAGAGACTTATTATTCACAATATTCGCCAACAGATAAGCAGTATAAGATGAAGCTTGGCGGCAAGCTAAACTTAAAGCGAGAGCTTAAGGCTGACAATATCAAATTACTGATTCCTGATTTTGCAAACAATCTTGATGCTAATATGGCTCTGATTTTGCATCCAAATAACAATAGTAAAACTTTAATGAATGTTAGTGATTTTAATTATAATGGTGATCATCGTGTGGGTAAGAGTCTTGATACATATATCGATGGAGAAAGTTTTGGAGAGCCTGTTATAGTTTCAAAGAATGATGATACTCTTTATATAATTACATTTGAACCAGATAAGCTCCACCGTTATGAATACAAAAAAGGTGTGGGAAGTTTTGAGACTCTTGAGTATGGCTCTAATGGATTAGAAAAAGAATTTAAATTTGAAACTAATGAGGACACTACAATTGCACCGCCAAAACCTAAGCCAAAACCTAAAACTATGGGTAGCAATAAATTTGCCGGTGACTCTAGTAGTTCAAATGATGATGAAGAAGATCAAAGTGATGAAGAGGGTATACAGATAGTGATACCAAAATTTGGTTATCTGTTTGTCTTTACCAAGTCACAAGTTATGCAGCTTAATTATGATTTTGATATTCTGCAAACAATGGATTTATCTGTAGAAAATCCTCAAATATTAGTTGATAATGAAGCCGTACATAGCACTATCAATAAAGTGTATATCCTTGCCGATGCACTAGACATCAAAGCTCAAGAGATGCGTGATGAGCTAGGCGATGACGAGGATGTTGAGGATAAAAATGAAGTCGATGATAAGTCAAAAAATAGTTCAAAATCAAGTCAAACTACCGCAGAAAGGCGTATGGCTGAAGCTAAGAAAAACAAAGGTGGCGATGATGAGGAAGAAGAAGATTTACCAGAACCGATTTATTTAGATAGTAAATACCTATACCCGCTAGGGATAGTTAAGCAGAGCATATTATGAGTATATTAAAAAATATAAATACAGAGTTACGCAATCCAAAAAGTTTAGGTTTAGATAAAATGGCTATCAGTGATGCTGTGAATTTAATGATAGAAGAAGAGTACAATGTTATCGAAGCACTCAAAGATCAACACATCAATATAACTGAAGTTATAAACAATACATCTCAGGCACTTAAAAATGGCGGTAGAATAATATATGTCGGTGCAGGTACAAGTGGTCGCTTAGGTATACTCGATGCAGTTGAATGCCCACCAACTTTTAGTGTGGATTATAATACTGTAGTGGGCCTTATAGCTGGTGGAGAGAAAGCATTTGTACAAGCAGTGGAGGGTGCAGAAGATTATCCTTTATTTGCACGCAATGATTTGAGAGGGGTTGATTTAACCGATAAAGATATCGTTATTGGTATAGCTGCTAGTGGTAGAACTCCTTATGTGATAGGTGCTTTTGACTATGCTAAGCAAATCGGAGCTAAGACTGTTGCAATTAGTTGTAGTAAAAATGCAAAGATATCCGAATATGCAGATTTGGCAATAGAGGCTGTACCTGGCCCAGAAGTTTTGACAGGCTCAACTAGACTTAAAGCTGGGACTACGCAAAAGCTTATTTTAAATATGATATCTACATTATCCATGGTTTCTATCGGTAAGGTTTATCAAAATCTTATGGTCGATGTAAAACCTTCAAATATTAAGTTAGTAGAGAGAGCAAAACGCATCATCTGTGAAGCAACCGGTGTTGATTATGAAATTGCACAAGAAGTTTACCAAAAAGCCAATAATTCTGTAAAAATAGCGATAGTAATGATATTAAATGATTGTAGTTATGACGAATCTTTGGCAATTTTGAAAAAGAACAATAACTTTGTCTAGAGATAGCTGATTTTGTAAATATTGTACCAATGCACTCAGTTTGCGACAGAACCCTAAAATTCACTCACGGTCTATGGCTAACCAAAAAATGAAGTAATGATTGATAGTAGTGCAACAAAGCCGATAATTGGGATAAAAATAAAGTTGGTTTAGAAGATCTAATTAACAACAATTTTCAGAGGTTAAAGTTGGCGTTTTGAAATGAGTTGTTTATATAATGGTTCTTTTGGAGGGTGGATCATATAGAAAAAGGTTTATGCCAACTATTGATAAAGCATTAATTTAGGTGTATATTTTCTTGTGTGTAGTGGGGGGCAGTAATGCTGTCTCCTGATAACAATAGAACCGTTAAAAAATATTTGAGAATTGATTTATATTATTTATACAAGGTATGGAACTCTATTGAAAGGATTTACTTTATTGAATTTGATAATTGTAATTGCGATAATTGGTATATTAATGGCAATACCTAGTATGCTTTATCGTGATTATATTATTAAAGCAAAAATAACTAGTTTGTTAACTAGTATAGGATCAGAAAAAATCAGATTAGTAGAATTAATTAAAAAATCAAAACAAGTTGATTATAATCATAGAATAATACTTGATACTGATCATATAGTTGACAAAAGTATACTTATAATATCTCCAATTATTATTGATGATAAGGTTTATTGGGGGTGTCATCGAATTGGTTTATCTAATTCACAAGTCCCTCATTTCTGTAGAATTAATGATTTCATATCATCGCAAACAAATATAGGTATTGAAGCAAATTGCACAATTAGCCAAGGAATTACTTATAACGAGATTGCTAATAAATTTAGTGTTAATGTTAAAATTAATGATGAAGTCATTGTTCTTGGTAATTTTGATAATATCAAAGAAGCCTCAGCCTCTTATCTCGAGTATTTAAATTTTTAATGTAACTATTCACACAATATTGGTCGATTTAGGTTCTGTCGCAAACTGAGTGCATTGGTACAATATTTATAAAATCAGCTATCTCTAGATACAGTTATGCAGCTATAAATATGAAAATTTATGAAGATATTTATTTCAAGATATCCACTTTGCTGACTTGGATGCAGTACGATATTTTGCAATTGCCAGCATCAAAGCTATCCATTAGATCTCAGTTGTTTGATTTCATTATTGAAGAACTCAATAATATAGCAGGTAAACATCCTCATCGCATTACTGATATTATTACTACTTTGAGTAATCAAAAAGATAGCCTCCTAGATGTTGCTGAATCGCTTAATACACAATTTGAAGATATTGCTATCAAACACGATGTATCGTTAGATACTATATGGGATATATGTTACTTTAGTAGGTATAAATTAAGCTCCCAAGAGTATCAGTTACAATTATTATCATTGGATGAAAAGCTCAGAGATACGTTTGATTTAATTGAGGATGAGGTATTAAATTGTATCGATACAACTTAGCGAACCAGCTCAGTTATCGAAAATCTCAACAGTCATCTTCGTCCGTATATAGATGCACGAAAAGGATTTAAATCAAACAGATACTCATTCATTCAGTTTATTCTCAATCATTTACCTTTTAAAAGAGCTGCTAACCCAGAACATAAAGGAAAGTCTGCTACTGAAATATTCTCTGGTAAGGATCTACCTGGATGGACTGAACTTATGAATTTAAAAAGATTCAAAAGGATCGCTCTGCCCCACTGACTATTAGATATCTAATGAAGAATTAATTATGCTAAATATAGGTAGGTTAGATTGCTCACGCCTGTGTATATCAAAATAGGTGGTTTTTGAGCCATGCCGAAAATTCAGTATCACTAAGTATCACTAAGTATCACTAAGTATCACTAAGTATCACTAAGTATCACTAAGTATCACTAAAAAATGGACGATGCCGATTAAAGACTGGGGTGAGGCAATCAGTCACTTTAGTATCAAATTTGAAGATAGGATTACTAAATATATGTAAATAAATAAACTATTTACACAAAGTGGTTGACAGACCCGAAA
>JBLFYO010000100.1:0-5077 GCA_047609165.1 Francisella sp.
AGTGAAAACACCATTTGACGCTGTCGTAGAATGGTATAGAATTAAACCTGAGATTTTTAATGAAACGCCGGATATGTTTAGGGCTAAAGCTTATAAAATTATTGGGACAACCTCCCCAAACTAGACATATAGCAATTAAAGTATAATGTCTGAATAGGTTCAAGTTTTTTTACATCTTACAAATATGAATTTTTAGGGTTATAAAACATTTAGGATTTAGCCTAAAGAAATCTAATGCCAATCCCAATACAATTAATGTTTTCTCACTTTGTATCTCATACTTAATTTAATCCTTTGATATTTACCAGTAGTCATTAGCTATTGGTAAATATTAAAAAACCAAATTTATCATAAACTCCTTTGTGATAAATAAACCAATTTATATTGGGATTGGTATAAAAGAGCCTTTTATTATTAGTTTTATAGTTGTTATAATGTTTTTAATTACATAAAACTATGAAAAAGATTGTTTCTTTTATGAACGAAACTATAAAGCCATTTTATTCTAAGTACTATGAGGCTATTAGCTTACATTTTTATACCCAAGAAAATATGAAGTTTGATTTGCTAATTACTTGCCCTCATGCTGAGCTAGGTAGTGATTTTGTTGAATTGGATTATCCTAATATTGGCAAGTTGATTAATCTTAAAAAAGAAGATTTTACGGATTTTTTAGCAATAGAATACGATTTTGGTACTCATACACTAAGCCATGCAATTGCTGAAAAGCTTTATAAAGAATATGGAGTGTGTACTTTAGTGGTTGAGCCAACATTTCCTCGCTCTATATTGGACGCTGGGAGATTGTATCCTAATTGTTTGCGTAATATTGTTGATTATAATGACCACCCTCAGCTACGCGAGTCGTTGGTAGGTCTGTACGAGGCTTATATGGAAAAGCTTTGTCATGTAGTGGCAGTAGCTAAGAGCTATGGAGCTTTATCGATAGATTTGCATACTATGTCGACATATTCTCCAAATGTGATTCAAGAACGATATGCAGAAGCAATAAGTGAAACACCTAATAATCTGCTTGACTATATACAGTTATATAAAAGAAGTCATATCGATGGCGATAAAAGAGTGACAGAGCTTTTTAGTGGAGATGTACGCAATGGTATATTTGCATCTACAGAGCTATTAAAAAGCTTATATAGAGAGTTGCAGACAAAAGAGATAGATGTTGAGTTTGATAAGCCTTATATTCTCGCTGAACATCTTGTTGCGCACTATTTAGTATGTGAGCTTGGTACTGTTTGTATAGATATTCCTAAAGATTTGTTATCAACTATTACAACCATCGATGAGAGGTATGATATTGCTAAACTAGAAGTAGATAAAGCAAAGCTAAATGATATGGCAGAAATTTTTGCTAGCTCAGTAGTTAATGCTCGTAAATTATTAACTGATGTTACCCACCAAATGGAATCTTGAGCAAAAGAGAATGCTTCAGATGCAAGGCAGGTTTTTATTAGCATAGCCGTAGCTATGGTAGTAAAGTTCTAACGCAGTCAGCTGATGTTTTATCTTTTTGTCCTAAGGATGCTATAATTTACATCAAATTGAGTTGTTAGTAATATTTGAAGCTACTAGTAGCTCTTAGCCCCTTTCTGCCTAGCACTTTAACGCAACTTACACCACTCAAGTTTGTGTTTGGTGCGTAACAGCAGTTATTACAATTAAAAGAGGTATAGCCGAAATGGATACAAAAAAAACCAACCGTGTTGCAGAAAAGATATGGGGACAAAAAGCCATACATATACCAAATACTACAGATATTTATGGTGCAGATTTAGTTAGCTCTTTTGTAAGTAAATACATAACTCGTACACTATGTTTGTTAGCAAAAAATCATAAGATAATTTTGCCAGATTCTTCAAAAGCTGAAGTACAGCAGATGGTTGCGTATTTTAATGGAATAGGGCTTAATTATATAAGTGAAGATAATTTCATTTATATAGAAGGTGTAGAGCATCATAAGCTTTCTACGGTTGTGATGAGTTGTGCTGATAATATTGCAGAATTTAATGATAAAAGCTATACAAGTATTGTACCGTTTACTTCAAACACTGCAATTGAGCTTATGGGTATAAAGTATGGTAAGGAATACGGACTATCTGAGTCGCTGTCACTATTTTTGAACGATAAGTCATTTTTGCGTCAAATGTTGCACAGTAAGGGTATACTGGTTCCAAGTGTAAATATTGTCTCAACAATTAGTGGTGATTATACTAAGAAAGCTTTGGACTTTTATCGTGAATATGAAAATCAAGGTATATACGAATGTGCTGTGATTATGCCAAGAGCTTGTTCTGGGTATGGTATTCATAGATTTCATAGTGAAAAAGAGTTGAGAGAAGTACTTAAGTTGATGCGTCGAGTTGAAATGTTTATGATAGATCCATGGTTAGAAAATCTAGGTTCACCTGCTTTTCAGATATGTATTGGAGACACTAAGGAAGAAGATATCAGCCTTGGATTGAGCGATCAGATGCTTGATGGACAAACACATCTTGGCAATAAGTATAAGTCAGAATTTAGTGATGAGCCTGCTGTTATCGAAATCTGTAATCAAGTCACAGAAATCCTGCGAGAAATGGGTGTGAGAGGCGTTATTGGTGTTGATCTTTTGATTCGAGAAATCGATGGAAAGATAGTTCCATATATATTAGAGGTTAATGCTCGTCAAACTGGTGCTATATATGCGGGCTTTTTAGCTTATGAACTGCGTAATGGCGAAAGTAAGCCTTGGGTAGGTCATAACAATGTAGAAGTCTCTAAGGGCTCTACAATCTGTGATTACCATAATTACCTTAAATCTAAAGATATCGACTACAAGTGTGGTGATTCTGAGGGTGTGATTATCACCTGTATTGGCAATCTTGAGCTTAATGATAAGGTTATGATACTTGTGCTTGCTGATACTGATGAGCGATTAAATGAGTTGTTAGATATGGCGACTTCTTTTAAGTAATATCCATTACTAATACAAGTTGGTATATTTATCACAAAGTAGTTTGTGCCTAATTTAAGTTTTTGGTATTTGGAAACTATAAAATTACTCAAAATAGGTTGAAAAGGATAAGTGTCGTCTGGTATGAGATACAAAGTGAGAAAATATTAATTTGTGCTGGGATTGGTATTAAGGGCACCTCTAAAAACTCATGAGACGTATCTTAATGCCGAAATTCACCACATCTGCGTTGCAAATTTTAGCAATAGATATACTATTACCCTCAATTTTCGCCTTGTTGTGATAAATTTAAAACTATTTAATCTGCATACACAGAGTTTTTAGAGGTGCCCTTAAGTAACTTTTGGTCAATATATTTATCTTTATTTAACCACAGGTCATTCAGCCATTTTTGGAAAGCCTTTTTATCTTTAGAGCAGTTAAAATAATCTCCCAAAGGAACATCTGCAATTGGAATAAAGTCAACTTTAACCTTTATTTTTTTGGTTTTACGAATCATGAAATCCCACAGAGTTTGATCAGGATTATCATAGACAATAGTAGTGTTTAGTACACCTGTCATTTTATCTGACAAACTTTTGAGTATAACCGCAATACCTCCAGCTTTTGGATTTAACAAATGGCTATACTGACTACCTATAGCTTTTTCTTTAGTATAACGAGTTCCCTCTACAAAATTTATGATTGTTGTTGGCCTAGTTGAAAGGTTTTGACAATACTTTTGAGTCATCTCGATATCTTTACCTTTTTTTTCTGGATGCTTAGTAATATAGTCTTTTGAATATCTTTTCATAGCAGGAAATTCTAACGCCCAAGCTACCATTCCAATAAGAGGTACAAAAAATATCTGAAACTTCATGAAAAATTTTGGAAACGGTATTTTTTTATGAAATGCAAGCATGAGTATCAAAGTATCTAACCAACTCTTATGATTACTTATTACAAGATATGTACCTCTCTCGCTAAGCTCTGCATTTTGTTCAAATTCTATCTCTGTAGGACAAAACGACTCCGTAATCATAATAGCAAAACTCACCCAAAAGCTTGCTAATGCTTGTACTGCGGTAGTGCAGTGATACCTTATGCTTTTTATTGGTACAATCAGCTTGAGTAATGAGAAAAAAACCACTGGCAAAAACACAATTACTGAATTGATCAGCAGAGCAGTAATTGAAAATAAACCATAATAGCCATATTTCATTGCTTTAAACATTATATAATTATCCTAGAAAATTTCTTACCTATATATTAGCATTTAATAGCATCATTTTTAATAGTATTTGCTGGATAACTGATGTTACGCACCAAACACAAGCTTGAGTAGTATAAGTTGCATTGAAGTGATAGACAGAAAAGTGAAGGAACTCCTAGTAGCTTCAAATCTTACTAACGACGCAATTAGATGTAAATCATACCACCATAAAAATAGTACGAATTCCTCAGCTTGACTGGGGATCTTCTAAACATAAGTTTATCGTAAAGGTAGTTATAGTGGTTTGACTACACCTAAAAATCCTTTAACTGACTGTATATCGACAACTCATTATCTTTATTAAGATTGATACTTATAGCACCATTATTGTAGGTATCCATAGCTTTTATATTCAAATTTTTTAGAACCTTAAAATACTCACTATCAAAAAATTCTTCAGAGTTATAAACAAAATAATTTAATGGAATATCTTTTAAGAACTTATTTTCTATTTCACTACTAGAAACTAATATATTTGGCGAAAGCATTCGACTGTATGCTCGTTCAAACTCTATTAATTGCTTTTTAGATATATTTCCAAGTAATAAAATCTTTTCTTTGGACTTATCTATTGAGACAAAACAACTTTTACCTAAACCAAACAACCTAATCCTTGCATCTAATAAATCAAAGCTATTGCTATAATTACAATCTTTTGCAGATAAATTATTGCTCAAATTAGTGATGATGTTTTCAATAGGTAGAACACTTTGAAGCATTGAAATATCTATATCATTATCATTGCTACCAGTAATTATCAGATCATCAAGTTGGTGAATACCCGCATACTTTAGATAAGCACTTAGGCTATTGGTCATTGTGAATTTATCGTTCAAGCCACTATCGGAAAT
>JBLFYO010000101.1:0-4931 GCA_047609165.1 Francisella sp.
GTGAAAACACCATTTGACGCTGTCATAGAATGGTATAGAATTAAACCTGATATTTTTAATGAAACGCCGGATATGTTTAAGGCTAAAGCTTATAAAATTATTGGGACAACCTCCCCAAACTAGACAATTACGCATATAAAAATAGTACATCGACAATAATAAAACATTTATTATACACAATTTAGATTTTTAAATTTATGAAATTTTCAGAGAGAGTAAAAGAAATTTTACCCTATAGTACTAGCTTTGTAACTTTTCTTAGATTCTATAAACTCGATTTTAAGATCTTTATATTTAGATCTTATAGCACCAATATCAGCTTTAGACATTACTTTTTCTTTTTTAGCTTTTAAGTACTCTTGCTTAGCACTATACATGCTTTTGATATTAGCTACCAACTTGCTATACTTTTCTTCTATACCAAAATGTGTCGTCTTGTTTTTTCTTGTTAAAGCTTCGTCCAACTTAACTTTTGCTTTAGCAATTTCAACTAAATGACTAGGTGTTGTCTTAAGATCATAGCACCAACCAATTTTAGCAAGACCTGCTATAAGCCACTTAGACGGGTCAAAATCAAACCATCTAATACCATTTCTATAATCACCACCAAAAGCGTGATGATAATTATGATAACCTTCACCGCCAGTAACTAGAGCCGTAATAAAACTATCTCTTGCTGTATTTTTAGTAGAGTATGGTTGGCTACCCAAAATATGTGCTAAAGAATTTATACAGAAAGTAGCGTGATGTACTAATGTAACCCGAACAAGACCGCCTAAAAGCATGAAGCTTAATGCTCTCCATAAAGCAGCTGAAAGTGTACCCTCACTGGCAAAACCAAATATAAATCCAGTCAATGCAGGTAAACCAAGGCAAGTTAATATTGCAAGGATTGTATAATGCTTATGCTGAAATACTACAGCCTTGTCTTTCATAAGATCATTAACACCACAAATCTCTTGAACCTCTTCATTATTGTATTTAAATAACCAAGTAAAATGAGAGTACCAAAAACCACGAGTCGCAGCATAAGGGTCTTTAATTGGATCATCAACATCTTTATGATGTTTTCTGTGATCTGAAGCCCATTGCAATATACTGTTTTGTAATGCCGCTGTACCAAATATCATTAATACATGACTAACAAATTTATTTGCCTTATATGTCTTATGAGACCATAATCTATGATAACCCATAGTTATTGATATACCTGTTAGGATATAAAAACCTAATAGACACATATAGTCTGCTTTTGTAAAACCCACTGTGTATGCAAACCAAGGAACTACGACAAGTGTTATTAGTGGAAGCATTAATAAACCTATTATACTTTTCCAAACTATTGCACCTTCTTCTTCAATAACTTGATTTATTTCATTATTCATTTATAAACATTCCCCTTTATTTTAATTATTAATTACAAATCATAACAGCTAAATAGCAATATATAGATTTCGTAAAATTATAACACATTTACTTTAAAATACCATGCAGATATTCTAGCTATTGAATCTCTGCTCTTGGCTTAACATTGATTTCTAAGCCCGTATCTTTAATGCCACTAGCGTATTTGTAAGCACCGGCTAGAGCTATCATAGCACCATTGTCCGTACAATATTCCATAGGTGGAAATGAGACCTTATAAAACTTATTTTTTGCTAGCTCACCTAATCTTTCGCGCAGATGCTTGTTTGCACTAACGCCACCTGAGACAACCAATCTTTTTATATTTGTTAGCTTTAAAGCCTTATCACACTTACTTACTAGTACATCAACTGCAGCTTCTTGAAATGCATGGCATAAACTAGCTTTATTTTGCTCAGACTTATCTTCTTCATTATACCAAGTATTCAAAACAGCTGTTTTCAAACCACTAAAACTAAAATCCAGACCTGGTTTGTTTTTCATTGGTCTCGGCAAAGTGTACTTAGTAGTATCACAAGCAATTTCTGCAAGTTTAGCAACTTCTACACCACCAGGATAAGACATCCCCAAGAGCTTCGCAGTTTTATCAAAAGCCTCACCAACAGCATCATCTACAGATTCACCAAGTAGTTTATACTCTCCAAAGTTTCTTACTTCAAAAAGTTGAGTATGCCCACCCGATACTAGAAGTGCTACAAATGGATACTCCACATCGCTACCACTGTCCAAAAGAGGTGATAGTAAATGCCCTTCTAAATGATGGACTGCTAAAGTAGCTATATCATTTATCATACCAAGAGTTTTAGCAAAGGTTGCTCCAACCATTAATGCTCCTACCAATCCAGGCATTGCAGTATAAGCGATACAATCAATATCTTCAAAACTTACATTAGCATCATCAAGGACTTTTTTAGTAAGGATATTTAATTTAGCAATATGCTCACGAGAAGCAAGTTCAGGAACCACTCCACCATAATTTTGATGCAGCTTAATTTGACTATATAAAGCATCTGCTAGCAATTCTTTTTTATCGTAATCATACAGAGCTATACCTGTTTCATCACAAGAACTTTCAATACCTAAAATAAGCATTTTATTTACTAGTCTTTGTGATTTGAATAAACTTAGTAATAAAGGAGCCTATAATCAGCCCCAATACGAATGCTATCGACATTAACACTATAAGTGGTAGAGTCGTAGTTGCAAAGATATAATCAAAGCTTACTTTATCTGTATTTAAAATAGATAATATAACAATTAATATAATTGCTATACCAAAGAAAATTTGCCAAAAAAGTTTTGCTACCATATCAAACATTAGCCATATAGTTATTAGTAAAATAGATGATTATATTATAGTTTAAAAACAATCATTTCGAAAGATCATTCAAACAAATCCGATAGTTAATTATAAATATTAATCTATGGCTACAAAAGGATCGGCATAGTTATTAGCATTGTTATAACTCATTTCATCATTATTTGTGATTTGCAACACCTTACTTATAGGAGATCTATGAAAATAATAACTCTTACCTTCTCCCAAAGCCTTCTTCTTAACAACATATGACAATCCAAAACATCTAAAAGAGTTCATAGTAGAAGTTACATAGGAAGAACCATTACCAATTACTCCTGTCCACCAATTATTATTGCCAGCCATGCTACCAACATTATCAATATAGTGATTACAATCACTAGTCGTAAACGTTAAGTTACCAACAACTGCAAAATGTAATTCCTCAGGGTATTCATGATCTTTAACTTTAGGTTGAAGGTTCATTACATCTTCACAATCAAAAAACCTACTGACGTATGACCCCAATTTTTCTTTATTGCATTACACCAATTAATTTTTTTTCAATTATCTCTAGTTTTTGCACCAAGGTTTTTCTCTCTGTCTTTTATCAGCTGAAGTTGCTCTTGAGAACATCCTTTCTTAGGTGCTGTATCATCAGCAAACACAATTGTTGACAGCATCACCAAAGATATAATTATTGATTTTTTCATAACCTTATTTACCATATTATTAAAATATGATACAAATACAGCCAATCAATTGTCAGAATTATATAACTTAATTCAAGATATAGAAGATATATTTTAGATAAATGTTTTTTAGAAAATTGTAGAAAGAAATATTAAAGAATTAATTAAAAGTCTAAAGATTCAAGAGCTTGTCTTAATGATGCTTCGATATCTTCATTGATGTCTTTTTCTTCTGTGTCAACTTGAGACTCTTCAGATGATGAATCTAAATTGAAAGATGACGCTACATCAGCAAGAAGTAAATTATCATTTACACCAAGCTCTTCTCTCATCTTCTCGATCTTGTCAGTTTCTTTTCTTACCGCAAGACCTGTACCTGTAGGTATTAGTCGACCGATCAGAACATTTTCTTTAAGACCTCTCATTTTATCTACTTGAGAGTGAATAGAAGCTTCTGTAAGTACTCTTGTAGTTTCTTGGAAAGAAGCCGCAGAAAGGAATGATTCTGTAGACAATGAAGATCTAGTAATACCCATAAGGACAGGATTAAAAGTCACTAATTGTTTACCTTCACTGCGTAACTTATCATTCTCTTCAAGTATTCTTACAAGTTCAATAGTTTCATTCTTAACAAATTTACTATCACCCTCATTTACAATCAAAGCTTTTCTCATCATTTGTCTTACAATAGTTTCAATGTGTTTGTCATTAATAACAACACCTTGCATACGATATACAGACTGAGCTTCAAACATAATGTAATCAGCAAAAGTAGCTAAACCTCTGTATTTAAGTAAATCATGAGGATCCGTAGGTCCGTCAGCTAAGACATCACCACGCAACACTTTTTCGCCATCAAAGACAACTAAATGTCTTGATTTAGGCATAAGAAGCTCATCTATCAACAAGCCATCTTTATCTAAAAGCTCAATTCTTTGCTTCTCTTTAGTGTCTCTATTACCAAGTCTTACAGTACCATCACAAGGTGATAAGATCGCAGCTTCTTTAGGGCGACGAGCTTCAAACAGTTCAGCAACTCTTGGAAGACCACCTGTAATATCTTTGTTTTTAAAACCTTCTAAAGGAATCTTCGCAACCACATCACCAATTTCAACTTTCGCATCATCAGCAACACTTATTACCGCGCCTATAGCTAGAGATATAGACTTGATAACTCCGCCTTTATCATCAACAATATTGATAACAGGTTTTAAATTTTTAGCCGTTGTTCTCTGTGAAATAGATGTTATTTCAATAGTCAATTGACCTGTCAAATCATCATAAGTATGCCTAGAAGTGATACCATCGATGATATCTTCCATTGCAACTTTACCAGCCACATCAGTAATCAATGGTTGAGCATGAGGGTCCCAAGTAGCAATCACATCACCAATCTCTACAGCTTTACCACTCGCTAGAGGTAGTGAAGCTCCCATAGGGATTTTGTGTTGCTCACGGATACGACCCATACTATCAGATACAATAATCTCACCAGCACGAGAAATAACAATTTCATT
>JBLFYO010000102.1:0-4799 GCA_047609165.1 Francisella sp.
ACATCTACATGCAAAAAACCAGGCTCATATTCTTTAAACTTTGCAGCTTCTTTTTTCTTTTCAACGGGGACTGTATTTACACCTCTACTTTTCAAAGCTTCATAAATAGCACTGCGTTTAGCATGTGGAAAATTTATCTGTATTGTTTCAGTTAAATCATCTAAGGGACTCCATGTTGATCTACGAATAGATGCTATTATGTCTTTTTCGAGTTCGATTAAGGCATAGTTGATGTTATGAGGTCTTGAGCTAACATCTACTTGGAAGTCTCGTGTGTGCCATTTCTTTGATGTTTTGACATCTATGTTATATCTCAAAGACAACTCTTTGGTTGTCAATTCTGATGATTGGATTATTGCTCTTATATGTTGGTTTGTGGTAGCATTACTATGGTAGTTCTATTTCATATCTTATCCTTTGTGGTTATTTGACTTGATATGTTACAGGCTATTTACAAAATTTGGGATAACGTACCCAAACTAGACAGCTAATAAATATATTAGTAAAAGAGCTTTTGTATAGTGACTCTATGACATATGAAAACATTTATAAGAGAGAAAACTGAGCTTCTTCTTTTGCAACTTCTTTTTCTTGAGAATTTCTTCTAGCTTGTACAGCATTTGCAAGCATTTCTAGCATTGTAATAGTTTCATCAAAATCAACACAAGCATCTGTTACGCTTTGACCGTAGGTTAATGGTTTTTTATTGATATCTTGATTACCTGAAACAAGGTTACTTTCTATCATTACGCCCAATACATTATTACTTACACTTATTTGATCACATATATCAGCAAGTACAGAAATTTGCTTAGAATGATCTTTTTGGCTATTACCATGACTACAGTCGATCATAACTTTTGTATCTATACCAGACTTTTTAAGTTTAGCAATGCAGTCATCGACATGATTTTTACTGAAATTAGTACCAGAAGCACCACCTCGTAATATCACATGACCATTTTGATTGCCTTTAGTCTCAAATATCGCAGTAGAACCAGACTTTGTAGTACTTAAGAAATGATGTGAATAAGTAGCAGATTTGATAGCATCTACAGCAACTTGTACATCACCATTAGTAGCGTTTTTAAAACCAATTGGAGCAGATAAGCCAGATGCTAACTCTCTATGGACTTGGCTTTCGACAGTTCTAGCACCGATAGCACCCCAAGAAATTAGCTCAGCAAAATATTGTGGAGTTATTACATCTAAAAACTCAGTAGCACATGGCAAGCCCATATTTGTTAAATCTGATAGTAAAGTACGAGCTAGGCGAAGACCTTTGTTTATGCAAAAAGTATCATCAAGATTTGGATCGTTTATTAAACCTTTCCAACCAATAGTTGTACGAGGTTTTTCAAAGTAAACTCGCATTACAACTATGATTTCATTCTCAAACTTTTTAACTTGACCTTTTAGCTTAGTAGCATATTCCATAGCAGCGGTAGTGTCATGTATAGAACAAGGTCCAACTACAACTATAACTCTATCATCACTTCCGTGAATAATTTTTGCAATTTCTTTACGCGAGTTTTTAACCGTATCATAAGAGCCTTTTAGTAAAGGAGTCTCTTCAATTAGAACTTCTGCAGGAATCAATACCTTTTCCTTTCTTATGTTTATATTAGAAACTTTATCAAACTTTTTATCGCCTATCATTGATATCAACATCCTTGTGTATAAATTATTTTTTACCTAACAGACCAGCCATATTGCCCATTCCTTGCATACCGGATATACGCTTCATCATGTTTGCCATACCGCCTTTTTTACTTACAACAGATTTCATCATTTTTCTCATTTGAGTGTATTGTTGTAGCATTTTGTTTAAGTCTTGAACAGTAGTACCAGAACCTTTGATGATTCTTTGCTTTCTACTATGCTTGATCAGCTCTGGTTTTTTTCGTTCAAGTGGAGTCATAGAGTCTATCAAAGCTTCTATTTTTTTAAACATATCATTACCAGCATTACCAGCATTACCAGGCATATTTGGTAGTTTAGACATTATAGATTCTACGCCACCTAAATCTTTCATCTGAGTTATTTGATTTTTAAAATCATCTAAATCAAAATTTTTACCACTTTTTAGCTTTTTGGTTAATTTATCAACCGATGCTTTTTCTGTCTTTTGCTCGATGCTTTCTATCAAGCTAAGAACATCACCCATTCCGAGGATTTTAGAAGCAACCCTATCAGGATGGAAAGGCTCAAGTGCGTCAGTTTTTTCACCTACACCTAAGAACTTAATCGGTTTGCCTGTAATCTCTCTTATAGAAAGAGCAGCACCACCTCTAGCATCACCATCGGTCTTGGTTAGGATAATACCTGTAAGCTCTAAAGCATCATTGAAAGCTTTTGCCGTCACAGCAGCATCTTGACCTGTCATACTATCTACGGTAAAGAAAGTCTCAATTGGTTTAGCAATTTTGTGGATTTGCTTAATCTCATCCATCATTGAGCTATCAATATGCAGTCTACCTGCAGTATCGACAATCAATATATCCATTAACTTATTTTTAGCAGCTTTTATCGCCTCTGTAACTATGTAGTCTGGTTTTTGTGAGATATCAGATTCGAAAAACTCTGCCTTTACACTACTAGCTAAAGTACGCAACTGGTCTATAGCAGCAGGGCGATATACATCGGCTGATACAACCATGACTTTTTTCTTGTGTTGTTCTTTTAGGTACTTTGCTAATTTTGCAGTAGAAGTAGTTTTACCTGCACCTTGAAGACCAGCCATCAAAATTACAGCAGGAGGCTGAGTTTTGAGGTTAATAGGTACAGCTTCTTCGCCTAAAGCTATTTCTAATTCTTTTTTTACAAATGAAATAAAAGTTTGATCAGGAGTTAGGCTTTTTTTAACCTTTTCACCAATAGCTTTTTCTTTAATATTTGCTATGAATTTTTTTACAACAGGTAATGCAACATCTGCTTCTAATAGTGATACTCTTATATCGCGCAGTGCTGCTTGTACATTTTCTTCTGTCAGAGATATTTGACCTTTTAATTTCTCAAAGGACAACTGTAATTTGTCGGATAAACTAGTAAACATAAATCTTAAGTTTTTACTCTTAGAGTCTATTAATTTTTAATACAAAAATATTAACATTTTTAGAAAAGATATACCATATCAACAGCTATACTTATGCCTATAACTGCAAATAATGCTAGGCAAATGACTATATAAGTATAATTTTTGGTTTTGATGAAATAGATAAGCTCTAACAACACTCTAATAAGCGGCATCAAAATCACATATAAAAGACCTATACTTATGATTTTATCAGAACAACTTTGTTTAAGGATTTGCGAAAATAAGCCTATAATAAGTATAGATACAGCTAAGGTTAGATTGATCTTTAGTACTTTAGCTATGATTTGACTTTTATTCATACTAGCCCCTTATATAGCATTTGTAAGGTTGCTATAAGTATAACTATAAAAAATAATACTCTAAGTATCTTAGTGTCGATATTAGGCATAATCTTTGAACCCATAGTTGCTCCTAAAAGAGCACCTAGAGCTACAGGGAGAGTGATATTAGGATCTATATTTCCTGAGAAGTAATAAGCTGAAGCTGCAGTAAATCCCGTAATCCCCATGATAAAGTTACTTGTTGAAGAGCTCACCTTAAATGGTATCTTCATAATTTTGTCCATAGCCAATACTTTAAATAACCCAGCACCAATCCCAAGCAATCCACCGATAAAGCCAGCGCCAATCATTGCGATAAGGCCTAATATAGGGTTGCTTACATTATAAAAGTAAGTTTTATTATTAATAATATATTGATCATTGAGCTGTAGTGCTTCGGCAATAGTAGAGAGCTTTGCTTTATCTGTCTTTTTGCGTTTTATTAGGTTTAAAAGTAAAACTACAACGAGTACTAAACCAAATGTTAAAAACAAAGGTTTTGCAGGCATGCTAAGAGCAAGTTTTGCTCCAAACATTGCTCCAAACGCTGTAGCTAAGGCTAAAAAAAGTCCGAGTTTTTCTTTTGTTAAGCCATGAGAGTTGAGAGAAACTATCGATGTAGCAGTTGAGGTGCATATAGTAGCAACCAAAGATGCACCTATAGCCTGATGAATAGGTATTCCCATAAGACTAACTAAAGCTGGTGTGATAACTAAAGCACCACCTAAACCAATCAAGGAGCCTATAGTTCCACCAAGTATAGCGATGATAAAAATTAAAAATTCAATCAGTAGGATATTTTCCACAATAAAAAACACTAAAATAAAATATGCATAAATAGAGTATAACAGAAGTTATTTTTCAAAACATTTCTGTAATTTGATATTAAGGTTTATGCTAGAATAAAGAAATGCTGATAAAATCTCTTAGCGTCTTACTAAAGTAGTATAAAAATTATAGATAGCCCACATATATAACTTACATTCTAAAATATTTGTATTAATTTATGAGTTCAAATCTAGATCTTTTTTATTGTCAAAATCTAAAAGGCTCCTTATGTGGTATTAGAAATACTGGTAAAATCACAGTCACTTATCAGCAACATTTATGTGATAAACACCTTTGATTCCATCAAGGTCTCCTTGATGCACAGTATCAATGCGGATATAGCCTGGCTTACCATTATGTCTAGGCTTTTTTTCGCTCTCCTATGGTTGATGCTTTAGGTTTGGTTTTGTCAAAATTGCGTCTAATCTGTTGGCGGGAGTAACCACTGATTTTACTGATGAATTTAATCACAATGCCTTTCTCATGTTTAGATAGTGAGCTGTACTTAATGCTAAGTAGTACTTTTTGTATCCTTTCATAACGCTCTAGTTTAG
>JBLFYO010000103.1:0-4653 GCA_047609165.1 Francisella sp.
TTACGTTTGTAGCCGGATTCAAATAATGAAATAGCTCTATCTCTCAAATCTTGACTATATGCTCTCATAAAATAGAAAACAGTATATACAATTTTGTTGAATAAATCTCCTTCAAATTAGCTATACCTACACCCACCAAACCCATTAAAGTTATTTTTTATTCAAAGCAGAATATTTTTTAAATTTGATATTGAAAATAATCATAATCCACAGTTAAGCAACATGAAAGTTGATTTTTAAAATATACTATATTAGTTTTTTGAATTTGCTTACTGATCTCAGCAGTAATATGATATGAAATGTAAATAAAAATACCCCGTATTTGATTTAATAATGACACATGGAGATAATGCAATGAAATATAACGTAGACAATTTTATTGGTGGTAAAAGAGTATCATCAACAGGTAATAATGAAATCTTAATTGATAACCCACAAACTGGTGAGATTATTGCAAAAATGATATGTTCATCTGCACAAGACCTAAACGATGCCGTCGCAATAGCTAAAGAAGCTCAAAAATCTTGGGGTTCAAGTACTTTTAAAACAAGAGCTCAAATATTCTTTAAATATAGACAGTTATTACAAGAAAACTTTGAAGAGCTAGCTGCACTATGTGCTGAAGAGAATGGTAAAACTATTCCAGAAGGAGCCGCTGAAATAGCAAAAGCTATTGAGTTGTGTGAACTAGCTGTGTCTATTCCTCAAACAATAAACAATAGGACTCAAGTTATTAGTAATGGTATCGAGTGTAAAGAGCAAAAATATCCACTTGGTGTTGTAGCTAGTATAGTACCACTTAACTTCCCTGTTATGGTTCCTCATTGGACAATACCTATGGCACTAGTTTTAGGTAATGCAATGATAATTAAACCTTCTGAAAGAGTTCCATTATCTTGTATCAGAACAGCTGAGCTTCTGAAAAAAGCTGGTTTACCAGATGGCGTATTTAACGTTGTGCAAGGTGATAGAGTTATTGTAGAAGGTATATGTGACCACGAAGATATTAAAGCTGTATCTTTTGTAGGTTCAACACCTATTGCAAAAGTAGTTTACGAAAGATCTGCTAAATCAGGCAAAAGATGTATTGCTCTTGGTGGAGCTAAGAATAATTTATTATTGTTACCGGATGCTGATCCTGAAATGGCTTCAGGAGATATCTTAGCATCATTTACAGGTTGTGCTGGACAAAGATGTATGGCGGCTTCATTGTTAGTAACTGTTGGTGATGTTGACCATATTATCGCAAATGTTGTAGAGCAAGCTAGAGAAGTGAAAGTTGGGAATCAACTAGGCGCTATAATCACAAAAGAATCAAAAGAAAGAATAGAAGACTATATAACTAAGGCAGAAGCTGCTGGATGTGAAATACTTCTTGATGGTAGGGGTGCTACTGTAGCCGGTAAAGAAGGTGGTTACTATGTGAACCCGACTATCATTACTGGTGCTACTGCTGACCAATCATGGTCATGTGATGAGATATTCGGACCTGTAATGACGATTGTAAAGGCCAAAACAGTAGACGAAGCTATTGCAATACAAAACAGCTCAAGATACGGTAACGGTGCTTCTGTATATACTCAAGACGGTGAAACTGCAACTTATGTTATAGATAGATTGACTGCTGGTATGTGCGGTATAAACATAGGTGTTCCGGTTCCTCGTGAACCATTTGGTTTCGGTGGTTGGAAAGATTCTAAGTTTGGTGTTTCTGATATCACAGGTTCACAACCTATCGATTTTTGGACACAAACTAAAAAAATCACGACTAAGTGGAATGCTAAGCACAAAAAAGACTGGATGAGCTAATTTAAATATTTTTGGAGATGTTTACAATGCAAATTAGAGATGAAATAAAACAGAACAATATTGATCATAATGTTTTCACTTGGGTAAAGCAAGATGGCATAAATCCTGCATGTATAGAAAAAGGAAACGGTTCTTTTATCTATGATTATGATGGTAAAAAGATACTAGATTTTACAGCTGGTCTTATCAGTGTAAATTTAGGACACGGAAACCAAGCAATCATAAATGCTATAACAAAACAGTTACAGCAAATTGCTTTCCCCGCTCCTGTACATGCAACTAAAGTCAAAGGTGATTTAGCTAAGAAGCTAGCAGAAATATTACCTGGTGACCTAAACAAAGCATACTTCACGCTATGTGGTGCAAGTGCAAATGAAGCTGCTATCAAGGCTGCAAGAACATATACTGGTAAGAACAAAATCTTAACTAGATATAGATCCTTCCATGGTGGAAGCTATGCTGCTATGACTCTAGGTGGTGATCCGAGAAAATTACCTCATGATCAAGATCAAATACCTGGTATTGTACATTTTGAAATACCATCCACATATGATGGTATCTACAATGAAAACCCTGTAAAACAATCAGAGGAAGCATTAAAGCAACTAGAGCGTATAATCAACTACGAATCCGCTGATAACATTGCTGCTATTATGCTAGAAGGAGTAAGTGGTACATCTGGGTGTTACATATATCCTAAAGGTTATATGCAAGGCGTTAGAGGCTTATGCGACAAATATAATATTCTACTTATCATCGATGAAGTTATGAGTGGCTTCTGTCGTACAGGTAAATGGTTTGGTTTCATGCATTATGATATAATTCCTGACATGGTAACTATGGCAAAAGGTATAACATCCTCATATATACCTTTGGGATGTTGTATGATATCAGACAAAATCATGAGTGCTTTCCAAGACAAAGCTTTTGTACTAGGTGCTACATATAGTGGTCACCCCGTATCATGTGCAGCTGGATTAGCAGCTATACAAGAGTACGAAAGATTAAACATCATAGATAATGTAAACAATGTATCTAAACACTTTGATGCAAAAGCAAAAGAGTTAATATCTAAACATAAGTGTGTAGGTGATTACAGATCAGTTGGTTTGCTTGGCTGTTTTGAACTAGTTAAAAACAAAGACACTAAAGAACCTTTAGTAGAATACAATGCAAAAGATGTAAATATCACTGGCAAAATAATAGCTAAGCTTAAAGAATTAGGTATGCACTCTTTTGTTAGATGGAACCATGTATTTGTAGGTCCGCCACTAACTATAACAAAACAAGAAATAGACTTAGCTGTCGAAGCCCTTGATGAAACATTTACTCTAGCAGATACATTTTGCGACTAAGATTTATTAATATTTCTGTCTTTGTAACCAGTTACTAAATAATTCAACAACTTTAGTATTGTTTTTATCATTTTTGTAAATTATTATGTGATTTCTTGTCATAGTTAAATCTTGAATATCAAGTACATGAAATTTTTTACCTATTTCGTACTTACTGATAGCACTTTCAGATATGACTGCAATATTGTCACTGTTGGCAACAAAATTTTTCACTGACTCTATGCTTGGTAATGTAAGAGAGTCTCTCATAATACTACTATTCTCTTTTATTAACTCACCATTATAGTTAAATATAACATCATTGATTTCAACAGCTCCATTATTATTAATCGTACCAATCCAGCTTCTCATAATATGCGAGTTTTCATCAAATTTACTTATAGTAATATCTCTTGATGATAAAGTATCTTCATGCTGAACCCAATCATTATGAAATATATCATCAATGAATACTTTGGTTTTTTTTGATAGCTTATTATTTATAGAGCAAATTATTTTCAGATTAACTTTTTTTATAACTATCTCGTTGCATTTTACTTTAAATAGAGGTGTTCGCCCTTCTACAAATCCAATATCACAATAGCCTTTATCTATATTTTCAAATGAAGTATCTAAATTACCACTCATTATGCTTATATTAATATTTTTATATTCGTCAACAAATTTAGATATGAGTCCTGGTAAGATGTAGTCGGCAATAACTGGGTTTGCTGCTATTGTAATATTACCACGCAACAAGTTATCTGGTATATTATGCATCTCAAACTCATGAATTTTTTCTAGGATATTTATAGCTTTCGATAACATGATCTGTCCATCACTATTAATGCTTAACTTCTTCTTGTATCTATTAAATAGTAAAACACCAATATTAGATTCTAGTTGAGACAAGCTAATGCTCGCTGCAGACTGCGATATAAAGCAATGTTCAGCTCCTTGACTTATTGAATTAGTTTTAGCCACCTCTACAAATACTTTTAGCTGTTTAAGAGTTACTTTCATATATTCTATAAACACGTGAATTTGACATTATGTATAATATACAGTGTAATTCTAATTAATAGAACAGATATACAAAGTGAGAATGTATTAGTTTGTATTGGGATTGGTATAAGGCGTCACCGATGTCCACAGATATTTATTATCTGATAACTCTATAAAATTATACGATTGTCAGTTTGCGACAGAACCTATAATTGTTTTAATGACCCAGAGTAATCCATTTTAGAAATAAAACAAAAGGCTTTATCAAGTATATTCCAATACTCAAATGAGTCTGAAGAGGCATTTATTCACTCATCAATTATTCTGTTCAAAACTTAGTTTGAATAGTTTTTTACGCTCTAATTGTAACAGCTTTGTAGATTCATTGTCATTTATATAATTTGCAGTGAAATCTAATTTTTTAAATGAATTTTCAGGTTTTAAATACTTGCTTGCATCAGGTAATGATTTTAATTTTTCGTAAGGAGTCATCACTTTGTCATAA
>JBLFYO010000104.1:0-4528 GCA_047609165.1 Francisella sp.
TCCAATAGAAAAAGTTTGGGCTAATTTTAAAAATATTTTAAGAAGAATAAGGCACAAATATAGTGATTTTAAAGATGCTATAAAAGCGGCATGGAATTGGAATAAAACTCTTTCAGATTGGCTATAAAGTAGTAGTGCAACAACGCCTCTTTGACTGATAGTCCTGTTATAGCACCCTCAGTAAAGAAACAACGCCAAGGTTCTAGAAAAATTTAACAATTTTGTGAAAACAGTGAATCTTCTAAAGTAAAAAGAATTAATAACTCAAGTTACAACTTGTACATATTCTATATACATTCAACATGCATACTCCCAACTAGATATTTATAAAACTCAAAATTCAACACAGAGGATTTTTAATGAAGATTAATAATGTTATCCCTAAATCTCGCATCACAATTACTTATGATATGGAAGTTGAAGGAACAAAGAAAAAAAAAGAATTACCCTTTAGGCAATTGTTAATAGGGGATCTTTCATTAAGCAATTCAAAAGAAAGAAAGAAAGAGTTATCTAATCGTCAGATTTATGAATTAGCTAGTCCAAATCTCTCAGAAGTGATGAAGTCTATGGATATTAAGTTAAATATTAATGTACCCAATCATCTTAAAGAAGGTGGTGAAGATATTAAAGTAGATTTAGAAATAGAATCTATGAAAGTTTTTGATCCAAACACTATTGCTCAAGTTATTCCAGAGTTGGCTACATTACTACAAGCAAAAAAGTTAATTCAAGAATTTAGCTCCACTATGGATAATAACAGAAAGCTTAGAAATCTACTAAATAATGGTATTAATAATTCTGATGCAATTGATAAAATTAAAGCTGAATTACCTTTAATTGAAGAGTATAGGTTTAGTAGTAAATCTGAAGAAGGAGAAGTGAAATGAGTGAAGTAGCAGATATTACCTATAAGTGTGCAGATATTCTTTTAGCTGCTGGATTTCAAGAAAATAGGTCTTTTGAAATTATAACTCAAGATCAATTATGTAAAGCAAACCTAGAAGCAAGCTATGAATCAAGATTGATGACAGCTTTATCAATTTTACTTAGTAATAAAAATGCTGAATCAGTGATTGATAAAAATTTAATTCATCAAGTAACAGAAATGATTGATCGTATTATTAATAAGCAAGTATCAGAAGTACTAGCGAATCCAGATTTTAAAATGTTAGAGACTAGTTGGAGATCAATACAAGAAGTAGCTAATAGCGTAGATTTCATAAAAACACAATTATCAATAATTGATGTCGATAAGGATGAGCTTGCTGAAGATTTTGAAAACAATAGTATTGATGTTTCAGGTAGTGATTTCTTTAAGAAGGTTTATGTATCAGAATATGATCAGTTTGGTGGTGAACCATACGGTGCTTTGATTGGATTATATGATTTTGATAAAACTCAAGAAGATATCGAGTGGCTTACTGTAATGGGAAGAATATCTGAGGCCTCTCATGCACCATTTATAGCTGCAGCTTCACCTAAGCTATTTGGGTGTGAAAAGTATAATGATTTAACTGATATTAAAGATATTGATGGGATGATGGCACATCCTAGATTTGGTAAATGGAATGCTTTTCGTAAAACTAGAGCTGCTGGCTATATAGGCCTTACTTTACCTAATTTTATGCTAAGAGCTCCATACGATCCAGTAAATAATCCTGCAAGTAAAGGGCCGTTGAATCAATTTAAAGAAGCAGTAAGCTTGGTGGATCCAGATAAAAGTTGTTTATGGGGTAATGCCGCTGTTCTATTTGCTAAAAATCTAGTTAGATCATTTGAGATAACTGGTTGGTGCCAATCAATATGTGGCCCTAGAAGTGGAGGGATGGTTGAGGGACTACCTACTTACAATTTTAATGAAAGAGATAGTAATGCTTTTGTATTACCAGTGAATTTATTAATTCCAGATCATAAAGAATATAGTCTGGCAAAAGCTGGATTTATAGGTTTAGTTTATGAAAAAAAGACCGCAAATGCTTGCTTTTTTAGTGCTCAATCATTAAAATCTAGTGAAGAGTTTGAAGATCCTAATGATAGTGAAAACAGTCAGTTAATTACAAAACTACCATACACCTTCTCAATTTCTAAGATGGCCCACTATGTTAAATGTATTGCTCGTGATGACATTGGATCTGAGACTGATGAAAAAGTTATGAGTAACAAGTTAAATACTTGGATTAGTCAATATGTAACAACAGTACCAAACCCAAATACTCTAACAACGAGTTATTATCCTTTCAAAGCTGCTGTAGTTAATGTAAGTAAATCTGCTGGTATGGCAGGTTGGTATAACTGTAGTATTGAGGTTTTACCACATATTAAATTTGAAGGTATGGATGTAACTCTTAAGCTAGAAACTAGGCTAGCTTAATAAATTGAAATAAACAAAACAAAGCAAAACAACGCAAAGGATAGTCTTTATGAAACAAGTAGATAACTATGTAACAATTGATAATGATAGATTAACAGTCAGTCTTGACTCATTAAATAATGCACAATCTGTCAGTCCAGATTGTGCAATGGAACCTAAAATGCTTCTAGGTAGTAGCTTTAAAATTAAAGTTTCAGGTAAGAATATAGTATTAACAAAATTTGCAGGAATGTATCCTGGTGGAGCTACGGAAACTAACAAAGATGTCACAGCTACACTCGAGTCTTTTTCTGTAGCTAGTTCTACTATAGGTACGATGGGGTCAAACTTTATCACTTTTGCTGTTACAGCAGATAGTTATGAAGCTATCACATCAGCATATAAACAAGCACGTGCTGGTCGACAGATGTTAACTATAGAAGCAACTATTGCAACTGATTCATTGATAACGGGTCAATTCTATTTCAAAAAAGCATCGGGGAGTGAAGAAGGTAAGTGGGGAGATATTCTTACGTTTAAAACAGAAGTAACATTTATATCAACAAGTGAGCCAGATATACAGTTGGTTGGTGGTGGTAATGATAGTTCAAATGCAGTTGGACTAATTACTCTAACTAATATACGAGCTAGTAATAATTTTGATGTGTCACTAACTACAGAAAATTCTAGTGATAGTGCTAAAGTTGTGACATCTATCTTAGCTAACAATACAGCTGGTAAATAACTAAAGTAGAGAGCTTTATTGATGAGTCAAGTACACTGGAGTATGGGGCAGGTTTTGTTACCAGAGCATTTTTCTCTACAACAAAATTATATGCACCAATTAAATGGTCATATAAACGGTATAGTAAATAACTGTGATGATGGAGTTCTTGATATTGTTATAGATAAAGCAGCCTTATCACAAAATATACTAAAATTCACAAGTTTAGCTATGTTTATCCCTAATAAGAAATTTATCTCTTTAGAGTTTAATGCTATATGTAAAAATTATGATTTAGATCCAAAGAAAACTGAAGATGGTAGGTTAAGCTTATATCTAATCTTAAAAGATGAATTGAATATACAACTTAATAAAATTAATAATCATGATATTGAGACAGAATATTATGATTTTTATTTAAGTGATAGTTTTGTAAGTAAAGTAGATTACTCAGTAAAACTGTTTGAATTAATTTATGTAGAAAATATACAACAATGGCAAGTGGATTCATATATACCGAAATGTATATTATTACCACATGTTTTTGCTAGATCATATCTAGAATCTGCAACTAAAAAACTATCTACTATTAAAGAAAAGCTTAAATATATATGCATTAATAAGAATTTGCATGATAATTATCAAGCAGTATACCTAAAATTATCAGAGATAGAGTTTTGGATAGGTATACAAAAACTTGATTGTAAGCCACTGCAAATAAATGCCTTACGAAGATATCTATATCAGCTATATCAATGTACTTCATTCGTGTGGGATAACAAAACTAGCTTTTATGAGGTTTGTTTACAGCCATTAAAAGATTGCGATAAGCTTTTAGAGCTAATTGATGGTTACTTTAAATTAAAACTTAAGAATCCTAGTACTTACCATTTGGAATATAAACAAGGTATACATCAATCTGGCATATTGAACGATGATTTCTTTATTGCAGAGATTAAATATTTAGTTTATCAAAACAATTCGTCTAGTAAGTCTAATCACCTGCTATTAGTGAAAGGTTTTGCTCCTTCAAAAGCTGAAGATATTTTATTAAAATCTTTACCTGGCATTGAACTTAAAGCTGTTGATAAAAAGTTTATCTTGGATAAATTTGCGAATGCGGAACAAGTTTTTGAGATTATTCAACATGGAAGTCAATGGCAAGCTGTACTTGAGGAAAAAGTATTTTGCCTTAAATCTAACATAGTTGATAATAGGAATGATAATATATATTTGAGTTTCTTATAGTTTTTTAAATTTAAAGCACTATTCAATCATGTCATACGTAACCATAATCTGGAACAGATTGTTGAGCATGGCAGGATGCATTGGTAAACACAAACACAAACACAATATACTGTCGCCCTTTGTCAATACCAGTTATAAATATATTTATATTCCAAACCTCTAAGCTGCTTGTAGTAACACTTCTCTAGCATTATAACACTTAT
>JBLFYO010000105.1:0-4352 GCA_047609165.1 Francisella sp.
ATTAAAATCATTACCTGATGCAAGCAAGTATTTAAAACCTGAAAATTCATTTAAAAAATTAGATTTCACTGCAAATTATATAAATGACAATGAATCTGCAAAGCTGTTACAATTAGAGCGTAAAAAAACTATTCAAACTAATTTTTGAACAGAATAATTGATGAGTGAACAAATGCCTCTTCAGACTCATTTGAGTATTGAAATATACTTTGTGGTATTAAAGGTGATTGGGATAAAGCAAAAAGTCTTAAAAATTCTGTTTTAGAAACTTTGGTTCCAAATAGAGTTTAATTAGCTGCAGACTCAAAATCGAATTATTTCAACCCTAACTTCACAAGGTCATGAAGTGTAATTACACCTAGAATATTATTATTCTCATCAACTACAGCTAGCGTTGTGATTTTAAATTCTTCCATTTTTTCTAAGGCATTAACAGCCATATCATTTTTTAATATTGATTTAGGAGATTTACTCATCACATTACGAATAGGTAGTTGTGAATTGAAATTATCAGATTCAAAAATTCTTCTTAAATCACCATCAGTAAACACACCATCTAATTTTGAATTATCAGTCACAAAAGTACTACCTATACCTTTATCGCTTATTTCAAGTATTGCCTTACGAATTGTATCCGTAGATTTTATAGTTGGGATTTCATTTCCTTTACGCATGATATTTTCAACTTTAAGAGTCAGTTTTTTACCCAAAGCACCGCTAGGATGAGAAAATGCAAAATCTGTGGCTGAAAAGTTTTTGGCTTTAAGTAGAGCTACAGCTAAAGCATCTCCAAGTACAAGAGTGGCTGTAGTACTAGAAGTAGGAGCTAAATTAAGAGGGCAGGCTTCTTTTTCTACATGCAAATTAAGTACAACATCACTACAATCTGCCATAAGAGAGTTTTCATTGCTTGTAATACTTATCACAGGAATGCCTAAATGCTTAATCATAGGCATAAGCCCCATGATTTCAGTAGCATTGCCAGAATTTGATATAGCTATTAATACATCATTTGCTGTAATCATGCCAAAGTCACCGTGTCCAGCTTCACCTGGGTGTACAAAAAAAGATGGTGTGCCTGTACTAGATAGTGTAGCTGCTATTTTTTTACCAATATGACCAGACTTACCCATTCCTGTAATTATGACTCTTCCAAGATTATTTTTGAGTATTATGTCACAAGCTTTTTCAAACTCAGCATTTATACTATTTTTTAGTGTTTCTAAGGCTTGGATTTCAAGTTCGAAAGTTTTTTTAGCATTTTCTATATGTCCCATCTTTATCCCTATTTAGTGTAAAAAGTTTTATTAATTGATATTAACCTAGTTATTATAGTTTTTATGAATGATTAGCTCAAATAATTTATACGATTATGCTAGAATTATTTCTAATATATTTTATGTAGTAAATTTTCGATATGACTAATTTTCAAATAAACCCTTCAATTTTATCTGCAGATTTAGCAAGACTTGGAGACGATGTTCGCGATGTTTTATTGGCTGGTGCGGATAATGTCCATTTTGATGTGATGGATAATCACTATGTACCTAACCTTACATTTGGACCTATGGTGCTTAAAGCCTTGCGTGATTATGGTATTACAGCGGGTTTGGATGTACATCTTATGGTGAAACCTGTCGATAGCATGATAGAAAACTTTGCAAAAGCTGGTGCTAGTAGTATAGTCTTTCATCCTGAAGCAAGTGAGCATGTGGATAGAAGTTTGCAACTTATAAAATCTTATAATATCCAAGCGGGTCTTGCATTAAATCCAGCAACTAGTTTGGAGTGTTTGAAATATGTTGAGAAGCATATTGATAGAATGCTTTTGATGTCGGTAAATCCAGGTTTTGGTGGTCAGAAATTTATTCCAGAAATGCTAGACAAGGCGAATGAAGTTTCAGCGTGGATAAAATCAACAGGTAGAGATATCATCCTAGAGATAGATGGTGGGGTTAATCCTCAAAATATTGCAGAAATAGCAAAGTGTGGCGTAAACGCTTTTGTAGCAGGTTCGGCGATTTTTAATTCTGATAGTTATAGTGATACTATTGCTAAAATGAGAAAAGAGCTGGAAAATATATGAGTAAAACAATACTTGTAACAGGTGGAGTTGGCTATATAGGTAGTCATACTGTAGTCGAGCTTCTTAATAAAGGTTATGAAGTGGTTGTTATTGATAACTTATCAAACAGTAAAATATCAGTGATTGATAGAATTGAAAAGATAACATCAAAAAGCTTTAAGTTTTTTGAATTTGACTTACTCGATAAATCCGCTGTAAAGAATGTTTTTAAAGAAAATGCTATTGATGCAGTTATCCATTTTGCAGGATTCAAAGCTGTGGGTGAGAGTGTCACTGAACCATTGAAATATTATAACAATAATATTGTCAGCACCTTGAACTTGCTTGAAATAATGCAATATTACGATTGTAAAAACTTTGTATTTAGCTCATCAGCAACTGTTTATGGTATGAACAATCCTGTGCCATTTATAGAACATATGCCACTAAGTGCTACAAGTCCTTATGGTGCAACTAAGTTAATGCTAGAAAATATATTAAGAGATTTCCAGCATGCTAACCTTGGTTTTAATGTGACTTGCTTACGATACTTTAATCCTGTAGGTGCTCATGAAAGCGGTACTATCGGTGAAGATCCAGAAGGCATACCAAATAATCTTATGCCATATATTGGCCAAGTAGGCTCAGGTAAGCTTAAAGAGTTGAGCATATTCGGTGGAGATTATGAGACTGAAGATGGCACTGGAATTAGAGACTATATCCATGTGGTAGATTTGGCTCATGGTCATATACTAGCACTTGAAAAATTATTCAAAACACAACCAAGTTGGCAAGCCTACAATATAGGCTCGGGTGAAGGTAGTAGTGTAATTCAGTTGGTTAATGCCTATGAGAAAGCTTTAGTAAAAAAGATTCCTTACAAAATAGCCGCTAGAAGAGCGGGGGATATTGCCAAGATGTGTGCTGATGTTACTAAGGCTAAAAAAGAGCTAGGCTTTGAAGCACTTAAAACTATAGAAGATGTTTGTATTGACATGGTTAGATGGCAAGAGTTTGCAAAGGCTAATGATATATAAAAGCTAGGTAATAATGTTGGCTCAACGCGTATTTCCGTGGATTGACAAGATAAGCTATAATTTACCTATCGTCTTTTTTGCTTAAAATGAATAAAATATGTCCACAAAAATGGATATGAATATACCATGAGAATTACTTGGTTTATTAGATATAAAAATTATTGAAATAAATTTAATCAATAAGCGTTAACTAATAATAAAAGTTGAAATCATCAAAGAAATAATTCCATGTAGAATTTGTGGTAAAGACTGTAAACCACATGGACAAGATCGTCCTATGGAATTACGCCATTTATCAATGTTTGGATACAAAATAATACTGGTTCCTTCTAAAAAAATGTGGGTAAGCAGCCACCATAAATAATATATTTATATTCTACACTATGTGGTCAATTGCAAGTTTAATGTGCCTATGATTTGAGAAGCGCAGGAAGGTTATTTCAACGTCTTAAATTAGATACTGATGGTTTAGGAATGTTTAGATTCGATGGAGCTTGCTAAATGCATATTCCACAGAAATACTCGTTGAGCCAAACAGTCGACATAATTTTTGTTAAATTAGTTATTGCAATAAAAATAAATCCTTGTATAATTATTTTCATCTACTGGAGAAGTGGCAGAGTGGTCGAATGCGGCGGTCTTGAAAACCGTTGACTGTTAAAGGTCCGGGGGTTCGAATCCCTCCTTCTCCGCCATTTACATATAACCCGTATACTTTGTAGCGATTTTTTTGTTTCTATCCATCTATAGAATTTCAATATAAAACCATATAACGTCATTAATACTAACTCAATAAAACCAATATTATCTCGTTTGCTTCATGAATTAAAGCTTTTAATTTGCTCATATTATTTAAATTTTTGTCAAAAGGAATCAATTTTAAAGCAATTTCAGCAGTAAAACAGACACTACAAAAAGATTAAAAAGTTGCTTTAAATAGCATTGGATGAAGTGTTTTAACCTGCTATGAGCCTGCAATCTATAGATAATAAGAAAAGATACTTTTATAACTGGAGTTTTGACAAAAAACACATGTAATATCTAGAATTTAAGTTGTTATAGCTAATCTGAAAGAGTTTTATTCCAATTCCATGCCGCTTTTATAGCATCTTTAAAATCACTCTATTTGTGCCTTATTCTTCTTAAAATATTTTTAAAATTAGCCCAAACTTTTTCTATTGGATTTAAATCGGGTGAATATGGAGGTAAATAAATAATATTTATTTTAAAGGCTTCAGCTATATCATATA
>JBLFYO010000106.1:0-4337 GCA_047609165.1 Francisella sp.
CTCTTATATGTTGGTTTGTGGTAGCATTACTATGGTAGTTCTGTGACATATCTTGTCCTTTGTGGTTATTGACTTGATATGTTACAGGCTATTTACAAAATTTGGGATAACGTACCCAAACTAGACATATACCAATTTACCTGATGTACTAAAAGATACTGTAACTATAGATAGAAAAGGTATTTTATTTACAGATTTTTCACTAACTAAAAAGCAACAAATTTCTCTATTGGAATCAGATGTAAATCTATTTTAAAGCACAATGATAGGATGGATTTAGTAAATAAATGCGTTTTTGACTTAGATAGTGTCACTGAATTCAGAAAGTTTGTCAGAGGTTTATTGTCTAATGCCATTATGAAAACAAGGCAGACCAATAGTTCGAAACTAGTATTGAAAGTAAAAAATATTTTAATATTTTCTGCTATTATTTAGTATTGTTCTTATATCAATCCCGCTTAAACCTTCTTATAAATATACTTTGGATTAATAGTATCTGATAAAAGTTTATTTTCAAAATCTATTCTGAGCAATATACCAATCGTATAGCACATAATCAACAGACTACTACCGCCATAACTTATAAATGGTAGAGTAAGCCCTTTTGTTGGAAGCAACCCTGTATTTACACCGACATTCACAAACACCTGAAATCCCATCCAAAAGCCTATACCATAAGCTAAAAATGCTTGGTAATGTCTTTTAAGATCAAAAGCTAATTTGGCTATATTCAAAGCCTTAAAAACTATAAATAGATATACACATAGTAAAACCATCAATCCAACTATACCTATCTCTTCCGCTATTACCGATGTAATAAAGTCGGTATGAGCTTCAGGCAAGAAAAACTGCTTTTGCACACCATTACCTAGCCCATCACCAAACCAACCACCTCGACCAAAGCCAATAAGGGCTTGTACCAACTGGTAACCCGAGCCATTAGCATTTTCCCAAGGGTGTAAGAATCCTGTAATCCTATGCATACGATATGGTGACACAATTACTAGTATACTAGCCATAGCAACCATCGCAGCTAAGAGAAGACCATACCATTGAGCCTTATTACCACCGACAAACAGCATACCCATTACACAAATAGATATAACGACCGTTGAACCAAAATCTGGTTGCATCAGCAAAAGTATCGCAATACAACCAAGTAGAGCTATTGGCGTTAATATACCTTCTTTAAATTCATTCATTTTTTTGAGATTAGTCGAGATATAACCTGAGAAAAAAATTATTGCTAAAAGTTTAGCTAACTCTGCTACTTGGATATTTATTACAATTAACGGAATCCAGCGTCTTGCTCCATTTACACTTTTACCAATCCCAGGTACAAGTACAGCTACAAGGACTATCAGCATTATAAAGAAAAAAGCACTAAAGTTTTTCTCATAGTTTTTTGTGGGAATAAGTAAAGCTAGTAGAAATAAAAATATAGAAATAATAGCAAAGAAACCTTGTCTAATAGAATAAAAATAAGGATTATTATAGTCATCAAGTGCAACAAGCATAGATGCTGATGTCACCATCACCCAACCGAATGTAAGTAGTCCAAGCATTACAAATACCAAAGATATATCTATCTCAAGTTTTGCTCGTACTCGTTCTTTTTTTGCATTTTGACGACTTAATAAAAGCTTTAATCTATACAGCACTTCTTGTGATTTCCTGACTGTCTTGCAAATCTAAAACTAGCTTTTCAAATACATAACCTCGTTCTTCATAACCACTAAACTCATCAAAACTAGCACAAGCTGGTGATAGAAGAATAACATCATTAAGTTGAGCTTTTTCTGATGCTTCTTTAAAAGCTTGCTTCATATTGCCATTTAGCTCGTAATTACAGAAACCTTTTATTTGAGCTTCTATATATTCTCTATCTTGACCATATATATGCACATATTTTACATATTTTTTAAGGATTTCTTCCATTAAAGAAAAGTCACCACCCTTTGCTACACCGCCAAGCATAAGGATGATGTTTTTAGTACTTGTAATACTGTTAAGAGCAGCTATCGTAGCTCCTACATTTGTACCTTTTGAGTCATTGATAAATGTTACTTCATTAATTTTCTCAACAATCCTACAGCGATGCTCTAATCCTTTAAAAGTCTTTATAGCACATACTGCTTGATAGTTATCTATATTTAATTTATCAAGTATATTTAAGACTACGACTATATTTTCAAGATTATGAAGACCAAATAGACTGATCTCTTCTATATCTAAAATCTTCTGTGAATCTTTGTAAATATTTTCTCTAAGTACAGCATAACTACTATCATACTTAACACCATAACAATCAACATCATAAGCAATAAACTCATCTGAAAATTTTTCTAAATTAAGCTTTGACTGCTTATATTCTGCAAAACTAGCATATCTATCAAGATGATCTGGTGAAACATTGATCACACAACCCACATCAAATTTTGCATTTTTCAATAAATCAATCTGGAAACTAGATAACTCAATCACACAGAAGTCAAACTCTTTTTCAAGTTCTTCTAATGCAGGAATACCAATATTACCTATTAATATACTTTTATAGCCTAAGTAGCTAAGCACATAGTTAAGCATAGTTACAACTGTACTTTTACCATTAGAGCCTGTCACAGCTATAGTTTTTGAAAGAGTTTCTTTCATTTCTTGATAAAATAGTTCTATATCACTGACCACTTTATAACGATACGCATCAAGCTCTCTATAAATCTCACTATTTAAAGGTATGCCTGGACTTACTGCAATAAGATCATACTCATCTAAATTAAAGCCTACAAACTCCTCATCATCATGAGAAACATCTATCTCTATACTTTTAAAAGCATTAAGATAATCATTTATAGATTTTCCTGTTGCACCATAGCCGACTATAAGCACACTAGAGATTTCTGAACCATTAAAATAAAAATTTGACATCATCGTACCTTTATGGCAATCATACCGATTAAAAACAACACTATTGAGATTATCCAAAAACGAGCTACAACTTTAGTTTCTGGCCAACCTTTTAGTTCAAAATGATGGTGAATTGGAGCCATCTTAAATATTCTCTTACCATTTCTTAGCTTATATGAACCTACTTGAAGTATCACAGATAAAGCCTCTACCACAAACAACAAACCCATTATAAAAAACACCAACTCTTGACGAATCATCACAGCAATCACACCAAGTACAGCACCCAAAGTAAGTGACCCAACATCACCCATAAAAACTTCAGCTGGATGAGAGTTAAACCACAAAAATGCCAACCCTGAGCCTGCGATTGCCGCACAAAATACCGCTACCTCTGCAAGGCCAGCATTATTTAGATGATCAAAAAGTAAGTATGACGATAGATTATGATTTGTCTCTATATACGCGTATATGCCCAAACCTGTAGCTACTAATACTACTGGTACTATAGCTAAACCATCAAGTCCATCAGTGAGGTTTACAGCATTACTACTACCATTGATTATAAAGAAAGTTAAAACTGTGAAAAATGTTATTCCCATCGGAATATATAGATCTTTTGAAAAAGGAATTGATAAATTCATCGAGCCATCTTTATTTAGCAAAATAAACATTATTATAGCTAATATAATAGAAAACAAAGACTGCAAGGCAAACTTATAACGAGATTTTAATCCTTGAGGATGCTTTAACACTAGCTTCAAATAATCATCTAAAAACCCTATCGCACCGAAAAATATTACAACGAATATCAATACCCATAAATAAATACTTGTAAGATTACCCCATAGCAACGATGAAATTACTATAGAAAGTATAATAAGCACACCACCCATTGTCGGAGTGTTTTTCTTTGAAAAATGAGTTTCAGGACCATCGTCTCGGACAACTTGACCTATTTGCATCTTCTGCAACCAACGAATCATTGGATAACCCAAGAACAAGGTAATCAATAGCGATGTAATTGAAACCATCAAAATGCGTACAGATACATACTTATAAAAGACTTCTAAAGCTGAACAGTACTGACTTAGCCAGCCAAATAGGTAGATTAACATATTATATAATTCAAAATAAAGTGGCTATATTATAGTACATATAATACAACTTTTATAGTAATAGTCTTCTCCAATATGAAATGAGTCTAACCTAATTCAATTATTTTGTTCATCCTTACTGGATGAAAATAAACATGAAATAGAAAACCTAAAAACAGTATAGCTAATCTGAAAGAGTTTTATTCCAATTCCATGCCGCTTTCATAGCATCTTTAAAATCACTATATTTGTGCCTTATTCTTCTTAAAATATTTTTTAAATTAGCCCAAACTTTTTCTATTGGATTTAAATCGGGTGAATATGGAGGTAAATAAA
>JBLFYO010000107.1:0-4264 GCA_047609165.1 Francisella sp.
AGTTAGCTATACAAAGATATAAGAGAATATTGGGGAATAGATTACATTCTAGAGAGTTAAGCAGACAAAAACAAGAAGCTATGATTTGTTCTAGTGTGTTGAATAAAATGACAAGTTTAGGTATGCCTATTTGTCTAGTTTGGGGAGGTTGTCCTAACAATTATATAGCACTTAATTTAATTACGAAATTCCTTAATAAACTTTTTTTAGCTATAATGGCTATATTATATAATTTTTGATTATTTTATGGTCACTGATAAAAGTTTAAAATATCTTTCTATAATGAGCTGGAACACTTATAAAGTTGATCATAAAAAACCACTAGTTTTTGCAGAATATATCAAGGAAACTTATAGTAAGTTTGAAATTGACATATTTTGCTTACAAGAGGCTGTACACCATTCTCAGTCATGTTTCCCTATTGAAAACTTCAGCGTAAACTTTGCTTCAAACATAGTTCTAAAAAGTCGCAACTACGGTGTAGCTACTGTCACAAATATGCCCATAAGTAAAAGTATCAAAATCCTTACAACTCATAAAGAATCTGTTATAAACACGCATAAATCATCTCTGATAAGTCATATTGATTTTCATGGGCAAGAAGTGGTAGTGGTTAATATCCATGCTATTAACTTCAAAAGTAATAGAGTTTATGAGTATGAATTTAAGAAAATCAAAGAGTTTATTAGTCTCGATAAATATCACCACCCAATTATAATCGCGGGAGATTTTAATTCTTGGAATCGAAAAAGAGTTAAACTTATAAAAGATTTCTGCAGAGAATTTAACTTCAAAATAGCATATATTGATGAACCAAGTCTAATAAAATCATTTCAAAACAATCATTTAGACTTTATCTTGTACAGAGGACTTAGCCTTGAGAGTGCTTGTGTCTTAGATTGTAAGAAAATATCTGACCATAATCCTATTATTGCGAAGTTTAAGCCATTAATTTAATCACTAAAAATATGAAACTATAATTCACAAGTATTCAATGTCAACTAGACTGACCTTTTTTTACTTCCAAGAAGTTACATTATAGATACGGTCGCACATAGCGGTTAGTAATTGCATACTTTTTCTGCCATCAAAAAAGTATGTCGCTATCGCTTACGCAGTAAGAAGCGAAACCTTCTTTATTCGAATATCTGAAGTCCGGGATATCGATTCTAAATCTTTTTAAGTGAAGATATACAGGACATAAGGGTACCTCTAAAAACTCTGTGTATGCAGATTAAATAGTTTCAAATTTATCACAACAAGGCGAAAATTGAGGGTAATAGTATATCTATTGCTAAAATTTGCAACGCAGGTGTGGTGAATTTGGGCATTAAGATGCATGCTCATGAGTTATTAGAGGTGCCCATAAGTCAAAATGTGAATTTATATAAAGATTTTGAGTTGTGATTAGTATAGACTATTAACCGCCAAACTCTTTGGTTTTGTTATTTATAATATCGTAGCAAGTATCTGTAAGCTCACTCACACTATAATTTTTTGGATCTATAGCAGGCTCAAAAGACATTCTAACTATACCTGGTTTTATAAAATCACCTTTTTTACGACCAAAATACACACCAAAATTATGGGCAACGGGAATAACCGGCACACCGGTAACAGTTGCTAGTTTAATTGCAGAACGATGAAACTTAGGATACTCTCCAACAGCAACTCTTGTGCCTTCTGGGAATACTATGATACTTAATTTCTTATTTTTTACTCTATCACGACCTTCTTCTAGTACTTTCTTGATTGCAGACAAACCTTTTACTCTATCTACACCTATTGCTTCAGCAAACTTATTCGTTTTACCAAAAATAGGTTTTTCTAGCAGCTCTTGCTTCATCACAAAACAGCATTTACCCACCAAGCCATAAAAGACAAAAGTTTCAAGCATAGATTGGTGTTTTGATATGTATATACATGGATAATCTGGAATATTTTTTTTACCTTCAACTTTTATATATATTTGCAAGATAAGCAAAGTACCGAGTCGGTACAGACATGACCATAACCAGCAAACAAAAAGCCTTACGCGTAATGAGGCACCTAATACCCCAACAATATTCATTAATATACAGCACAACAACAAAGTTATGTAAGCATAAACAGTAAAGACTTTCATTCTTGCTAACAATAAGAAATATATAACTTTACTCATAGACTTAAATTATCCATTAAATTCTTTAGTTTTCTCAGTAATTATTTTATGGCAATAAGCTGTAAGAGATTTTGAATCATATTCTTTTGGATCTATTCGTTTACCAAAATCCATGCGTGCTATACCGGGCTTTACAATATCATTCCAACTTTTAGGAAAAAACCTACCAAAATTATGAGCCACTGGTATTATAAAAGCATCTGAATCTGTAGCTAGCTTCATAGCAGAACGGTGAAATTCTGGGTATTGACCTATTTCAACACGAGTACCTTCAGGAAATATAATTACATTGACACCATCAGCTAAGCTTTGCTTACCATCAGCAACAACCTTTTTAAGAGACTCTATAGGCTTATCTCTAGCAATAGCTATATTACCCAAATTCTTCATTGCAGAGCCAAAGATAGGCGTATCAAAAAGCTCTCTCTTAATAATAAAATGACATGTCCCTACAAAACCATAAAACATAAAAGTCTCAAGCATCGACTGGTGTTTCGAGACATATATACAAGGGTAATCTTTATCTATATTGACCTTACCTGTTACGCGGACATATACCTGCAAGAAAACCAACATACCTATCCAATAAAGATAAGTCCACACAAAGCACACAGCCATACGCCAAGATAACGGCAACTTAAAAAAAGAAAATACGTTTATCAATATACAACAACCACCTATCACAACTAAAGAATAAAGCTGAAAAGCTGTCATTCTAGCCATCATAAATACATTCCAAATCTTTTTCAAAAAAGATTTCATCAACTTCTCTCCGTAATTTGAGGATGTAAACTCTCAGCACAACCAGTGAGTTTATTTTTAAATTCAATAAGGTTAAAGATTACAGACAATATCTATAAACTTTCTTGTTACATTATAGCATTTTTTTATTGAGCATAATTTGAATTTTTAGAGTGTGCAAGAATTTATCTAATTCTTGGATTCCAAATAGAAGTTCAACGATTTTATTTTTCAAGATACTTCATTTTATCGACAACGGAAGCCCAATTATCAGCATCTTCGCATGGCTCACACTTTTCTACTATATTTGGCCAAATACCAGCTAGCTCACGGTTAAGCTCTACTATCTCTTCCTCTTTATCACCAAGATCATCACTAGATTTGATAGCATCTACCGGACATTCAGGTTCACATAAAGCACAGTCAATACACTCATCAGGGTTGATAACGAGCATATTTGGACCTTCATAAAAACAGTCTACGGGACATACTTCTACACAATCACTATACTTACACTTTATACAACTTTCTGTAACTACAAATGGCATTTTACAAATCCTTTGTTTTAGTATTATTTTAAAAATGAAACCCGAGAATTATAACACATATTAAGAAAAGGTAAATATTTGGTGTGCACTGCTCAGCAGTTCCCGCAGGATAAATTTTACTCTTTCTCTTTTGCCCCTAAACATAAAGAGTAAGCAATATTGTCACTATAAGCCTTGTATTTTCGTATGTATTCTTTTTTGAGATCAAGGTTATATTTTAAGTATGGCAATAAGTTTAGCTTCTAATCAGAATTATTTATCAACACAGGTATTATAACTTTACCCGAGATAGCCTCAAATAAATCATCCCAACTATTTATATAGTAAGGAACTGTCCATATAAAGCTCATATTATGTTTCTTTAACCGTTCTATGTGAGGAGCATTAGATGATAAATCGTCTTCTATTACTATTATATCCAAATGTGGATGCTCTCTACGGAGCCTCTTACCAGCATTTCGCTCACAATCATTTTTAGTTGCTCCATCTTGCTTTACTATGGGTTCAGGAGCTAGTTGAAGATCTTGCTTTATGTCAGGATGAACTATACTTGCACACAGTATTTTATGATAATAGCTAGTACTACCATTAGGATGTTCTTTGACACAACAGTTCTCGCAATGTATTTTTTGGGAATTGAATAATCCCATTCCATCACAAGAAACCAAATACTTACCTTGATAATATTGATATAGCTAATTTGAAGGAGATTTATTCAACAAAATTGTATATACTGTTTTCTATTTTATGAGAGCATATAGTCAAGATTTGAGAGATAGAGCTATTTCATTATTTGAATCCGGCTACAAACGTA
>JBLFYO010000108.1:0-4232 GCA_047609165.1 Francisella sp.
CTTTGAGAGAAGGCATTCTAGCCTTAAAAAAGAACTAAAAGTGAAAACACCATTTGACGCTGTCATAGAATGGTATAGAATTAAACCTGATATTTTTAATGAAACGCCGGATATGTTTAAGGCTAAAACTTATAAAATTATTGGGACAACCTCCCCAAACTAGACACATAATCAATATATTAGTTATATATTATTTTGCACAAAAATGGTACAAGTACTGAAATATATGTTAGTTTATTTAAAAATTTCTAACACTAAATCAGTAAGCTTGTTTTGTGACTCTAGGGAGTACTCTTTAGTCTCTAAATTACCCCACACTGGAGCTGGCCAAGCAGGATCAGACTCAAACCGCCCCACTACATGAATGTGCATTTGCTTGACAACATTACCAATAGTGGCAACATTTAGCTTATCTACCTTACACTCATCTTTAAGGAATTTAGAGATCTTATTTGTGATGTCAGTTACATTATACTGGATAGAATCATCTAACTCATACCACTCTGTTTTAGCTGTAAAAGGCACTATGATAAACCACGGTACCGTAGAATTGTTCATAAGCAAAATTTTACAATCTAAATAGTCGCATACTTCAAAAGTATCGTTAGCTAATCGTGGATCTAATTCAAACATCAGAAATATGTCCTTATCTTTTCTAGGTCTTCCAAAGTATCTACACCTGCTGGCGTGCTTTCTACGGCTTCTGCTACAGCTATCTTGTAACCGTTCCACAATACTCTTAACTGCTCAAGCGACTCATAAGCTTCTATTGGTGAGCGAGCTAAACTGGCGTACTCTTTTAAGAAACCGACTCTGTACGCATACATACCAATATGGCGATAAAAATCAGCCTTATCAATAGTATTATTTTCTGAGAAACCGCGTTCAAATGGAATTGATGCTCTACTAAAATAAAGTGCGTAATTATTTTTATCAAATACAACTTTTACATTGTTAGCATTATAAACTTCCTTTGCACAAGTAATTTTCTCGCATAGAGTTGAAACTACCGCATTAGGACTATCTGCCAAAAGCTCAGCTACTTGATGAATATTTTCAATAGGAATCAAAGGCTCATCACCTTGTACATTGATAACAATATCATCATCAGCTAGGTTTAGTTTAGCTACAACTTCTGCTAAACGATCAGTCCCTGACTCATGCTCTTGCCTTGTCATAATTACATTATCACAAAAACTATTCGCTACTATAGCTATCTCATCGGCATCTATAGCTATTACGATACTGGTAATATCAGACTTTCTAGCTTGTTCATATACGCGTTGTATCATCGGTTTACCTGCAATATCTGCAAGCATCTTCCCGGGCAAACGAGTCGATTTAAGTCTAGCAGGAATTATAATGTGAATATTAGCCATATTTTTTAATCTCTTCGATATTTAGTTTTATTGCTTCTTCTACTAGCATCACAGGGATATTTTCACGAATTGGGTAAGCTAACTTATCAGCCTTACAAACTAATACATTTTTTTCTTTATCTAAATATAATTCAGATCTGCAAACTGGGCATACAAGAGCATTTATTATTGATTGATCCATTATTTTACCTCTACTATAAATTGATATTTATTGTTAATTTCAATAGCTTCTACAAGCTTACAATCATTTACTTTACACCATGTTGGTATGTCGTGCATAGTACCTAGATCGGTGTATATAACCTTTAATTGTTTACCTTTACTCATAGTCTTTAGCATATCATTTGTAAATCAATTCCTATAACTATCAAGATGGCACTGTTGTACTTGCTATTAATTTATTAAAATTTGCTTCATTAGTATTTATTACATTACTTATAGCCATTTTTATCTCTCTATAAAAGTTACAGTTGCTTTTATGTTTATATCTTTTGATACATTTGTATTAGCTTGATTACTATTAGTATCGTAATTAGCTGATGATTTCATGAACATCATATTACTAGTTCGAGGAGTATAAATATTAGGATCATTATAATCTACTGATTGAATAATGTAATTACTCTTTGTTTGCTTGTTGAAAGCTTCAAGATATTTTTGAGTATTACTATAAATATCTATCATTAATTCTTGTTTTGCTTGCTCTATAGCTTTAGCCGGTGGATTGTAATCTAGTACTTGCACCACTAATTTTTGGTTTGATAATTTTTGATTTTCTAGCGTAGATTGTAGCTTATTTAAATCTTCTTGGCTTACTCTAGCTTGCAGTTCAAGAGTGATGTTTAACGCCCCACTTTGGCTTGTGTTTTGGCTTACATCTTTAACTTTCCAGTCAGCATCTAATACACTCTTGACAGAATTTGCTAATTCTTTCTCAACTTTAGTCTGATCTTGAAGATTTGTAGTTGCATAACCTGTAATTTGTACTAGTATGCTATCACTTTTGATACTTGTCTCTGCTTGAGTTGTGTAATTTATAGTATTGTATTTTTTTGAGTTTTCACTAGCATATACGGATGTTATCGTTGCTAAGCCTATCAATGCTACAGGTAATATTTTTTTCATAATAAGTTCTCTTGTTATTTATGGGTTATTCTAATTTTAGCGTAAGGCATTTTAATCCACCACCAGCTTTACCAAATTCTGATATATCTATAATTATAGGTTCAATATCGAGATTAAATAGTTTTTTTCTTAATTGTTCGTTACAACTGTTCATTATTAATTTACCATCTACATATACGCTATTACATAAATGTTTTCTGACTTCATGATGCGTTAAGACAATATTGTTTGGTAAATCATTGATAATATCTTGGCTTTCTTGTGCAAATCCTTTTGGATAAGATATAAAACCTCTATCCCCTAAAGGGCAAAATAGCAAATCAAGATCATAAAAATAAGGATCAATAATTTTTAGAGGTACTATTTCTGTATCAATAAAATTAGATAGCTCATCATAAGCGTTTAAATCACTTCTATAACCATAGCCACAATAAAGTTTATCATAAAAGAGTAAAGCATCACCCTCTCCACTTTGGTGGTTTTGAAGAGTTTTAACATTATAACCATTCTCATTAAACCATTTTTGAAATAATATTTCTTCAGGTTTGCGCTCTAAAGGTGAAAAATTGCTGCATATAAATGTATTGTTGTGTACTATGCCAGCATTTGCTGTAAATACCATGTCTGGAAGATTTTTGTCCTGCTCTATGACAGCTACCTCTATATCTAGCTTAATGTAAGTGTTGTACAAATCTTCCCATTGCTTTAATGCTAATGCTTTATCTGGCTTGTTGTTTAAATCCATCCAAGGGTTAATTGTATATACAACATCAAATGCTCTAGGTGGACACATTAGTACTTTTTTCATGCTTTTTTAAAAATTATAATAATAGTAGTAGTTAATTTATCACATAGTACTAGATTAGTGGAATATACTTCTTGCAAAACTCAATTTTAAACACCCACTCCTCTATTAAAATTATTAGATGCGCCCTTAATCCACAGATCAGATTCACTCGTAAATTATATCGTTTTCGTCTATTTTTATATGCTTGATTCCTTGATTCCAAATAGAAGTGCAACGATTTTGATTTAGTAAATCCAATAGTTTTCATATAAGGGCACCTCTAAAAACAACATTATAATCTATAGAATAAATTATAATGACTATTTCAAATGACACAATCCCATCTTTATTTTTTTGTATATGTAAAATCTACATAAATTTCATCCATATTTCTACCTAATGGAAGGTCATTTACAACTTGATGACGCACTACACTGTTTGTATCGATAAGGAAAGTACCTCTAAAAGCCATACCGCCTTCTGCTTGCACATCATAATCTTTTACGATACTTTGGCTAATATCTGCAACCATAGTATATGTTACTGGACCAATCCCACCTTCATTTACAGGTGTATTTCTCCAAGCATTATGAGTAAAATGAGAGTCTATAGATACAGATACTACTTCTACACCTAACTCTTTTAATTTAGCTGTTCTTTTATCTAAAGCTATAAGCTCAGACGGGCATACAAAAGTAAAATCTAAAGGATAAAATACCACAACAGAATATTTGCCTGCTATAGCTTTTTCAAAATCATAATTATCGACTATTTCACCATTACTTAAAACTGCTTGTGCTTGAAATACAGGTGCCTTTTTATAGCTAATTTGAAAGAGTTTTATTCCAATTCCATGCCGCTTTTATAGCATCTTTAAAATCACTCTATTTGTGCCTTATTCTTCTTAAAATATTTTTAAAATTAGCCCAAACTTTTTCTAT
>JBLFYO010000109.1:0-4194 GCA_047609165.1 Francisella sp.
ATATCTGCTCGGCTCTTTGTGCTTTTGATGATTTAGATTGCGGTTTAGTGTATTTCACACGCTTATAATGTTCAAAAGTTGTAGTTATACCTATCTTGCCAGCAATGCTTTGAGCCATAACTTCTGCTTGATTAAAGCCTCGATACAAATATCTCAAGCGATGACTAGGCACTACAGCTATAGCATCTACGCTAGATAAATGCTCATTTGCAAAGTTGCTCCACCATTTATCAAGCAGCTTTTCAAATACTGGTACTATTAACAGATCTTTATTGAATTTGAATTTTTGCAAAAGAAATTTTATTTCGGGAGAATATTTTGAGAGGTAATAGTAATCAAACTCTTGATCTAGCTCAACGGTCTCTTTTTCTAAATGCAAATGACTAGCCATATTATCAAAACAATAATCGCAAACCAAATCATTACTTGACTGCTTGCAAAGTAAACAATTTTGTCTAAAGAGTATTTTGCATAATTTTGATATAATCGTCATATTGATTACCACTGATAAAAGTATATGTTTAATTATAATCTTTTTTTAAAACTTCTGTCTAATAGAAATGATAAATATCCTACCTCTTTTATAAAAAATGAAATTGCTGATCGGCTACTAAAAAGGCTAGAATTTATAAATCTTAACCCTAAAAGTATTTATCTTGATGGCTATAGCGATGATGAGTATATCGTTGCATTAAAATCGAGATTTCCAAATAGTGTGATTTCTAGCGATGAGAATCTTATGCATGATTTGATTATATCCAATACAATTATTCATCTAACTGAAAATATAGCAGATAGACTAGAGCAGTATCACGAGATGCTCAACCATGAGGGTGTACTACTATTTTCAACCTTTGGTGATAAATGTTTTAGTACGCTAAATAATGCATTTTCAACAATAGACAATCTACCACATACAAATGGTATGATAGATGCAAAAACTTGGGGTGGTATGCTCCAATCAAGTGCTTATAAATCACCTGCCATAGAGAGCGACATTATAACTCTGACTTATGAAAAAACAGCTACTTTATTCAATGACATTAGAGAGCTTAATGAGCCATTAGCTGATACTAAGATGAACAATCATTTTACAGGTAAAAAAGCTTGGCAAAAAGTTTTACAGGAGCTGGAAAAAAATCTCAAACTAGAGATAGAAGCTCTATATGGCTATGCCGTGCGTAAGATTGATGATAATACTTTAGCTCCTCGCCCAAATCCAAATAGAGTAAGCTTAGATGAGCTTAAAAAGCAGATTATGGAATTTAAAGGATCTAGCAAAACATAATTGGCATTGTCGATAAGTCCCGCCATTGTTGATCTGTACACTGGGTTGGTTTAGCTATTGGCTGGCAATATGTTCTCCATGTACCACCACCATAAGTTTTCATAATAAGACACTTTTTAAAATGCTTTTTCCGACCACTAAACAGTCCCACTGTCGTAACTTCTTCCATTGGATAACCATCATCAAGTTGATACTGAAACGCCTCACCTTCTAGCCCTTCTTCACTAGCGAGATTAAATAACTGAGTAATCTCATCACCACTACCATCACTTAGCCCAGCTAGCAGATTCTGATAAAGATTGTCAGTATCATCATTAACGGCATAACTTTTTGCATATAAATTTAGATTCTTATCACTATTATTTAAAGAAAAACTTTCTTGGATGATTTCATTAGTATTTTTTAGATGTATATTTTGTATTTTTTTAGTTGTATTATCAGCAATCTGATCCATACTACTAGATATTTCAATAGCACCTTTCTTACCATCTTTTTCAAAAATAATGCCTTCAACTCGATTGCTTAGCATAGCAACCCTCTCATCTCCTAGAATTTTGGAGGCTCTATTAAGCAACTCATCATAGTCATCTTCATAGTGTGTAAGGTCAGCATCTAGTAATGTAGAATCTAATTCATAACCAGTATTATCCGAAGTATGTATACTTTTCAATAAGTCTTCGTACTCTTTGTCATAATCATAAACAGAATTTTCTTTTGATGTTTCTAAAGAACCCTTCTCTATTGAACCTGATGACAAAATCCCCATTGATTGAAGTTTCTTATCAGAAAGCTGTCCCTGATAGTCCTCTTGAGCAAAACTCATTCCACAAAGACCCAAAACCGCAAACAAAGAAATTAAAATATTTTTTTTCATAATCTATAAAGATCCTTTCACTATCAAAGTTTAAACAACTATCTGCTCTTCATGCAGACTGATATTATAATGCTCAAGAATCTGTGCTTTTATATAATCTATAAGTCCGATTATATCTTCACCTTTAGCATGACCATTATTTACTATAATACCGCCATGCTTTGGTGAAATCTGAGCATCGCCAATAACTTTACCTTTAAGCCCAAGCTCTTCTACCATTACACCTACAGGCACATTTGCTTGTGGTCGTTTAAACACACTCCCAGCTGTTGGCTTTTGTGGTAGATTTGCCAAGCGACGCGAGTAAATATCATCAAGTTTAGCTTTAATCTCTACTTTAGATTTTTTTTCAAATTCAAATTCTGCTGATAATATACAGATATTCTCAGCACCCTTAAACATTGAGTATCTATAGCCATAATTAATATCAACTTTTTGATACTCTTTAATTTGACAGCTTCTGATATCTAAAACTTTCACACTTCTTATATAAGTATAAATTTCATCACCATAAGCACCTGCATTCATAATCAATGCCCCACCAACACTTGCTGGCACATCATAAAATGTCTCGATACCGCTCAACCCTACTTCATAAGTTGCCAAAGCAAGGTCTTGCAACAATACTCCAGACTGTACACTTAAACGATTATCTGAAATTTTAAATTTATTAAAATTCTTACACAAAACTACAAAAGCAATTTCATCACCGTAGTATTCTTTTGAAAAAATAACATTACTACCATTTCCTAAAAAAAATAACTGATTGTGCTTTTTAGCAATATTTACAATTTCTTCTTCTGAACTTGGAAAATAAACATTTTTTGCAAAAGATTTGATTCTATAGGTATTATACTTTTCTAAAGAGATGTGCTGAGTCATGTTCTACCTATATGTTTTCGTCTAAAAGCTCTATTTGCATAAAGTTAGACATATTTTCTATAAGATTGTTGTAGCCTCTATATATCTGATGTGCATTATTTATAGTCGAGTATTCATCAAGTAATGATCCTGCCATCAAGCACGCCATACCTGCTCGAAGATCCTTTACGCTCATAACAGCTGGTCGCAAATTAGCAAGTTTTTTGATTGGCTTTATTTTGATGAGATTGTTGTCAATAGACAAACCAAAGCCCATCTTTCTGATTTGATATACATAATTTATTCGCTCTGGATATACGGTGTCTTGAATAGTGCTTGAACTACTAGCCATCAAAAGCATTATAGCGTATATAGGCTGCAAATCTGTTGGAAAATGTGGATATGGTGCTGCGATTATATCTACACCCTTTAGAGAGCTTTCTTTACCGTAGAATTTTATCTCACTATTAGCGACATTGTACTCCCACTTTGCACCTGCATTTGTCAATTTTTCTAATGGTTTAGCTATATTGCTAGTATCAGTAGAGTTGATATTTGTAATAGTTACATTTGTCTTATAAAGATAAGCCATTGCAGCATAAGTCATAGCTTGAATCCGATCATAAATAATCTCAAACTCACAGCCTATCAATTTAGCTACACCTTGGATAGTTATAGTACGATTTTCCGCATCAAAGTCTACATGTCCACCACATTTATTTAGATAATCTATTAGCGTGACAACCTCTGGTTCTAACGCAACATTTTCCAAAAGAACTTCGGAACTACCAATTACTGCATACATGACCAAATTCATGGTCGCACCTACAGAGGGAAATAGCATTTTAAAATTTGCATTTTTCTCTTCTTTGTAAGCCACTTCGATATATTCATCAGCTAAAGTAACCTCTGCACCTAAAGCTTCAAGTCCTTCAAGATGAATATCAAAAGGTCTTTTTTCGCTAAAGCTACAACCACCTGGAAAGCCAATCTTTACGCGACCTTTCTTTTTGAGCATGGCTCCTAAAAGCATCAATGAACAACGAGTTTTTGAAGTTTGCTCACCACATAACTCTAAGGTCTTTGTATTGATTTTTGTAGTTTCTATAGTGACATTTTCACCCTTTTCACTTACTTTCGCTCCTACGCTTTGAAGTATTTCTTTTGCACC
>JBLFYO010000110.1:0-4192 GCA_047609165.1 Francisella sp.
TGAGGGCTGTCCAAACTCATTCAAAGACAAGATAATTGCAATGGGTGTGATAGAAGGGCAAGAGATGATAGTTACTAATAAATCTATGCTTGGTGGACCTATTGCTTTTGAGACAAATTGCGGTATGTTTTCATTGAGAAAAAAAGATTTAGAATTTTTAAAATTAGAAAAAATAAATTACTGATGTTATACAGCAAAAACAATCTTGAGCAAAAGATAATGCTTTAGATGCAAGGCAGGTTTTTATTAGCATAGCTGTAGCTATGTTAGTAAAGTTCTAACGCAGACATATGATGCTTTATCTTTTGTTCTTAAAGGATGGTATAATTTACATCAAATTGCGTCGTTAGTAAGATTTGAAGCTACTAGTAGCTCCTGCACCTTCCTACCTAGCACTTCAACACAACTTACACCACTCAAGCTTGTGTTTGGTGTATAACATCAGTAAATTAAAAAGGAGTTTTTATGAAGTTGAAAAAGATATTGTTAGTAGCATCAATAGGAGTGGCAATATTTTCTGCAATTAATTTGTATGCTGAAAATACAAACCCAACTCAGCAGCAAACTAAAGAGCAAAATTTTGAGATTAAAAGTCTTATAATTTCTAATATTGACTCTCTATTTCCATTTCAAACGCAAATAACTATCGGCAAGGTTGAGAAGAATAGTGATGACACCGTAGTGGCTTCAAATATACTTGTGATGAGTGGTGGTAAAGATAAGCCTAATCTATCTATAAATAGCATGGAATTTACAGGGCTTGATTTTGGTGGTAATGTCGATAAAGACTTTACTATAAAAACTAAGGGCTTAATCATTACAAATTTAGCGACAAGTATTGCAAGCAGTAATATGGTAAGTGCTCGCGTTGATTCAAAAAGCTTAGCTTATAATGAAGGTTTATATAGCGTTATTATGAATAGTTTTAGTCAAAGCCTATATGACTTCACCCTTGAATATAATTACCAAAATGAAACTTTAGAGCTAGATGTAGATGCCACATACAGCAAGAAGAAATTCTTGGATGAAAAGGTAAAATTATCAGATGTAAAATTGGCAGGTAATGCTGTAGATGAAGATTTCTTGGCTGGTTTTAAAAATATAATTTTAAACTCTAAGCTAGTACAGGCTGAGTTTGATGCTAATTTTACAGAGATGATGAAGCAAGTTACTACACAGTACTTAGGCAAAGATTATAAAAATATTCCAAGCTTAAATATAAAAGGCAATCTTGGCAAGGTGAAAGGACAGCTTAATCTTGATGTAAATGGTAAGCTTGGTAATAATAACCATTTAAACTTTGATTTGGCTGTTGCTAATATTGATCTTGATCATAGCATTGAAGATATCATTGAAAATGATACAGATGCTCTTGAAAATGCCTATATAAAATCAAATAATGGTGATTTAAAAATCAATATAGACTTTAAAGAAAAAAGTTATCCAAAAGATCAGTTTATGCAAAAATTGTTTAAGTTTGTAGGTAAAGATGATGTTAATTTACTGATAACATTAAATTATCAATTAAAAGGTTCAATTTATAACTCTAATCTGCAAATTTCAGGCGGAGATTTGGCTTCTATAGATACGAGCTCAAAAGGCACGATAAATGGCAAGCTAAAAGTGCTTCCATACTTAAACATGGTAACTGCTTCTAACAATGAGAGTTTATATGATTGTAAGGATCAGTTGTGTCTAAATGACTTAAATGTAAGTATTTCAAATACTGGGCTTCTAGAAAAAGTTGCAAGATATACAAACAATGATCCAAATACTTCACCTAGTCAAATCCTTGGTTCTTATGGTGCATTGTTGCAATTATTCGCAGTACAGCAAGATGATAAGTTTATTCAAGAAGGATTATCTTCTTTGTCAATATTCTTGCAAAATCCCAAGAATATATCTGTAACTTTAGATGCAAAGAAACCTATGAATGAGAATGCTTTATTCGCAATGCTTGTAAGTGATGCTGAAAATATGAAAAAGCATAATCCAATGCAGGGTGGCAAGGTAAATCTAAAAGCTAATCCAGATCTTAAGCTTTTGAATAATATTCAAAAACTATTCAAAGTTGATTTTGAGGTTAATAAATAATTAAAATCATAGGTGTTTTATGAATCAAGTGAAAAAATATATCATTCTAAGTGTTTCGATATTAACATTGGCAAGTTGCGCAGCTACAGCTCAAACAACTATCTACCCTAAAGAGGGAGGCACTTTTGTAGCTATTTCAACATCAACAGATCAAAGCGTAGCATTAAAAGATACTATTGAAAAAATAGAGTCTTATTGCAAGGATAAAGGTGAATCTTATGTGATTGTTTCTCAGGGTAATGTTTATAGTGGTGTGAATAAAGATTTAAAGAAAGCTGCAAATATTGCTTCATCTATTGTAGTTGCAACATCTACAACATTTATACCTACAGGTATGATTTCATCAGATGATGATAATAAAACATCTACAGTATTTAAGTGTGTAGCAAATCCATAACTAGACACATAACTATCTTGATAAGACTGTCATAAAGGTATTTAACTAAAATTAAGCACATCAGTATTGACAATTTTATAAAACAAGGTAATATATATCCTTGTAATGCGGGAATAGCTCAGCGGTAGAGCACAACCTTGCCAAGGTTGGGGTCGCGAGTTCGAACCTCGTTTCCCGCTCCATACATTTAGGTCGAGTAGCAAAATGGTTATGCAGAGGCCTGCAAAGCCTTGTACGCCGGTTCGATTCCGGCCTCGACCTCCACCTGTTTGCCCGGGTGGTGAAATTGGTAGACACAAGGGACTTAAAATCCCTCGAGACTTAACTCTCGTGCCGGTTCGAGTCCGGCCCCGGGCACCATACACCTTATGTAGTAAGGTAACTCTAAAGCCTCTTAATCCTGATTTCACACGGGGTTTTGAGGCTTTTTTGGTTTTATAGTCTTAGTTTATAACCATATTAATAAGCTCACAAATCAATTATAATTAGCGTAGTTATATTATAAAAATAGATCAGAATCATGAGCCAGGAGCAAAAGAACAAAATAGGCTATACCTATATACTTTCAAATAAAAGTAACAGTGTTGTATATGTTGGTGTAACAGCAAATATTGTAAAACGAGTATATGAGCATAAGCAAAAGCTTATAGAAGGTTTTACCAAAAAACATAATTTGGATAAGCTTGTTTATTTTGAGACCTATGATGATATTCGGCTTGCTATAGCTAGAGAGAAGCAATTAAAGAAATTAGATATGGATTCAAAATTTAATTTGGTAAAAAAAGAGAATCCAAAAATTGATGATTTACATATTCCTGGAATCTAGTGATGAGTTCCCATAATATGCCAATACTATATACCTTTCGCCGTTGTCCATACGCTATAAGGGCTAGAATAGCTATTTTTGCTGCTGGTATTGTCGTTGATTTGCAAGAAGTGTCTTTGCGTAATAAGCCTCAGTCTATGCTTGCTGCTTCAAGTAAGGGTACGGTACCGGTGCTTTGTGTTGGTTCTACGGTTATTGATGAAAGTATAGATATCATGCGTTGGGCATTAGCTATAAATGACCCTAATAAATGGCTTGATATGTCGAGTGCTAAAAATGATCTTTTCGATGAGTTGCTACAAGAGAATGATAGCTATTTTAAGTTTTGGTTAGATAAATATAAGTATGCTAATCGATTTCCAGAGTATACCGAAGAATATTATCGCAATAAGGCTGAAGAATTTTTGATAAAATTAGAGTCTGTATTGCAGGGTGATAAATATCTACTCTCTGATACCATCAAAATTGCTGATATTACTGTATTTCCATTTATTAGACAGTTTTCGATGGTAGACAAAATGTGGTTTGATAACTCTAAATATACTAGAGTTAAAGAGTGGCTAGAAGAGATTATCTCATTATCACTGTTTGTTGATGTTATGAAAAAAGAGCATATACACAAATAAAAGTAAGCTAAAAGCTTCGACTTTTATCTTTGTTTTTATTGATGAAGTAAATCTAGTCTAACCGTTCAAAACGGTACATTAGGAATATGTAAAACGATAGCGCAGCCAGCATCTTTACCATAGGCACCAAGACCGTATGAAAATTTTAGTTTTGCATTTTTCATTTTAGTGGTTTTAAATTTGTGTATTCATTAATTCTAAATAGTAACTCATACTATGTCAAACAAAAGTAAATTTAAAACAAAGGTT
>JBLFYO010000111.1:0-4102 GCA_047609165.1 Francisella sp.
ACGCATTGGAGTTTCAAGATTTTTTTCTACAAGTAAATTTTTTACTTTTAGCCCTAGCTGTTTGTCTGTTTTCATTTAAGTTCTCTTTTCAAGATCCCTGAGCGGAGTCGAAGGGTCGTTATATTATATAATTTATAACCCGACCTTTCGACTCCGCTCAGGGATCTTTTTTTAGTTATTGATATATACACTTTTAGATTTTGGCGTCTCAAAAAACTCTAGCTTATCTACGCTAATATCAATTTGCGACATTTTATGTTCTACAATTTCGCATAGCCATCTGGAGAGATTTTCTGAAGTGGGTATAAAATCAACTATTATAAATCCAGTATAGTATTCTTTTAAATGTTCTTCCAGATCATCAGTATAATTAATTTTTTTGGCAATAAGTTTATCCTCAAAATAACAGTTTTCTAGTGGTAAATTATCGGTAAGTTTAGCCAGTAATGGGTCATTAATATCTACTATAAATTTATGATCAATAGTATTATCAATCCATTTTTTGAACCAACCAAGATGCTTAAAGTCCGTAACCATTCCTTGAGCATCTAATTTATTTGCTATTAAATAGACATTTACAGTTGCATTGTGCCCATGTAGATGTCTACAGGCACATTTTAAGTCTACACTAAAACCTTCTATAAGTTCTTGCGACCATACACGATGCCCATAACAAAACTCAAAACTTTTGCTTATTTGCCACATATTGGTTATGTTCCTATTTCATTACCGAATAAATAAGTATGCACTCTTGCACAAGTATAATAGCCTTTTTGACTGGCAAAATTAGATACTTCCTTTGCGATTGAGTACTGTTTCTCTTTTAAAGCACCGCTTGGCATACACCAAATATTGTACGGTATATCGTATTGTCTAAGTATTGATACGACCTCATCTAACTCACTTTGGCTAGCTTGATGATTGTCTATTACAAATTTTAACTGACCTTGTGTGCTTAGCTTAGAGTATTCTTTAATATACTCTGGCTTTAAGGCTTTATCTCGTTTTTCACCTGTTATGCTATAAAGTTTTGGTGAGATAGAAAAAAAGACTTCATTGCCTTTAGAAATATATTCCTTAAAGAATTTTTTAAATTCAAGACTTAATTTTTGTGTGCCATTCGTTTCAAATGTAACAAATTTTGGTAAATTATTTCTAGCTTGAAATTCTTTAAATAAGTTTACGATATTATCTTGTTGTAAAAACGGCTCACCACCTGTAATGCAAAGGTGTATTTGTTGGTTTGAATGTGAGTGAGAAAATGTATTTGTTGGTAGAATATCCTCTAGTGCTGTAGCAGTTTCGAGAATGGTTTTTGATTGAGCTAGATGTTTGTATTTTTTTGCCCAAGAATAGCTACTATCACAGCCTTTTTCAAAAACTGGTAGATCAGTCATTTTTTTGATATTAGTTACATCAAAATTTTTGTATGGTAATTCATAAGTTTGGCTATCTGTAGGGTCTTTTTGCCCAAAGCCATCACATTGCAAGTTGCATGAAAAGAGTCTTAGCCAAGCACTGCATACACCAGTATAATGTCCTTCGCCTTGTGGGGAGTAGAAAATTTCAGAATAAGTTATTTTTTGCATTTGTTGTTATATAAATAAAGCTTTGTGTGAATACTATCTTTATATATCAAAAGGGTCAATAGTTTCACAGTTTAAGTGATAGTTTTTTTTAATTTTTTTTTAAAGTATAGTAATAAATATCAAACGACAGCAAATTAGTTTAGAATAGAAATTAGGTAGAAGAAATTTTCTTTGAATAATGATAGATAAAAGTGGTTATCGAGCAAATGTGGCAATCATATTGCTCAACAAGCAAAACAGGGTGTTTTGGGGGCAACGAAGAAATCGCAACTCTTGGCAATTCCCACAGGGCGGGGTGTCACAGAATGAGTCACCACTTGAATCAATGTATCGTGAGCTTCATGAAGAAATAGGTTTACGACCGCAAGATGTAGAAGTAATTGCTTCAACTAGAGATTGGATTAAATATGAAATTCCAGATCATCTTGTGAGAAAAAAAGAGCCTGTTTGTATTGGTCAAAAGCAAAAATGGTTTTTGTTGCGTCTAAAAACTTCAGAAAAAAATATAGATTTAGAAGCTAGTGATGAAACTCCAGAATTTGATAATTGGCGTTGGGTTAATTATTGGTATCCTATAAATCATGTTGTCAATTTTAAGCAAGAAGTTTATCGTAAGGCTTTGACTTTTTTTAAAGGATATATAGGATAGTGATATTGTGCTTTTACGCACATTTTTTTGTAGGTGTCGTGCCTTGTGTCAACTATATGGTCGGCAACCACAAGGGCTTGCCCCTATAGCTTTTGTTCTTACTTTGATTTAATTCTAGACTTACTTTCCATAAGAGACTTTGCCCAGAGGTAACAGAAGATTCCTATATATGCAGCAAGAATTACATCAGAGACAAAATGATCAAGAATTATAATTCTACTAACAGCTACCATACAAGCTATAAATATAGCTAAAGCTGTGATGTAACTTTTCTTAAAGAAATTTGCGATAGCTAATAAGCCTGCAAAAGTTAGAGCAGTATGTCCAGAAGGCATAGAATTGTAGGCTTTTTTGAATGATAAGAAATGAAAACCATATTTATCGTCGAATAAAAGCATCTCCGGGCGATATCTTGCAAGTAGAACTTTTGTGATAGTGGTGAAGAGTATCGTTGCTACTAAAGCGAGAGACATTGTATAAAATTTACTTGATGTTTTTTTTGTCCGCAAATAGATGATGCCAGATATAAGTACTGCTAAAGCTGTAATTACAGCCCATATCTTTGGAGAAAATATCTTGGAAATTAAGTCGGCAATAGTACTAACGCCTGTGCCAAATAAGTCACTAGTATGCACAATGTTTGCTACTTTTATATCTAAAAAGTTGTAGCTTAATACTACTGTGACGAGAGTTATAACACCAAAAATAATTGTGTTTCTTACGAGTTTACAATCTATACATTTCATATAATTATTCAAAATTATTTAATTAACTGCTAGAGTATATATCAGCACAACGAATTTTCAAAAGATAAATGTTTAAAGATGGTTGGTATTTAGGTTGTAAGTATATTCAAAGTGAGAATTATAATCAGCGTTCTAGTAATGATGATTGTGATATCGACTTAGTAGTTATTCACTGTATTAGTTTGCCAGAAGGTGCGTATGATAATCAGAATGTTGAAAATCTCTTTCAAAATAAGCTTGAATGTGGTTTAGATAAAAGTTTTGAGAGTCTTGAGGATGTGAAAGTTTCTGCACATTTTTATATAAAAAGATACGGGGAAATTATTCAGTTTGTATCTGTAAATGATAGAGCTTGGCACGCAGGAATTAGTGAATATAACGGTAGAAAATGTTGTAATGATTTCTCTGTAGGTATAGAGATGCAAGGCACTGATAAAACTAACTATGAATCAGAGCAGTATAATAGTTTGAATAAGCTATTAAAGGATTTGAGAGCTAGCTACCCAAGATTACAAAATATCATAGGGCATGAAGATATAGCTCCTGGTAGAAAGACAGATCCAGGCATTAGGTTTGATTGGGATAAGATAAAATAGAACGACTTAAAAAGATTTGAAAATTAATTATATCAAAACTAAAATCCACTATTGATAGTCAATAATATTTGTAGGTAAAATTATATTTGGCGGTATAAAATTATGAAAAAAATAATATTGTTAATAATGGGTATTACTTTGTCTACCCTGCATTTACATCAATAAATTCGGTTAAAAATGATAATAGTGCTCAGTCTCAATTACAAAAAAATAATAGTAATGATAATGATTCAAATTCCACAGTGTTCAAGAGTACAAAAGTATGTAACTGTCTAGTTTGGGGAGGTTGTCCCAATAATTTTATAAGCTTTAGCCCTAAACATATCCGGCGTTTCATTAAAAATCTCAGGTTTAATTCTATACCATTCTACGACAGCGTCAAATGGTGTTTCCACTTTTAGCTCTTTTTTAAGGCTAGAATGCCTTCTCTCAAAGTTATAAAAGATCAAGAACCCAAATAAGTGCTTGGCCATTTCTTCAGGATTTGAATAGGTTGTACATTTTACGGATGCATTCTTTATA
>JBLFYO010000112.1:0-4057 GCA_047609165.1 Francisella sp.
GTGAAAACACCATTTGACGCTGCCGTAGAATGGTATAGAATTAAACCTGATATTTTTAATGAAACGCCGGATATGTTTAAGGCTAAAGCTTATAAAATTATTGGGACAACCTCCCCAAACTAGACAAATAGTAATTGCAAGCAAATAATAAAACAGTATGATTAGAATCATAACATTAGATATTTGTTTGATAGGAAAATTTTGCTTAATAGTTACAAAAAGTTTAACTAATATGCTATATTTAGGGTCTCTAAAATAGATTTAATAACTAACTTATGCAACAATCTTTATTTCTACAAAACATGCAAATATTCGTAAGCTTAGGCTGCTCTGAAGAAGAGCGAGCTAATAGACAGCTTATTGAAATAGATCTTGAGTTATTATTTCCAAAGAATTTTAATGCAAGTGATACTGATGATCTTAATGAGACTATTTGTTACTATACTTTGCGTAACAAAATCCAAGCTTTTTGTGATGATATCAGCTGTAATCTTATTGAATACCTAGCCAAGCAAATATACAATTTTATCAACGATAATTATGCTATTTCGATTAAGTACCTAAAACTTATCAAACGCCCTCCTATGTCTCAGATAGAATCAGCTAGTTTTATAATCAGAGATTAGAATGAACTATATCATCGGTATTGGTGCAAATATTGGCTTTACGCTAGAGAGTATTCACATAGCTACTAGATCTATAGACAAGTTAGAGAATACTCGTATAATCGACAAAGCTAGCTTATATTCAAGTAAAGCATTACTAAAAGATGGTGCACCTAAAGAATGGGATATCATTTATTTAAATACTGCCATAAAAATCCAAACAAGTTTAGAACCATTAGAACTTCTTAAAGAGCTAAAAAATATCGAGCAAATAATAGGTCGAGATTTAAAGGCCCTTATCTGGTCACCGAGATTGATAGATTTAGATATCCTCGCTTGTAATGATATGATTTTAAATACTGATAAGCTTACGATACCACATAAAGAACTGCTAAAGAGAAGCTTTGCTTTAGCCCCTCTTTTGGAGTTAGAAGGTAACTGGTCTCATCCTAAGTTAAAAAATATGGATTTAAATAAAAAGCTCAATGAGTTAGAACCCATAACAAAACTAAAACAAACTCTCTCAAACAATATGATAATGGGGATAGTCAATTTATCAGAACAATCTTTTAGCGATGGTACTTTTGATGATAATCAACGCAAAAGAAATTTATTTGAGCTGATTGAAAATGGCGTTGAAATTATTGACATCGGAGCAGAATCAACTAAACCCAATGCTAAAGCTGCCTCTATTGAAGTAGAAATTCAAAGATTAGATGATTTTCTAACTTATATAAAGCAAAATATCCATAAGTTAAATTTTAGACCATTGATCAGTATAGATACTCGTAAGCTTGAAATTATGCAAAATATCCTAGCTAAACATAGTGATATAATCTGGATGATAAATGATGTTGAGTGTAATGATATCGAGAAAAAAGCTAGGCTAATAGCGAAGTACAATAAAAAATATGTCATCACACACAATCTTGGTATTCTTGATAGAAGTGAATACTTAGATAAAGAAAATGCTATCGATGAAATCTGTTCGTTTATAAATGATAAAAGAGATATTCTTGTAAAAAATGGTGTGAATGAGAATAATATTTACTTCGATGTTGGTTTTGGTTTTGGTAAGAAAACTGACACTGCTATACATTTATTAAAGAATATCGAGACAATCAAAAATCAACTTGGCTTAAAAACTCTAGTAGGACATTCACGTAAAGCATCAATCCTAGGATTAGATAAAAGCTCAAATATAGTAGAGCTGGATAATGCTACTAGAGAGTTATCAAAAAAATTACAAATACAAAATATTGAAATAATAAGAATACATAGAGTTTGAGGAAAAACATGGCATACAATCCGAATTTAGAAGCTATATTAGATACTCCAGAAATTAGAAAGTTAAAAAAACAAGACTTCGCAATTCAACGAGAAGTCTTTGGCAAATCATCTATAGAAAGTATTGCTCAGCTACCTAAAGTTGATGTAGAAGAAACTGATATAAATTTAGACAATGGCACTAGACTAAGACACTATAAGCCAAATCAAGAAAGTGATAAGGCTTTACTATTTATCCATGGTGGTGGCTGGTGTGTTGGTTCTATAGATACTTATGATCATGTTTGTCGTTATTTGTGTGATAATGGCAAATTTAATGTGTTTTCTCTCGACTATCGTTTAGCTCCTGAGCATAAATTTCCAGTAGCTGTAAATGATTGTTTCGATGCTTATGACTGGCTATATGCTAATGCGTCAAAATTTGGTTTTAAAGCCGAGAATATATTTGTAATGGGTGATAGTGCAGGCGGAAATTTTGCAACTATAATTTGTCATGAAAGACAACAAAATATGCCAAAAGCTCAAATATTAGTTTACCCCGCAACAGATATGTATACAAAATATAATTCTCAGGTTAAATTTGACGAACACAAATATCATCTAAATATGAGGTGGTGCGAAAACTTCTTAAATGCCTATGTAGCCGATGCTGAAAGTAATATTGAAACTTTTAAAAACCCTCAGATATCACCGATTTTTTATGAAAATACAGCTCAACCAAATACATTGATTATAGCGGCTACACATGATATTTTGATTGATAGTATTTATGCTTACGAGAAAAAGTTGAAATCTCAAAATGTCCATGTGGAAATACATTATGACAATGAAATGTTTCATGGTTTTATAAGTACGGTAGGTTTATTACCTTTTAAGAATGCTGAAGTTGCTTTGGATAAAGCAATTAAATTTATAAATGCAAGATAGGAATTTTAAATATGAAACCAATATTTAATACTAATAAAAAAAGTGGTGAAAAATCTCCATTATTTGTAAAAACTTTTGAAGGTTGTCCATCTTTTATGCTAACTGGTGGTGAAGTAGTCTTTGTCTCTGATGATTTTAAAGAAGTACATCTGAAATTTAACCTTCGATATGATACTAATAACTATCACGGTACTGGATTTGGTGGAGCAATCTACGCATCATTAGATCCTATATACCCTTTGCAGCTTTGGCATATACTTGGCGATGACTATATAATTTGGGATTTGGCAGCTACTATAGATTATCTAAAACCTGTAACTCAAGATGTTTATGCAAACTTTTTACTTACGGATGAGACCATATCAAAGATTAAAGAAGATATCTCTACAAAAAACAAATCAGTAATCACCCTACCTGTAGAGTACAAAGATACAGACGGCAACATTTATACAAAAGCTACAAAGACTATTTATATAGCAGATAAGGTATATTTTGAGAATAAGAATAAAAATAAACTACTTTGAGCTACATTTTCTATCTCTACCTCAAGCAGATGGGGTATTACGAAAATGTTCCACCGCTCAAAGTTCATAATCTATACACAACTCATTTCAAAACGCCGACTTTAACCTCTGAAGATTGTCGTTAATTAGATCTTCTAAACCAACTTTATTTTTATCCCAATTATCAGTAAAGAAATATAGAATTTGTTATTTAACAATCCTTGGCTAAATGAAAAAATACATTATTCCTTACTTTTTCATTCATATACTTCCAAAGTCTTTCAACTGGGTTTAAATTAAGGCTCTATAAAGGTAAATATACCATTGTAATGCGCTTTTTATACGATCACGAATCTTACCGTTTTTTTCTGTACGATGTTGGTTAGGCAGCTTTTCCCTCTGCCCTTTTGATATGAATATATGCATGCACTCATTGTTGCTAATTTTTCTATAAAAGCAATTTTTATAAATAGTGTTTTTCAAGTGGATTGTGTATATTGGCTTGTTGAACCATTTTTCCAAGTCTAATCATCTATGGACTCATGCTAGATCTAGATAAATTAACTTCCAACTCTCTCCATATAGCTTGTTACCTATATAGAGGTGAGTGATATAGCTAATTTGAAGGAGATTTATTCAACAAAATTGTATATACTGTTTTCTATTTTATGAGAGCATATAGTCAAGATTTGAGAGATAGAGCTATTTCATTATTTGAATCCGGCTACAAACGTA
>JBLFYO010000113.1:0-3977 GCA_047609165.1 Francisella sp.
GTGATCAGCTTATGAATGGTGTTGATAAAGATATTGTTAAAGCTTATCAAAAAGTAAATTCTCAATACGAAGTACGCCTAAAGACTGGTGTTACAGCTGTTGATGCTCGCAAAGATGGTATATATGTGACTATGGAAGGTAATCATGCTGCTAAAGATGAGCGATATGATCGTGTACTTATGTCTATTGGTCGTAAGCCAAATGGTAAGCTTATTGATGCTGAAAAAGCTGGCGTAAATGTTGATGAAAGAGGCTTCATAGCTACTGATAAACAGATGCGTACAAATGTATCTCACATATTCGCTATCGGCGATGTGATTGGTCAACCTATGCTTGCTCATAAGGCAGTACCTGAAGGTAGAACTGCTGCGGAAGTGATCTCTGGACTTAATCATAGTTTTGATCCATTGGTAATCCCATCCGTTGCTTATACAGACCCAGAAGTTGCTTGGGTTGGTGAAACTGAAACTTCTGCTAAGGCAAAAGGCATCAAGTATGAGAAAGGTGTATTCCCATGGGCTGCTAGTGGTAGATCTTTGAGTATAGATAGATCAGAAGGTATGACTAAAGTGTTATTTGATGAAAACCATAAGTTGATAGGCGCATCTATTGTCGGTACTAATGCTGGTGAATTAATTGCTGAAGCTACTCTAGCAATTGAGATGGGTTGTGATGCTGAAGATATGGCACTTACTATTCATCCGCACCCGACACTTTCTGAAAGTTTGATGATGGCTGTAGAAGTTTATGAAGGTACTGCAACAGACCTTCCTCCTGCTAAGAAGAAGTAATCAAATAAATAGTCATTCTACGGCTTGGCTGTAGAATCCATCTATATTTCAATCTAAAATTTCTATCATTTTATCTAACTAATTTTGATATAATTATACTAATCATTTTTTTCAAAATATATTTAAATCAGTATGATAAACAAATCTCAAGCGGAACAAAATAATCTAAAAATCATTGATAGCTCTCAAGTCTTACAAGATGATAAAAATCAAATCATCGATAAGCTAAAGCAATTACTTCCTAATGTGATAAATAGTGATAATCAACTAGACACACGAGCTTTGCAAGATGTACTAGATATTGCAAATACTACAAGCAATAACCAAGGCTATGAGCTAACTTTTGCAGGTAAAGGAATAGCTAAAGCGAAAGCTGATGAGCCGACTACAAAAGAGCTAAAAGTAGAGCTTGAACAATCAAAAGATTTTGATAATACTGAAAATGTCGTAATTCGTGGCGATAATATTGATACTCTAAAAATCCTAAAAGCGAACTATACTAATAAAATCAAAATGATCTATATAGACCCACCATACAATACTAAAAGTGAAAACTTTGTCTATAATGATAACTTTAAAAAGAGCGAAGCAGAGCTAATCAAAGAATTTGGTTTGGCTGAAGAGACGCAAAACTTCCTAAGTAATGTATATGGTACTCGTAGCCATAGTGGTTGGCTTAGTTTTATGTACCCTAGACTAAAAATAGCAAGAGAACTACTCAAAGAAGATGGTGTAATATTTATCTCTATAGATGATAATGAACAAGCAAATCTAAAAATATTGTGTGATGAGATTTTTGGTGAGGGGAATTTTGTTGGGGAGATAGTGTGGAAAAATGCAACTGATAATAATCCTACAAATATTGCTACTGAACATGAATATATTTTGGTTTTCTCTAAATCAATAAGTATGCTTGAACCTGTTTGGAAGTCAAAATTATCTGAAGTCAAAAATATTTTGATGGAAATTAGTAATGATCTGATAAAAAAATACAACTCTATTTTAGATTTACAGGTGGAATATACAAAGTAGTTTAGAAAAAACAAATCTCAGTTAGGAGAGTTAGATAGGTATAAATATATAGATGGAGGTGGTATTTATACAGGTAGCCAGAGTGTCCACAACCCAGGAAAAGAAGGTTATAGATATGATGTTATTCATCCTGAAACCAAAAAGCCATGTAAACAACCTATGATGGGTTATCGCTTCCCTAAATCCACGATGGATCAATTGTTGCAAAAAGAAAAAATATTGTTTGGTAGTGACCATCAAAAAATTATAGAGCTAAAGGTTTATGCAAAAGATTATTTAGGGAAATTACAAGGTTTAGAAATATTAGATGGGCGGCTGGGTTCATATGATATGACATCATTGTTTGATAATTATAAAAATATTTTTAATAATCCAAAACCTGTGGCATTAATAAAAAAGTACTTTTCATATGTTATAAAAGATGAAGGTGATACAATTTTAGACTTCTTCGCAGGTAGCGGCACAACTGGCGATGCTGTTATGCAACTAAATGCAGAAGATGGTGGTAAGCGTAAATATATTTTAGCCCAACTAGATGAGCAGATTGATGAGAAAAAAGAGGCTTATAAATTCTGTCAAGAAAATAGTTTTGAACCTGTAATTTCATCTATCACTATCGAACGACTGAATCGTGCTGGTGAGAAAATTAAAGCCGATATACAAGCCGAGTTTGATGCTGAAAACTCTAAAAAGAAATCAAATCAAGAGAAGTTGGTAGAGCTTAGAGAGAGGTATATTAGGGTTTTTGGCTATGAACCTAGAGATCCCCGTGTCAAGCACGAGGATGACTTGCTTTCTACTGTCATTCCGGACTCCGATCCGGAATCTCCTAACCTAAGTGAAGAGATGCTGAATCAAGAAAATTCCCCTTCTGTGAAGGGGTGGCAGTCGCAGACTGACGGGGTAGTTTTAGAAGGAAACCACCCCACCGACAAAGTCGGCACCCCTCCAGCGGAGGGGAATTCTGCCTTAGACATCGGCTACAAAGTCTTTAGCCTCAAAGATAAACCATGTATCAAAGAAGTTGTAAAAGATGGTGGGCAAGTAGAGTTTGTACCTCAAAATCTAAGAAAGGCAACTATAGACACTCTTGCAAATATGCTTTGTGCTACTTGTAAACCACTTCATGCAAAAATTGAAATGCTTATAGTAGATAAACTATACAAAGCTGATAATGAAATCTATCTATTGGCACCTGTAGACAAAGCCGAGCTAGATAAATACAAAGACCTAAAGATAAATGTTGACGGCTATAGTGATTTAGATTTGGAGCATTTCTTAAATCTGGGTGTGGCAGATAAAGATGTAAGTGTGGTTTATTAGGAGATTATTATGAATAGAATAGAACAGTTTGAGAAGCATCAAATACATACGGCTATTGATAGCTTAGATGAAAAATTAAAAGTTTTTCCAACAGATGATTTAGATATAGCTAGAATAAAAAAAATATTGGAATATATAAGAAAATATTTAAAGCTTGTAGATCCTGATTTGTTGAATGATAATCACATTAATCAACTTGTACAAATACAGACCCAAGTTAATAATTGTAGTTCATATATTAGTACTACTAATAAAGCTCAGGGTATAAAGTCTATTGAAACAGCTATAAGTCATTTGCTAACATTGCCGATTCAAGTTAAATATGCAAAAGAGTCAATTTCCAGTATCTTGCAAGCATATAATAATTCTATAAAAGAAGGTTTAGAACAGATTGATTTAGAGTCGACAAAACAATCAGCAGAAAAAATAAAAGAGTTAGAAAAACAGTTATTTGAAAATTATGAAAATGAGAAAGGTATTGATACATTAATAAATGATAAATATAAATGTATCAAAGAGAGTTATTCTGAAATTAATGAATATTATAATGAAGTTTTGGGTAGTGATGATTCTATAAAAGATCAAGTTGAAACTGCAAAAGACAAAATTTTAGCAATCAAAGATACAGTCAAAGAAGAGGCTGAAAACTTTGAAGATAAATTGGGTGAATTTAAAAAATATTATAAAGAAGTTTTTGGTTATAAAAATGAAGATGGTGAACAACAATACCTTCGCCAATTATGTTGCCATTTGTAGAGGGTGAATCCTTCCCAGAGCTAGAATATGCTCACTTAAGGCATTATTTTTTATTATATCTGAGTTTTTCGGCAA
>JBLFYO010000114.1:0-3891 GCA_047609165.1 Francisella sp.
TTCCTGCTCGTGATAAGAGAGAGTCTGCAGTTATTATAGATGTGAGTATATTCCAAAAAAGGCAGCTCATGATAGGCACTGCTATTACGAAGGTCCTCGAGGATCGATATCTATTATTATCGCAGATAATTCTGCTCGGGAGTTTGTACGAATTGACGAGACTTACCTGACAAAAGGTCAGGCTATATGTGAGAACAAGGATGATAAAGCAGATAAAGGAGCTTTTGCACCAGATATTAATTTTACGCCTGAAGTATTTAAGGTTTATTTTAAAGCTGATAATGATAGCTTTTTATATACTCTTATCAAAGATAATGCAACTTCGCTTTTAAAAATTATCAGAAATACGGCGAGTATTAAAGAAAGCAGCAGCTCTCAAGGTGATAAAATAAATAAGAAAATCCTAAAAACCACTCCGTAATCCTGAGTGCGTTTCAAAATTCATCAATATTTGTATAGTGTCATGTTGAGATAAATTCAATATGACATTTTTATTTTGGTTGGGCTATATAGGATTTTTAGATTTACTGTCTACTCAAAAATAAAGAGACTCCGGATGGTACTTCGACTATTCTAAGTAATCAAGACTTGTAGATGCGAGATGCTTTGTAGTGACAAGTTGGTACTTATCCATCATGAGAAACAACAATTGATAAGGCAATTAAATAATTACAGTGCCGCTTTTAGAATATCTGCTTTATCTATTTTTTCCCAAGTGAATTCTGGAAGCTCTCGACCGAAGTGACCGTAGTTTGAAGTTTTTCTATAGATAGGTCTTAGTAGATCTAGGTTCTCAATGATTTTACCTACGCGTAAGTCAAAAATTTCTGAAACTATTTTTTCGATTTTGTCATCAGATATTTTACCAGTACCGAATGTATTGACCATCAAAGATACTGGACTTGCAATACCTATAGCATAAGCAATTTGCACTTCGCACTTATCAGCTAATTCTGCAGCGACGATATTTTTAGCGATGTAACGACCCATATAAGCACCAGAGCGATCAACTTTAGAAGGATCTTTGCCAGAGAAAGCACCACCACCGTGATGCGCAGCACCGCCGTAAGTATCTACGATGATTTTTCTGCCTGTCAGACCACAATCCCCTTGAGGTCCACCAATTAGGAATACACCTGTCGGGTTGATGTGATATTTAGTATCTTTTGTGATTAGTTCAGCAGGGACTACTTGTTTTACGATTTCATCGATAACTGCATCATGAAGTTCTTTTTGAGAAACGCTCTCATCGTGCTGAGTTGAAAGTACTATAGTATCTATAAATTTAGGTTTATTGTTTTCGTAAGCTAGAGTAACCTGTGCTTTTGCATCTGGGCGTAACCAGCCAAGTTTATTGTTTTTTCTAAGCTCAGCTTGTTTTCTCATAAGTAAGTGAGCATAGTAAATAGCACTAGGCATAAGAGTAGGAGTTTCATTTGTAGCAAAGCCAAACATTAAGCCTTGATCACCTGCACCTAGGTCTTCAAGTGAGCCACGATCGACACCTTGAGCGATATTGTGTGATTGCTTACCTATAGCATTGATTACTGAACAAGTCCTGCCATCGATACCTTTATCAGCATTGTCGTAGCCTGTTTCAGTGATTACTTTTCTTACTAGCTCTTCGATGTCTATCCAAGCTGAAGTTGTGATCTCACCCGCTACTAAAGCCATACCTGTCTTTACAAGAGTTTCGCAAGCTACACGAGCATTTTTATCTTGCTTTAGGATTTCATCTAAGATTGCATCTGAAATTTGATCTGCAAGTTTATCTGGATGACCTTCAGATACGGATTCTGATGTAAATAAGTAATTTTTTGACATTTTAATTTTCCCTTTAGTGTGTGGCTAAAAGGCTTCTAAGGAAATTCATGGAAGGAATTTATTAGAAACGCTTTAGCTTATTGTTTAATGTCGCAAGCAAGTTGTTTGTTTAAATATGACGACATTAATATTATATCTCAAGTTAATGATATGTCAACTATTGACTTTTGCATCAATAGCCTTTAAAGTATCGCTATTAAATATTTTGAATATTTTGATAAGAGTATGTTTTATACTTACTCATTGATTTAATGTTATAAAAACTAAAATACAAAACCGGAGAAAATAAATGGTAGTAATTCGTATGGCTCGTGGTGGAGCTAAAAAGCGTCCTTTCTATAGAATCGTAGTTGCGGACAAAAGAAGCCCAAGAGATGGTAAATTCATCGAAAGACTAGGTTTCTTTAACCCAGTTGCTAAAGGTGGCGAAGAAAGATTGAAGCTTGACCTTGCAAAAGCCCAAGAGTGGATCGCTAAAGGTGCACAACCTTCAGACAGAGTTGCTAGCTTAATAAAAGAGGCTGTAAAAGCTGAAAAAGCTGCTGCTTAATTTAAAAGCACAAAACTTCATGTCAGAGGAATTTGTAGAAATAGCTCGAATTGGTGCTACTTATAAGCTAGATGGGCAGTTAAATCTATATCCTTTGGCAAGTTCTATTGAAACCTTGTTGGGTTATGGTAGCTGGTATATTCAGATGCCTAGTCTTAAAGAAGGGTCTAAATGTTGGCAAATTCTCAAAGATGAGGATGTGTATCGCAGAGCTCATAAAACTTATATCAAAATAGCCGATGTTGATGATGCTAGTATTGCCAAAAAATATGTCAATGCTTTGATTGGTGTGCCTAAAAGTGCCTTGCCAAAGCTTGATGATGGCGAGACATATTTTACAGATATAATCGGTTGTGAAGTCTTTAATCAAGACGATAAATCCTTTGGTAAAGTCATTGATATTATAGAGACCGGGTCAAATGAAGTGCTTGTGTGTAGTAATGGCAAAGATGAGTACCTAATCCCTTATGTTCAGCAGTATATAGTTGATGAAAATATCGAATCTAAGAAAATAGTTGTTAATTGGGAATTTGATTATCTATCATGAAATTTGGTGTAGTATCAATATTTCCCGAGTCGTTTAAATCTATAGGCGACTATGGGATTACTTCTCGAGCATTTAAAAATGGTAAAGCATCTATAGATTGTTTTAACCCTCGTGATTATGCGTTTGATAAGCACTCTACTGTTGATGATACAAGTTTTGGTGGCGGTGCTGGCATGGTTATGAAATATCAGCCATTGGCAGATGCTATTTCCGATGCAAAAAAATCTTTAGGTTGTGATACAAAAGTAGTATACTTATCACCTCAAGGTAGTGTCTTTAATCATCAAAAAGCTTTAGAGCTTTTAAATAATGATTCGTTGATACTGCTTTGCGGTAGATATGAAGGGGTTGATGAACGCCTGATACAAGATCATGTTAATGAAGAAATTTCGGTAGGTGATTTTGTGTTAAGCGGTGGTGAGATCCCTGCTATGTTGATTATGGATAGCCTAATAAGGCTATTGCCAGAAGTGCTTGGTAATAAAGATTCCGCAATTGAAGACTCTTTTTACGATAGTCTTTTAGACTACCCGCACTATACAAAGCCAGCTGTATTACCAAGTGGTAACGCAGTACCAGAAGTTTTGTTGTCTGGTAACCATAAAGAGATAGCTAAATGGAGGCGTAAACAGAAGTTGATAAGAACTTATGAGCGTCGTAAAGATTTAATGAAGTGCCTATGCCTGTCACAACAAGATGAGAAATCATTGCAAGAATACAAAATAGATATGGTAAGCACAAAAGGAGCAAAAAATGAAAAATAAATTTGTAGAGTTAGTAGAAAAAGATCAATATAGAACAGATCTTCCATCATTTAATCCAGGTGATTCAATCACTGTAAATCTTTGGATTAGAGAAGGCGACAAGCAAAGAGTACAGGCTTTTAAAGGCTTTGTATTGAGAAAAAGAAATCGCGGTCTTCACTCTGCATTTACTGTAAGAAAAATGTCTTCAGGTATGGGTGTTGAGA
>JBLFYO010000115.1:0-3852 GCA_047609165.1 Francisella sp.
AGTGGAAACACCATTTGACGCTGTCATAGAATGGTATAGAATTAAACCTGATATTTTTAATGAAACGCCGGATATGTTTAAGGCTAAAGCTTATAAAATTATTGGGACAACCTCCCCAAACTAGACATATACCTATCTTTATAAAAAACATCGTCACAAATGTAGTCGAAGTAGCAAGTATACTAAGTACTCCACACGCACTGCATATAGGATAAGCTATTTTTTGCAGATAGCTTTACAATCTTGCTGTCATTATGAAGTATCATCCAAATACCACTCAAGATCAGTATTACTGAGAATATATGTTTAAGTAGCTGATTATCTATCTGCTTAACTATTATACCGCCAATCACAGCACCTATAGCTAATGCTATCAAATAGTACTTCAACTCGCCTAAGTTTATATTGCCCTTGCGATAGTGCTTATAAGTCGCAATCACACTCAAGCATATAGACATTGCACAGGTAGTCGCTAATGCTATTTGCATCGCAGCTTCAGCACCATAAGTATGCACAATTATATAAAAAAATGCTGGTGTTGCAATAAGCCCCGCACCACCACCTAATAGTGTAGATACAAAACTTGAAAATAAGCCTATAATAGCTCCTAGTATAAATATCATTTCATTACGCCCTAATCTTTTAAGTATAGAAAATTCATAGCAATCAATCTGCTATCAAATCATACTCAGTAGATTCTGTAATTTCTACGATGGTAAATTCACCAACTTTTAGATTTCGTTCTTTTGCATCACCTATAATTACTTGACCATCAACTTCTGGAGCATCGTATTTTGTACGGCCTATTGCGTAGTTTTCATCAGTATTTATTGAGTCTATTATAACTTGTTGCTCAGTACCGACAAATCTTTCTAGCTTCTTAGCACTTATCTCAGACTGTAAACCCATAAACGCATCTAGTCGTTGTTGCTTTACTTCTTCAGATATCAGATTATCAAAATCATTCGCCTTTGCACCTTCAACCTCAGAGTACTTAAAGCAACCAACTCTATCAAGCTGTGCTTCTCGAGCAAAATTCATTAGATGCTCAAAATCAGCTTCTGTCTCACCAGGGAAACCTACGATAAATGTACTTCTGATAACAATATCTGGACATATTTCACGCCATTTAGCTATTCTATTAAGAGTTTTTTGAGTATGAGCCGGTCTCTTCATTCTTTTTAATACTTCTGGGCTAGAGTGCTGTAACGGTACATCAAGGTACGGTAAAATCTTACCTTCTGCCATAAGTGGGACAATCTTATCTACATGAGGGTATGGATATACATAGTGAAGACGAGTCCACATATCTAGCTCGCCCAAAGCTGTCGATAAGTCTAGGATATTGCTCTTATACTCTTTATCGTTCCAAACACCAGCATCGTACTTTATATCTACACCATAAGCTGAAGTATCTTGAGAAATCACTAACAACTCTTTCACGCCAGCATTTTTAAGCTTTTCAGCTTCTATCATTATGTTGCTAATATTACGGCTTTTTAGTTTGCCACGAATATCTGGAATTATGCAGAATGTGCAAGTATTGTTACACCCTTCTGATATTTTTAAATATGAATAATGCCTAGGTGTAAGCTTAATACCTTGTGGTGGCACAAGTGATACAAAATCGCTCGCAAATATAGGTGCATGAGTATGTACTGCATCTATAAGGTTTTCATAATCTTGGGGCCCCGTGATACTCAAAACTTCAGGATATTTTTCTTTGATCATATCAGCTTTATTGCCAAGACAACCTGTTACAAGTACTTTACCGTTCTCCGCAATAGCCTCACCTATTACTTCCAACGATTCATCAATTGCAGAGTTAAGAAATCCACAAGTATTTACGATTACCATATCAGCATTAGTATAGCTATCTACTAAATCATAACCTTCTGCTTTGAGCTTTGTAATTATGCGTTCAGAATCAACAAGATTTTTAGGACAGCCAAGGCTCACAAAACCAATTTTAGGGATTTTAATCATATTTATTATATATATAAGAATTTGTGAGAGATATTTTAGAGCAATTTGAATGAAAAGAATATAAAAGTTTATTGCTATGTAACTAACCCTCATACTAAAAATAGTAAAAAAACTATTTTTTACCACACACAACATTAATTAATAACTTGATTATTATCATAAAACAATTGGCTAAATTAAATCTTGTATTTAAAAACTTGTGCATCTTTATAAAAATACATGTAATCCTATATTATTTTAGATTGTTCATTAATTGCAAATTAGCTTATTAAACCGTTATTTTATCTTGTTACTATTATCGGTGTTCTAACACTGTCACTATTTTCATGCACTAAATATAGAACCGATACAAAAATTATTATTCAAAAAATATGCAATTATAGAGCATGTAGCTTTCAATTAGTTCAAGCTGACGAGCAAATTACCACTAACCTGCTAGGTAAAGATACTGTACATATTCTTAAGGAAACGCCTTTTCAAATCACGCTAAAAGTGTAACTTACCGCGGTTATTTATGGTGTTTATGCAGCGTTCAGTACAGCAGTTCTCCAGATACTCTCCCACTCGCCATAGATGCTCTTATTTGCAACACAGGCTCTAAGCCATCTCTGCTCCATCGCATATATTGTTGTCCTTTACAGCGTTGATTAATGAGACTTTCTACTGTTGATTCAGCTAAATTGCTTGTAAATATCTGATTGTTTTTATGTCTTCTACGGTAATCAACTATCTTATCTTTATTATTTTCAACTGAACTTTCCCTATTTTTGTAAAATTTTGGTTAGATGAGATGCAAATCTATGAATATAGATGTATATTAGATTTCTCAAAAAAAAATATAGCAACTCATCTATGGATACTTTACACCCTCTACTAGTTTCATTAAAAGAAGTCATAAAAAAGGGCAACTTTTTAGTGCAGTTATTTTAGCTATGATACTACCAATTGGCACTGCAATGAGTAGTCATGTTCATCGTAAACTTGAACAAGTTTTATACTTCAGCATAAACAAAACTCGGTTTTACCGTTTCATGGCAAGTAAAACATTTAATTGGGATGGTATATGGATGAAAATATTCAAACTGATTCCATCACCGACTACTAAATGGTAGGCTAATAGTAGCTCTTGATGACTCTATGACTCCTAAAAGTGGCAAAAAAATATTTGGATGCGAGCACTTCTTTGATCATGCAGCCAAACACAACCAAAGTCAATATCCATGGTCACAGTGTTTTGTGCAAATAGGCTTGCTAAAAATTGTGCATACACGATGGGCATTTTTACCATTACTAACAAGGTTTTACCATTCTGTAAATAAAGCTGTTGATCCTGACTTCAAGAGTAAAATAACTATAGCTTGTGAACTGCTATATAAGCTAAGTACATGGAGTAATTCACCTATACTTGTTGTCACAGATTCGTGGTTTGGTAATGGCAAGCTATACAATAAGTTAAAAGATGATATTGGTGACTCGGTTGAAGTATTAACGATGCTACGAAAAAATAGCGTTCTTTATGAGACTCCTGTTGACTGCGATATTAAAAAGCCTGGACGCCCATCTAAATATGGTAGTAGAGCTGGATCAGTAAAAGAACTAGCAATCAAGTATAAAGCTGAGGCTAGAGAGGTTACATCTTTAGTCTATGGTAAAGAGCTTAAACATGATATAGGTAGCCAAAAATCACAAGTAAGGCTTAAGCACTCAGTCACAAATCATTTGAATATGTGCATGCTTTCTATAGCTAATCTGAAAGAGTTTTATTCCAATTCCATGCCGCTTTTATAGCATCTTTAAAATCACTATATTTGTGCCTTATTCTTCTTAAAATATTTTTAAAATTAGCCCAAACTTTTTCTATTGGAT
>JBLFYO010000116.1:0-3835 GCA_047609165.1 Francisella sp.
TAATATCTTTCTATTTTTGCTTGGAATATGGCTAACTCATGGTATAGAGATTAGACAAAATAAGTATTTCAATAATTTGATAGAGCAGGATCATGGAAATATAAAGATATTGACCCGACCCATGTTAGGATTTAAAGCATGGGATTTTATGGAATCTACCATAGCAGGTTATGAACTGGTTAACATGATTAAAAAAGGTCAGCATATTAATGCTGGTAGTATGACTGTTTGGGATCAGTTTTATGCTATAGCTGCATCACTGTATCTAGAGATAGCTGATTTTGGAAATATTGTACCCATTTGATAAGTTTGCGACAGAACCTTTTTGTTTCTTAGCGAGAACTGCTGTAAATTCATTAGAATAAATCTCCATATAGCATTATAATATCTTTTAGAGCAATGTTATCATATTAACTTATAGAAGATATAAGACTTAGTGAGTGAGCGGGTAATGTATATAATGCATACCAAACATCGATACTAATGGTACAAGGCGAATTGTTAAGATTCTTTGTAGAATATGCTTTATGATAAACTTGATATATTTAACTCTGATCAGGGTTCACAATATACGGCAAAAGCTCATATTGATATTTTGACAGCAAATAATATTTCAATGTCTATGAATGCTAAAGGAAGGTCTATAGACAATATTGTGATAGAAAGATTTTGGATAACACTAAAGTATGAAAATGTGTACCCATCTTCTTATAGTGGTTTAAAAGATGCTAAGGCAGGTATAAGAGAATATATAGATATTTACAATGCAGAAAGATTACACTCTAGTTTGGACTACTCTACACCAGATGAAATTTATTATGCAGATGGTAGATAATTATAATGGTAAAGATATGTTGTATAAGGCAGCGTAGATAGGTGGAATAAAAAGATTTAAAAAATTGGTGTTGACTAATGGGGATAATTTAATATGAGACAAATCTTTATAAAATCCCTTATATGCTTTCTTGTGCTTTCTTCATGTGTTTTAGCTGCTATAGATAACAAAAGTTCAAAAAACACAAACCATAGTGATTCTCTAGTTTTACTACAACAACAAATAGAATCTCTTCAAAATGAAATCCAACAATTAGATATAGAGCGTGAGTCGTCGGCAACCTTACAAACATACGACTCTGCTGTAGATGCAGAAGATACTACTACAAGCATTAAAAATAAACTCTCAAGATATCGTATAGACCTTATGAAAAACATCAGTGAAGACGGTAATATTATCAATCTTGGAGATATTGAAAAACAAGGTATTTACGGAAGTGTTGGTGGTGGTATTGATGTTAGTGATGCCGCTCCCATTACAACTCGAGGTGAGATTACATACCTAGGTTCATACTCTGGTAACAATAACATTCCAATAGGAATGTTACCAGGCAGTTTGTTTGCTTCTACACTAATGATGCAAAAAGAAAAATTTGATGACTATTCTATATTTCTAGGTGGTTTTTTAGGTATGGATGCTCAAACATGGTTTGGTAATGATATTAGTCGTGTTGATTTTAGTGGTAATCCTACCACCCCATTCCAAGGCAATGGTCAAAATATGTACCTTATGTCTTCAAGATTGTATTTTGTATCAAACCTGGGTGACTATGTAACTGCTGAGTATGATGTTAGTACTACTCAATTAAGCCAGTTTTTTATTGGTAATGCTTTTGTGATCTTTGGTGATATAACAGCTTCACCTTTTTTTGTAACTGCTGGCAGAAGCAGTCTTTCAGTTAGCTCATTTGGTGGTGGTGGTAGTTCAACGGGTAGTATAGCTAGTTTCCTCGGTACAGGCAGAGCTACTAATGTGTCTCTTAACTACAAAAGCGATACTATAAACACCAATATTTCTATTTTTGGAACAAATGATCAAAGAGTTGATTTCTCTGCTGGTCTATTTTATGCTGACTCTTGGACAGAAGATCTTTCAATTGGTTTCAACACCGGCTATGTATACGACTTAAGTGGTGCTGAGAATTTCAATATCCTTATGGCTACGGGTGTTAGTGACCATATCGGTGCTTACAACATCGATGCCAACATCGCATATAATGTAGGTCGTGGAATACTACAAGGTAATGGTGGCTGGGCAACAACTACAAATGCTGATGATTTTGCAGGTACTGGTCAGCAAGTACTTGCTGGGGCTTGGTATATGGGTCTTAACTATAGTTTAAACTTAGGTGGTAGAAATACCAATTTCAATGTGGGTTATGGACAGTCATACAATGCAAATGCCATTCCAATGCCTATAGCGGCAAGTCTTCTCCAGGATGGATTTTCACAAACAGGTATTAAAAAACAACTTATATTCTCGGGGCAACGCGCATACTTTGACAACTATGTACTTTTTGGTCCAGAATGGGCTTATCAAGAATTTTATGATGGCACTCACATGAATACTCTTACTCTAGATTTATCTGTTTACTTATAGCTCTAGCTTTAAAATAAAACCTTACTCCAGCCAAGCTTTGCTCTTAGCGTATCATAATAGTTATACTCTTTAGAATGTAGAACCTTGACCTTTTGCTGAGCTTTTTTGATAGTGACTTTCTGATTTGCTCTCAATATAGTATCATGATGACCGTCTATACTAATAACAGGTTTAGGATTGTTGTATTCAGTGATATAAATATCAATCACACTTTCGTCTGATATAACTAATGGTCGACTATTTAACGAATGTGAACAAATAGGTACTAAGACAAAACTACTTTGATTTGGATGAAGAATTGGTCCACCAGCTGACATAGCATGAGCAGTTGAGCCTGTAGGTGTAGCTATGATTAGTCCATCACTTCTTTGATCAAATGCGTATCTTCCGTCTATATAGACCTTTAAGCCAAACATCAAACCTCTACTCGCTGTGATGGCTATTTCATTTAAAGCAACAGAACCTTCTTTTGAGATTTTGATATTTCCATCAACTTGGTATGTAAGCATTGAAATATTCTCAGAGCTGTTTTCACCTCGCAAGATATTAATAAGTTCATTATTCAAATTATCTTCATACGGATTTACAGTTGTTAAAAACCCAAGCTTACCTCTATTTACTCCTACAACAGGAATTTTACCATATAAAGCAAGCACTCTCGAAGCTCGTAAAAAATTACCATCACCTCCGACGATAATAGCTACATCACAGCTAATCGCTATCTCTTTTAAGCTCATTGTCTTGATATTCTCGATACTCAGATCCTCAGCGGAATCAGTCTCTATAGTTATATCAAAATCAAGTTTCGTTAATTGATAATACAAGCCTGTGATTGCCTCACTAACTTCACTATGGTAATGCTTACCTATAATGGCTACTTTTTTATATGCTTGAGACATTTATTTACTTATTGAGATAACTATAGTTCGATTATAACAAATACACTATTTCTCAACTAATCTTTTATGAATTTATTAAAATTTAATAAATAAACTTAAAGATCTAATTTCTATTCAGAATGCATTCCTAAAATTTCATTTTGATCATTTATTGTAAAATACTAATCATAGTTATTGCTTTCTTTTCCTAAAAAATTAAAAGATACCAATAGTCTTATTACCACACAATTCAGCATAACTGTCAATCCCATATTTACCAGCTGTAACAGTAAGATAGTTAGTATTGTTTCCTAGATTCCAGTTCCAAGTGCAACAGAATTTAATTCCCTATCAAAAACTTGATTAGGGCTTAGCCAATTCAATCGTTTTCTAGGTCTATTATTTATTAAATCTACATATTTAGCAAGATCATCATCAAAATCTGTACCCTTAGGAATGAGCTGCCTAAGTAAACCATTGGTGTTTTCATTTGTACCTCTTTGCCACGAAGCATACGCTCTAG
>JBLFYO010000117.1:0-3771 GCA_047609165.1 Francisella sp.
AGCATATTATAATTGCGCATCTGATAAGTGTTATAATGCTAGAGAAGTGTTACTACAAGCAGCTTAGAGGTTTGGAATATAAATATATTTATAACTGGTATTGACAAAGGGCGACAGTATACTTTGATAGCTATTGTTGTTAGAAAAATTGGCAAAAAACATAATATCAAATTTGCATAATTAACTAATAAGCAATTACATCACAATCCTAAAATGTTAAAATAACTATAATAAGTCATAAAACTTCTAATCAAATGATAAAAATTACTTCATTCAATGCTAATGGTATAAGAGCTGCTACTCGCAAGGGGTTTTGGGATTGGTTTGGCACTCAAGACATAGATTTCCTATGTATCCAAGAGACTAAAGCTCAATTTCATCAGCTAGATGGCGATAGCCAGTATTTTCCCGTAGGCTATCATTATGACTTCAAAGATGCTGTCAAAAAGGGCTATAGCGGTACAGCTATCTATGCTAAGAAAAAACCTCTAAAAGTCATAAAGAAACTTGGGCTTGATTGGGCTGATAATGAGGGTCGTTATATTCAATTTGATTATGATAAGTTTAGTATAGCTAGCTTATATTTGCCATCTGGTTCTAGTGGTGATGTACGCCAAGAGTACAAAATGCAATTCTTAGAAAAATATAAAGAACTACTCAAAGATCAAATTGCTTCTGGTCGTGATTTTATAGTTTGTGGTGATTTTAATATTGTTCATAAAGAGATAGATATCAAAAACTGGAAACCAAATTATGGTAAAACTTCTGGGGTACTTCCTGAGGAGCAAGAATGGTTAGACCATATATTTGATGATCTAGGTTGGGTTGATACTTTTAGAGAAATAAATCAAGAACCACTTCAATACACTTGGTGGTCAAACCGTGGCCAAGCTCGTGCGAATAATGTCGGCTGGAGAATTGATTATCATATATCTACAGCTGGCTTAAAAGATAAAGTAGTCCCAGGCTCTGAGTATGTCTATAAAGAAAACTGGTTTTCGGATCATGCTCCGTTGACTATAAGTTATGATTATGAAGTTTAGATGTTTATAAAAATTATGCAACCAGATAGTTTTAGTTGGGTTTCAATATTAGTAACATCTATCACTTCAATTATTTCTGTAGGTATTGGTGCTTGGGCTTCATATGTATTGATGAATCATAAGGATAAATCAGATAAAAAAAATAAAGAAAAAATGACTCTTCAAATAACGCTTAATAAAATTAATATACTACAATGTATTTTGAATGAATTGAAAAGTAGAATACCTACTTATTATGAAAGCAATGCAGCAAGAATTGAGTCTAATTGTTTAACCGATAGTGGCAATCTATATAAAAACAAATTTATGAAAAAATATAATTTTTTAGATGATGAAAACAAATTTAAACTATTAATTTCATATATGGAATGTTTTGATGAGATACAAGACTTGATAATAAAAGAACAAGTTTTTGAGAATTTCACACTAAAAACTACAATAGAGCTATTTGAATTAATTTATGATTTCAATTCTATTATAAACAATATTAACGATACTCTATCAGAAAGAAATAATTGGGTAAAAGTTAAATATTTAGATCACTTATCTTCTCTTGAAAAAAATGATTCAGAATTAACACAGGATAAATTTATATCATCTATATTACCACCATTATTATCATTTAATGAACATTGTCACGATAGAATTCATTTAGCAATGAATAGAATTAACCTCTTAAAAGACAAAATAGAAAAATTATCTATATTTTGAAAAAATGGTTTAAAAATAAATATATGAAAAACAAACTATTAAAACTATCAAGCATATTTATATTACTAATATCAACAGGTGCATTTGCCAATAATTTCAAACAATACAATATCTTTTTAATCCCTGATAAAAGTGCAACTACATATATAAATAACTTCAACAATCTAGCAAATAATAGTGGATTATATAAGAAGTATAAGATAATTCCATTTAGTAAGAATCACCCTACTCACTTAAGCTTGTACATTACTAGTTTTAAAAGTCAATATTTAGTAAACATTATTGATTTAATTAAAAATATAGCTGAATCAACAGAGCAATTTGATATCACCACGAATCAAATAACTGTAGGTAAAAGTGGATTTGTAATGCTAGATGTTGACAATAGTAAGACATTACAAAATTTATCTGACATTAACATCACTAAATTATCAAAATATAGGGATAAAGATTATTCTATGCCTAGTTGGGTTAGATATTATCCAGAAAAAGAAATCTCATTTAAAAAATATGGTACTCCAAATGCTTTTATCCAGTTTGATCCACATTTTAGTATATTAGTAACAATTCTTAAAAATGATAATACTAAACAAGATTTTGTAAACGACTTTAGTAAAGCTATACAAGAATTTAATTCTACTCCTAAAAAAATAAAAATAATTGGTATTGGGTTAGGTGAAGTTGATAATTATGGTCAAGTTACAAAAACAATAAAAAAATATATTTTCAAAAATAAACAAAAGGAAAAAAATGAAAAATACACATTTTGATGTAATAAGTATCGGTGGTGGATCTGGTGGCGTTGCTGCTGCTGTTCAAGCTGCTAAATTTGGCAAAAAAGTAGCAATCATCGAAAAGCTACAATTAGGCGGGACTTGCGTAAACCGTGGTTGCGTACCTAAGAAAGCTATGTGGTATGGTGGAATGCTTGCTGATCAGCTAAAGCACGATGTAAAAGGCTACGGCTTTGATATTGAGTACAAAGGTTTTGACTGGTCTGTGCTAAAGCAAAAAAGAGATCAATATATCAACAATATTCACGGTTTCTACGATAGACTTCTAGAAAAGTGGGATATTACGCTATTTAACAACTGGGGTAAGTTCAAAGATAACAAATCTGTAGAACTAGATGATGGGCAAGTTATAACAGCTGATCATATATATATATCTCCGGGTGCATACCCTATCGTACCGAGTAATATCAAGGGTGCTAAGCTTGGTATTACTTCTGATGATTTCTTTGAGCTAAAGGATACTCCTAAAAAAGCTGTCATCGTAGGTGGTGGTTATATAGGTGTAGAGATTGCTGGTGTGCTTAATGCTCTTGGAACTGATGTGACTCTGGTAGTGCGTCGTGATAAGCCACTTATGGAATTTGATGATACTATCAGCGATACACTAGTTGAGTGCATGGAAATGACTGGGCTTAAAATCCTAAATCATACGAATATCACAAATATAGAAAAATCTGGTGATAATCTAAATATATCATTTGATAATGCTGATGCAATGCTAGATGTAGATACTCTAATTTGGGCTACAGGTCGTGCACCAAACACTCAAAATTTAGGCATTGAAAATACTGATATAGAAATGACTAGCAAAGGTGTGATTCCTGCAAATGAGTGGCAAGAGACAAATGTTGCAAATATTTATTCATTAGGTGATGCATCTGGTGGTGCTCAACTTACTCCTGTAGCTATTGCTTGTGGTCGTAGACTATCGCGTAGACTTTTCAATGGCGAGACAAACCTTAAACCACATCTTGAATATATCCCAACAGTTATATTCTCACACCCTGCTATTGGTACTGTTGGCTTACCTGAAAAAGAAGCTATCGCAAAACATGGTCAAGATGATATCAAAGTATACAAAAGTAGATTTACCGCTCTATACTCTGCAATCTCAGGCTTTAGAATGCCAACAGTTATGAAGCTAGTTGTACAAGGTGAAAATGAAAAAGTCATCGGTTGTCACATGATTGGTCTAAATGTCGATGAAATGCTCCAAGGCTTTG
>JBLFYO010000118.1:0-3689 GCA_047609165.1 Francisella sp.
ATCAGTGACTTTAGTAGACATACATACATACTCACTTAGTTTAAAATGCTTTATTTTAAAAGCTAGTATGTATTACAGTATGTATATTTGCAAGGGCTCTATTGATATGTATTGGGACTAAATAGGGCTATAAAAGTAGCTAAAGTGTTGATTTTAAAGGGCTTTAGGGACTTGTTGAAACTTGTTAGAAATTGTATTTGGTGCACCGAGCGAGATTCGAACTCGCACATCCTTCGGACACCACCCCCTCAAGGTGGCGTGTCTACCAATTCCACCACCGGTGCAAAATATTACTTAGACTTAGGTGCTTCTTTTGTAGTCTCAGCAGTTTTTTGAGGAGTGGCTGCTGTAGTTGCTTGCCCAGTCTCTTTTTGATACTGTGCATAATCGTATTGGTTAGCTATAGACTTAGCAGAAGTTTCTGTAGTTGCAACCTTTGGACTTTTACCAAGATAACCAAGAGTTAGGCAGCCGATAAAAAACACCGCTGTACAGAAGATTGTCATTTTGAATAAAAACGAAGCTGCTCCCTTACTACCAAATACTGCATTTGAAGAACCTGCTCCAAATGAAATGCCCATATCAGCACCTTTACCTTGTTGTAAAAGTACCAAAACGATAATAGCTAAAGCCGCTATTACATCTATTGTCAAAATTATTGAGTACATATTATATTTGCTTGGTTTATTATTTCGTTAAACTCAGGAGCTTGTAATGACGCTCCACCTATTAATCCACCATCCACATCAGCAAGACTTAGTATGTCTTTTGCATTTGCAGCTTTTAGGCTACCACCATACACTATCTTGATATTTTTAGCAAGATTATCGTCTATTTTAGCAATCATCGATCTGATAGATTTGTGCGTTTCTTGTACTTGCTCAAGTGATGCTACCACACCTGTACCTATTGCCCATACAGGCTCATAAGCGATTACAACCTTTTTCAATTGTTCTACAGATAAATTTTGCAGTACAAGAGCTAATTGAGAAGCTAAAACTTCCTCAAGCTTACCACCTTCTCTATCGTCAAGAGATTCACCTATACAGACTACAGGTGTAATATCCGTATTTATAACTTTTTGTAATTTTTTAAATACACATTCATCAGTCTCACCAAATAAAGATCTTCTTTCAGAATGTCCAATCAATACATAATCACAGCCTAGATCTTCAAGCATAGCTTTTGAAAGCTCGCCAGTATAAGCACCATCATCATTGAATGTAATGTTTTGCAAACCAACACCTATTTCTTTAGGTAGTTGAGCAATAGTTTCTTTTACATATACACTAGATGGAAATACAGCTACACTTACTTTTAATCTATCAAATTTCGCAGTAGCAATACCTTCACAAAGCTCTTTGACGCTCTGTGTATTACCATTCATTTTCCAGTTACCCATTATTAATTTTTGCATATCTACAATACCTATTTTACTTTCACAAAAAACAAAACTAAATCCTCAGCTTGACTGGGATCTCCTTACTTTTAACTCAAATCTTCTCTTTTACTTTCTCTACTAAATACTCAGCATATTTTTGAGCTAACTCTTTATCATCTGCCTCTACCATTACTCGCAACACCGGCTCTGTACCAGATGGTCTCAAAAGTACTCTACCATGACTTGCTAATTCTTTCTCTACTTGTGCTACATCATCAGCTAAGTTTTCTAAGTCTTTTGAAGTTACCTTTTTAGCTAATGGCACATTTATAAGCGTCTGTTGCATAAGCTCACATTGTAGCTTAAACTCAGATACTGGCTTATTATGCTGAGAGAATACTGCCAATAATTGCACAGCTGTAAATAGTCCATCTCCAGTTGTACCAAAATTTAAATTGATTACATGACCAGATGACTCTCCACCGATTTTGTAACCGTACTTAACTAAATCTTCAAGTACATATCTATCACCCACTTTTGAGCGTATAAATGGAATATTATTTTTCTTGTAGTGATTTTCATAGCTCATATTTGTCATTTGCGTACCAACTATACCATTCGTACCACCACAAATATCACTAAATTGCGAAATGATATTTAAAATACCATCACCATCTATCACACAACCTTTCTCATCTACAATCATAATTCTATCAGCATCTCCATCAAGAGATATTCCAAGATCAGCTTTATGCTCTAATACTGCTCTTGCAACATTATCAACACAAGTTGCTCCACAGTCTACATTTATATTCACACCATCAGGATTTGATGCAATGCTTACATAATCTATACCGAGCACATCAAGCAAAGCTTCAAAATGTTCAGATCCAGCACCATGAGCACAGTCAACTACAACTTTACCCTTGTATGAAACTATGTCTTTAAATCTGTTATGGCAATCTTCTATATACTCTGCCGTAGAATTTTTTAAGAGCTTATATCCACCAAATTTATAGTCATCTTGGTAAACAAAATCGCTATCAATTTTAGCCTCAACCTCGGCCTCTAAAGCATCATCAAGTTTAAAGCCACCTGCTGAAAAAAGTTTTATCCCATTATCTGTAAATTTATTATGCGATGCTGTAATCACAAATCCTGCTGAAGCTTTGTGTTTAACAGTCATAAAAGCTACAACTGGTGTTGGAACTACGCCCAAATCTACAACATGAATGCCCGCACCACTCAAGCCAGATACTAAAGCAAACTTTAGCATATCGCCAGAGCTACGCGTATCTTGACCTATGATTACTAGCCTATCCTGTTTACGATCATTTATAAGTGAGCCAACCGCATTACCAAGTCTTTGTACAAATTCCGCTGTGATAGTTGAGTTACCAACTTCACCTCTGATACCATCTGTCCCAAAATATTTAGCCATGGTTATATCCTTAGAATTTCAATAATGAAGTTATATCATGACCCATAAGCTTATCACGACCACCCAAACCATCTAGCTCGATCACAAATATCATACCACAAACATTAGCTTGTGTTTTTTCTATAAGTTCAGCTGTCGCTCTAGCAGTACCACCAGTAGCTAGTAGATCATCTACTATAAGCACTCTGTCATTTTTTGAAAATGCATCTTGATGAATTTCAAGGCTATCACTACCATACTCAAGCTCATAGCTCATGCTATAAGTAGCACGTGGTAGCTTACCAGGTTTACGCACAGGTACAAAGCCAAGCCCTAAAGCTTCTGCTAATGCCACACCAAATATAAAGCCACGACTTTCAGTTCCTGCGATGATAGTTGGCTTATAGCCTTTTTTATCAATCTGGGCAACCATCGCAGCCGTAGTTGCTTTTAGACCCTTTGGATCTGCTAATAGTGGTGTAATATCGCGAAACATAATGCCAGCTTTAGGAAAATCTGGCACAGCAATAATCTTACTTTCTATAAATTCTAAACTCATGAAAAATACCTATTGGTAAAAACTTGATAAACTTTGAGAAACTATACTTGTAGTAAAATTCTAGTAGGATCCTCAAGCAATTCTTTGATCATTTTCAAGAAGCGTACAGAAGTACCACCATCGATGATTCTATGGTCATAAGACAACGCTAGATACATGATTGGTCGGATCTTGATTTCACCATCAACAACCATCGCACGATCTACTATGTTGTGCATACCTAAGATAGCACTTTGTGGCGAATTAATAATTGGCGTAGAAAGCATAGAGCCATAAGTACCACCATTAGTGATAGTAAATGTACCACCCTGCATATCTTCAAGAGTTAG
>JBLFYO010000119.1:0-3601 GCA_047609165.1 Francisella sp.
ACTATCTCGATCTTAGAGCCTAGTGCTTTATCTAACTGCTTTTTAAAAGCTCTTGTCCTTTTCTTTGCTTTTCTAAGAGTGTAAGTTCCAACAGCACTTATATGCTGGACATCATACTTCTTTATCTCCTCTGAAAAAAATTCCAAGCATCTTATAGCTTTCTCTTGAACTTCCTTAGTGATAGTAAGATTTTTATTTAACCCTAATCTTAGCTGTACTTTTTGCTTTTGTTTAGACAGTGTAACCACCTCTCCATCAGCTTTTATTTCACTTATTAGCATATGAAAACTATTTGACCCAAGGTCTACTGTAGCTACTATTTTTGACATTTTGAGAAAAGGTTTTTTTTAAACTAACACCAATTATAAAAAAAAAGTACCAAAATAGCGAAAAAATTTTGTCTAGGAGCATTTATTTGTTTATAATAATACTTAGTTAGTTAATCCTTATTTCAAGCGTTTAGCAAAAATCTTGCAAAATCAGTTTTAAAATCATAAAAAGGGAAAATCAAAACATGTCAAAATGTATCGATATATCAGATAGTCAATTTCAAAATGAAGTAGTTAATAGTGATATTCCAGTAATATTGGATTTTTGGGCTCCCTGGTGTGGTCCTTGTAAGATGATATCCCCAATACTAGAGCAGATTGCTGATCACTACGGCGACAAAGTCAAGGTTTGCAAAATTAATATCGATGACAATGAAGAAACTGCTATGAAATTCGGTGTGCGTGGAGTACCTACACTGATGATTTTCAAAGATGGCGAAAACAAAGAAACTAAAGTTGGCGTAGTTCAAAAAAGCCAATTAATATCAATCGTAGACAAATATCTATAGTCTCAATAACATCAACCTTTCTTTACAAATAGAGAATCACTAATGAATTTAAATGAATTAAAGTACAAATCAGTCAATGAGCTAATGGATATTGCTCAAAGTTTAGATCTTGAATCGCTTCGAGCTAAAAAACAAGAACTTATTTTCTCAATTCTAAAGCATCACGCTGATAATGGTGAAGATATTTATGGCGAAGGTATACTAGAAGTATTACAAGACGGCTACGGCTTCCTAAGATCTTCTGATAGTTCATATTTTGCATCACCTGATGATATCTATGTATCTCCTGCTTTTATTCGTAAATTAAACTTGCGTACTGGTGATAGCATAGTTGGTAAGATCCGTCCTCCGCGTGAAAGTGAGAAGTATTTTGCGGTTAAACATATTGACAGTGTAAACTCTGATTCTCCAGAATTAGCAAGAAAGAAAATACTATTTGAAAACCTAACTCCCGAGTATGCTAAAGAGCGTCTTAAAATGGAGATTGGTAATGGTTCAAATGAAGACATTACTGCTAGAGTTATAGATCTAGCAGCACCGTTTGGTAAAGGTCAGCGTGGACTAATCGTAGCACCTCCAAAGACTGGTAAGACAATTATGATGCAAAACATCGCAACATCAATCGCTAAAAACCATCCTGAATGTAACCTAATCATGCTACTAATAGATGAGCGCCCAGAGGAAGTTACAGAAATGCAACGCTCTGTGCGTGGTGAAGTTGTAGCAAGTACATTTGATGAGCCAGCTGCTCGCCATGTACAACTTGCAGAGATCGTAATCGAAAAAGCTAAAAGACTAGTCGAGCATAAGCAAGATGTAGTTATCTTATTAGACTCAATTACAAGACTTGCTCGTGCATACAATACAGTATCACCGTCATCAGGTCGTGTACTTTCTGGTGGTGTGGAAGCTAATGCTCTACAAAAGCCTAAAAGATTCTTTGGTGCCGCTCGTAACACTTCTGAAGGTGGTAGCTTAACTATCATTGCAACTGCTCTTGTAGAAACTGGCTCTAAGATGGATGAGGTAATCTTTGAAGAATTCAAAGGTACTGGTAACATGGAACTTCATCTTGATCGTAAAATATCTGAGCGTCGTGTCTACCCTGCTATTAGCTTCGATAGATCTGGTACGCGTAGAGAAGAGCTACTTACTTCTGAAGAAGAGCTTAAAAAATTATGGATCCTGCGTAAGATCCTTGGCGGTATGGAAGATGTACAAGCTATGGAATTTCTTACAGAGAAGCTTAAAGGTTCTTTAACTAATGAAGAGTTTTTTGAGACTATGAAGAGAGGGATTTAGGTAACTCATCAATATCTGCTAAAGCAGATAATATTCTATTTCGTAATCGTTGTACTAATTAACTAGTTTTTTAGACTTTCATCGTAGCTTTTTCTCAATTGTAAAACTTCATATAGAAACAGTATTTGTGATAACCGCAGTTACTATAACAAAAGTGTTTCAAAAGAAATAATTTTTCCTTATTATAATACTAAATATTACCCACTTCTATTCTGTCATAAATGGGTTAAATAGCTTAATATCTAGCTCATAGCCTAATAGTGAGAGTATATGATTTATTTTCACAATACTTGTATTTGCTATATAACCATTTTCGATTTTTGATAGCGTTACTCTTGACATACCTGCTTGTATAGCTAACTGTTGTTGCGATACACCTCTTTGCTTTCTGATATCTTTAATACTTTTTCCAAGATCTGAGAGTATCATCATCTACCTCCTTTATAGTATTTTCTTGAAGAGACAAGCGCCAACTATCAAGCATTTTTTTACCAATTATAAAATTTTGATTTTGCTCTAGATACTTTTCTAGCTCATCCACACCCCATTTCAGAGCTAAAAAACATTCATTATAATATTCAATAGATTCTCGCTTTGATAGAAGACAATTTTGCTGTCCAAACTTTATTAAAACATCCTTGCCCCACCAAACTTTTTTACCATTTAGCATTAAAGCTGGTTTATCTTTATGTATATATACTACTGTGTTTACAATATCATAAGCTGGTGAGTAATATATATTTTTGAAATCATCATCAAACAACAAGCCAAAATTTTTTAGATGTGCATCACCATTTTTTACTAAATAGTTTATAACTACAGTTTTATAAAACTGTACCATGGATTCTTTTTTATTTGTGCTATATCCATAGATAACCTTAGCTATTTGTTCATAGCTGCCATCATACTTACTATCTTTGTTTTTATTCATCAGAGATAATATCTCTTCAAATCCTAGCATAGTCCCATCATTTTTGAGTGTAAACTTTTCTACTATTAAAAATTTATTGTTTTTAGAGAGCCTCACATTAGCAGTTTTTATCCCCGCCCTTTTTGCTACACTCAAGCAGAAATACTCATTAAGTGCTAGGTCTTGATATTCATCACCCCAAGTTTTTATGATGTATTCCTTGGTATCAAGTTTTTCTTTATCTCTTAGAACTGCTATCGTTTTTGGTTGTACTCCGCTTATTGCATTTTTAGTTAAAAACTGCTGTAGGAGATTATTAAAAGTATCCTTAGAATCATTGTTAATAATATCTTCCATGCTAAAAGATGGAAATTCTATAGCAGGCTTTAAATCACTTTTAAATTGAATTCTGCTTTGTATATTTGTACACAAAAATGAAAATATAAGGTAATCATCAACCCTACCATATTCTTTAGATAAAATATTTTTGAATATCTCGTACAAATACCCTTCGGGCAAGAAACTTTCTATAAACGGTGGGAATTTATAAT
>JBLFYO010000120.1:0-3580 GCA_047609165.1 Francisella sp.
ATGCTCTCAAGAAAATGAAAATTGATTATGCACTTAATAATTCCTTTGGGTTTGGCGGTACAAATGGTTCTGTGATTTTCAAGAAAATTTAAATTTTCTGTTATATTTATGAATCCTACTAAAGCCAGACTATGTGGCTTTTTTTATGCTTTAAACAAGGAAAACTATTATGAATATTCACATTATTGACTTACACTATTTAGTAGATGAAGATGAAGTTGTAAAAGTACGCCCTGCCCATAGAGAATTTTTAGATAGTGGATATGAAAATGGTACCTTTATAGCATCTGGTCCCAAGGCTGATAAAACCGGTGGTGTTATATTGGTAAAAGGTGACATAAATGAAATCAAAATTTTTATAAAAAATGACCCTTTTCTTATAAACAAAATTGCTACATATAGTTTTAGCTCATTTGATGCAGTTAAACATATCCCTGAAATAAGCATCTAGATAACTCTCTGCTTCTTGCTAAAAATTACATAGTATGTAAAAATACGATATGGACTTACTCTTTCGCAAATTCTAATAATGAACACACATATCACTTCAAATAATTCAATAAGAAATAAAATCCTTATAACAATAGTCTGTTACTTATGCTATTTTTTCACGGCAACAGTTGTTATTGTAACAGGAACCGTAATGTTACCAATTTCTAACTACTTCCATATACCTATAGATGCTGTAGGATTTGCATTTACATATGTGAATGTAGCAATGTGGCTAGCTATATTCGTAACAGGGTACTTGATGTCTAGATTCTCTATCAAGAAAATACTATTAATAGCATCAGCTTTAGGAATATTGGCATCAATATATACCAACATATACCCTTCTTTTAGAACACTAAAGCTTATGTTAGTGTTTTCCGGAATTAGTGGCGGCTTCTTTATGGCCGTAGGTAGTTACATGGTCGTTCATATGTACAATGATCACAAAATAAGAGCTAAAAAATTATTATTTACCGACTTTTTCTTTAGTTTTGGCGGCGTCTTAACTCCCATCATAGCATCATGGTTAATAACAAGAAATTTAGAATGGTACCAAATTTACCTTGTTTTACAAATAACAGCTGTTGCAATATTCATATTAGTTAGCCTATCTAACTATTCAATATTTGATAAAAATAAAGCTGTAAAGTCTGGATCAGCTTTAAGTTTAAAATCATGGAATAAATCTCTGTACTTTATAGGAGTGGCAGCGTTTTTATTTTTATTGGGTCAATTAATTTATGTAGGGTACGGTCCTGCATACTATGAAAAAGTTTTAGGTTGGACTGTAACAGAGTCAAACAGTCCTTTAGCATATTTTTGGGCAGCACAATGTGTAGGACTTTTTATAAGCCCTATCATCACAAAAAAAATACCATTAAAAACTATTCTCCCTGTGTTTATGGCAATATCAACAATATTGATATACTTTATGATATTTACATCAAGTATAAATATAGCCCTATCTGCTGCTGTAATATTTGGTTTATTTAATTGTTATGTCTATGCTGGTCTACTAGCTTATGGAACATTCCAAATGAAAACACCGCCACCTACATTAATCACTACCATACTACTATTTGGTACAACAGGAACTGCGTTATCAACGACTCTTGGAGCCCTAATCTTAAGAATGAGTGGCAGTTTAGTCGCAGTAATGCACTCTGTAGTCATATTTTACTTTATTTGTCTCATATTTATTGTTCTAGCGGTAATTTACTCAAAAGAGCAAAAAGTCTAGCTTAGACTTTAAACATCAATTTTACTAATAAGACATATAAGTTTCTTTTATTACAAAACAACTCTAATATAATGTATATTTACACAAACTTTATAAACAAAACAAATTAATCATGAAAAAATTCTTTACTCCAAACCTAATTCTAGGTGTGCTTCTTGTTGCTATACTTGCAGGCATTTCATACTTCATTGCTAAAATACCCTATATAAAAATTATGGGTATCAGCCCTTTAATTATTGGTATCGTATTAGGTATGATATTAACCCATACTCCTGCTAGCAAAATCATCCATAAATGGAAAGAAGGTATAGTTTTCAGTGCAAAAAAAATCCTTAGATTTGCAATTATTTTTTACGGATTTAATTTAACTTTTCAACTTATAGCTTCTGTTGGTCTAGCGGGCTTCTCAGTCTCAACTATAATGCTAGTCTCAACAATGTTTATAGGTATTATCCTAGGAACTAAAGTATTTGGTTTAGATAGAGATAGTGCCGTACTAGTTTCAGCAGGTAGTGCTGTATGTGGTGCAGCTGCTGTGCTTGCAACAGAAGGCACACTCAAATCAGAACCTTACAAAGCAGCTATGGCAGTTGGTACAGTAGTTTTATTTGGTACAACTGCTATGTTTTTATATCCTCTACTTTATAAAGCCGGTTTATTAGGTGGATTAACTGAAACTCAATACGGAATTTTTGCTGGTGGCTCTATCCATGAGGTAGCTCAAGCTGTTGCTGCTGGAAGTGGTGTAAGTGCTCATGCTGAAGAGATATCTGTAACTGTAAAAATGATTCGTGTAATGATGCTTGCTCCGATGTTGATTGTGCTAGGCATCTGGTTATCTAAAGCTGCTGTAGCATCTGCAACAGGAAGCAAGGTGGAAAAAGAATCTATTATGAAGATAATCCCTTGGTTTGCTGTTGGGTTTATTGTAGTTGCTGGTTTTAACTCTCTTAACCTTTTACCTCATACAACTGTCCACGCTATTACGACTATAGATCAATTTTTATTAGCAATGGCAATGACAGCTCTTGGCTTAGAAACACATATATCTAAGTTTATTAAAGCTGGTATCAAGCCTTTATTGCTTGCATTAGTATTATTTGCCTGGCTATTTTTTGGTGGTCTTGCTATTACTCACTTAATTACAGCTATTATCTAAACTTATTTAATCACCAACTATCCTAATTTAACTTCAAATAATGTATCATATCTAAAAATTATCAATCTAAAATATTATTCTATGAAACCTATTCTAAATGTAGTTACTACTATTGCTCGTAAAGCTGGTAAAATTATCATACAAGCTCACAATAACTTAGACTCAATCAGCACAAATAAAAAGCCCGATGGTACAGTTGTATCTAATGTGGATTTGGAAGTTGAAAGTTTCATAGTTGAAAATATCAAAAAATCTGGTTTTAATGACGACTTTTTTATCACAGAAGAGAGTGGTGAATTTGGTAACCCTGAAAGTCGTTTTACTTGGATTATTGACCCTATTGATGGCACCAACAACTTCGTACATGGTCTACCACACTGCTGTATATCTATAGGAATTAGAAAAGAGGGTGAGTTAGTTTTAGGTGTGATTTACAATCCATTCTTAGATTTAATGTTTAGCGCATACAAAGGTGAAGGAGCTGAACTTAATGGTAAAAGAATCCGAGCTTCTAAAGCAAAAGACCTAAAAGGTACTTTGATATCTGCATCATTGAAGTATTCTCGTAAAATATTTAAAGATAGTTATGTAGCGGAGATGGTTATGTTACAACAAGAGATCGCAGGCTATAGATATTCTGGCAGTATAGCCATGGATATGGCTTACTTGGCTTCAGGCTATGTTGATGG
>JBLFYO010000121.1:0-3575 GCA_047609165.1 Francisella sp.
CACTAAAAAGTGGACGATGCCGATTAAAGACTGGGGTGAGGCAATCAGTCACTTTAGTATCAAATTTGAAGATAGGATTACTAAATATATGTAAATAAATAAACTATTTACACAAAGTAGTTGACAGCCCTCCTAAAGGGACGGATTTTGATACAGTATCTGATGATGATCTTGCTAAATATGTAGATCTAATAAATAATAGACCTAGAAAACGATTGAATTGGCTAAGCCCTAATCAAGTTTTTGATATGGAATTAAATTCTGTTGCACTTGAAACTGGAGTCTAGGTTTTAACTCTTTCATATTTAGCAATAATGAATGAAAAAGCTAGTACCCAAATAAAGATACTCCAGATCGTACTTCGACTACGCTCAGCAACCAAGTCCGAAGATTGCTAGTTTTTTCAGAATAGCCTCTAAAGAAAAAACTTCTGCTCCCATTTACGCAAGAAAGCAAAAAACTTCTCACTAGTATTGTAATTATCATAATCAACATAAGGCTTTGTAATAAGTATCGGATAACAATCTGCGATGATACAAGCCAAACAACCTGTAAGCAGCCTGTCATCAACAAGTGCAACGGTTTTAGGCTCACAATCAGCTATTTCAATTAGCTTTTTCAAACCATCTGGATATGGCTTTTTAGCTACTCCTGATATAAACCTAATCTGTGGATAATACTTTTTAAAATACGCCAATCTAACTTGTGTTGGTTTATTTGAGAGTATAAAAATATTCTCTTGACCAAATTCATTTGCAAAACTATCTAGCCAAATTTTGACTTCTTCGTTTAACTCTGGCTTACCGTGAGCAGCTAATACTCCATCAAAATCCAAAGTTACAATTTTAATATTGTGTTTATTTAAAAACTCTACGCTTAATCGTGTAATACTTTCGAGACAATGCTCATCCTTGACTGCAGAGATCTGATTTTTATGTTTTAGCATTTTTGATGCTGTATAGATCAATCTTTTAAACATCTACTCACCATTATTTTTTATTTCTAGTGCCATATCATAAATTTCATTTTTCTTGCCCTTAGTTAGCTTAGTAGCTAATTTTACGGCTTTTTTAAGCGGTAAGTCTTCTAGTAAATCTATTAATAGCTCTTTTAGATCTATTACAATAGAAGCTTTATCATCATCGTTACCGTTACAATCTATAAGCACGACAAATTCACCTCGCACAGTATCGGGATTATCTATAAAAAACCGCTGGACTTCGCTTGGTTTGCCACTTACAAATTTCTCAAACTGTTTGGTGATTTCCTTTGCTACTACTATATTATTCTCGGGTAATAGCTCTGTTAAATCTGCTAACAAATAGCTTATTCTATGCACAGACTCATACACAACCACAGTTGAATTTAGCTTACTAAAAGCAAGTATCTGCTCTTGTCTCTTAGTCTTCTTAGCTGCCAAAAACCCTCTAAAAGTAAAGTTATCTGACGGTAATCCAGCTACCGATAAAGCTGTGATAACAGCGCTTACACCAGGTATTGGCACTATATTGAAACTTTCATTTCTCAAAGCAGTTACAATCTTGTAACCTGGATCAGAAATAAGTGGAGTACCAGCATCGCTAACAAGTGCAATGCTTTGTCCAGCATTTAAAAGCTCTTTAACCTGCACAATGCGATGCTCTTCATTAAAATTATGGCATGACATTAGTTTTTGAGTATTACGAATATTTAGACTAGCTAAAAGTTTACCTGTCTCGCGGGTATCTTCTGCCAAAATGACATCTGCACCTTTTAAAACTTCTAATGCTCTAAGCGTTATATCTCCTAGATTACCTATTGGTGTAGCAACTACGAAAAGCGTTGCCTCGGCTATCTTAATCATTAAGCATCTCCAGAATGTTTGTTACATCTCCAGCACCTTGAACTAATACTACACTATCTTTATTTACAAGTTGCTCAAGTTGATAAATTGCCTCATCAAAACTTTCAGCTAGAGTATAATTTGTAAGCGTTTTTGCCATAGTATCACTCGTTGCACCACTTATAATCTCTTCCCCTGCAGAGTATGTCGGCAGTAGAATAAGATAGTCTGCAATTGCTAAAGCTTTTGTCCAATCATCAAATAAATCTCTATTGCGACTATAGCGATGTGGTTGAAATATATGGATTATCTTTTTGTTTGGATATTTATCTTTTACTGCACTGAGACAATTTGTAACTTCTACAGGATGATGCCCATAATCATCAATCACTTGCACCGTATGGTTTGCAATAGTTTTTGTATAAATATCAAATCTTCTTGCGACACCTTTGACATCATACAAATCTGTATTAATAGACTCATAACTAAAACCTAAATCTAGGCAAACGGCTATACAAGCGGTTATATTTAAAACATTGTACTTACCTGGTAGTCTTGTTGTAAAAGTCATTTCCTTGTCTTGATAAATAATATTAAAATTTGTAAAATCTTGAGTTGGATTATAACTAACAACTCTCACATTAGCATCATCACTAAAGCCATAGGTAACGATATTCTTATTACTTAGATTGTTATCTGATAGTAAATCTTGACAACCTTTATTATCGATGCAAATATAAGCATTTTTAACGCTTGATTTACTCAAGAAACTATAGAAATTTTCTAACAAATTATCATAGCTATTTTTGTAAGTTCCCATATGATCAAGGTTAATATTTGTAACTATTGCTGTACACGGATTTAGATGTAGAAATGATGCGTCACTTTCATCTGCTTCTATGACTAGTTTGCTTGTACCGTTGATCTCGATATTTGAATTTGTATGTTTAACCAGTCCACCAACGACAAAACTACTAGTAGGGTCTAACTTTGATAATAGCGTTGCCAACACACTTGAAGTAGTAGTCTTGCCATGCGTACCTGTAATAGCTATACTTTGCTTAAAATCTTCCATTAAAATCGCTAAAAAAGATGCTCTTTGCAGACATTCAACACCAAGCTCGTTAGCTTTCGATAAAAGCTGATGACTAGATGGTATAGCGCTTGAATAAACTATCATACTAAAATTAGCTACATCAACTTCACTTGGACTTGAAAAAATGTCTATACCTAAAGACTCTAACTTAGCTGTAAGTTTATTCGGCTTACTATCATAGCCTACGACCACAGCTCCTAGCTTTTTAGCCGCTATCGCAAGTGCTGATACACCAATGCCACCGACACCTAGAAACAAGATTTTTTTATTCAATGAGTTTGGATGCCATGTAGATGAAGTTAAGATAAGTATATTTTATCACAGATAGGCTTTGCACTATAATTTATAAAACAATGCTACGCATCTGACATAAGACTGCTGATTTAATATCTATCGTAATTCTCACTAAAGTGGGAGTATCCTAAAAATATTAGAGAGATCCCCAGTCAAGCTGAGGATTTCGGCTGTTTTAAAAAAACAGGCATTAAAAAAGCCTATCAAATGATAGGCTTTTTTAAATTTATTGATTTATAGAACTTATCTAGAGAATAACCCTAATGCATTAGCTCTAGAGATGCGTGATTCTTTATCTCCAAACTTGCCACTAGGTACTTTTAGAGATGCACTTTTATGGATGAAAATAACATATAAAAAAAG
>JBLFYO010000122.1:0-3551 GCA_047609165.1 Francisella sp.
TTATCATTAAGTTCAACTAATAGTCTACCAAAATCTCTAATTTCATAGACATCTTTCTTTACACTACTCTTACTTCTACTTAGTCTATAATGCGAGGCTTCTTCTTCGTGTTCTAAACGATCTTTTTCATCAAGATCTATTACTTTTCCCATAACTCAACTTAGATATTTTTATATATATTAATATAGGTTATAATCTTACACTATCAGAGAATTTTATTCATCAAAAGTATCAGGAGAAAGACAACTATGTTTGATTGTAACCTAAATAATCTTAAAAATTCCGATAAAGAAATCTACGACGCAGTAGAATTGGAAGTAAAAAGACAACACGAACATGTTGAGCTTATAGCATCTGAAAACTATGCTAGCCCTGCTGTAATGGAAGCTCAAGGCTCTCAACTTACAAATAAATACGCTGAAGGCTACCATGGCAAGAGATATTACGGTGGTTGTGAATTTGTAGACATCGCTGAAAGATTAGCTATAGAAAGAGCTTGTAAACTTTTTGGTGTGGATTATGCAAATGTACAACCTCACTCTGGCTCACAAGCAAATGCTGCAGTATACAATGCACTATTAAAACCAGGTGATACTGTACTTGGTATGGATCTAGGAGCTGGTGGACACCTTACTCATGGTAGTAAAGTAAACTTCTCTGGTAAAATCTACAACTCTGTACAGTACGGCTTAAATGAAGTTGGTGATATAGATTACGATCAAGTTGCACAACTAACAAAAGAGCATAAGCCTAAGATGATTATCGCAGGTTTCTCAGCTTTTTCTGGTATCCTTGACTGGGCTAAGTTTAGAGAAATTGCTGATTCTGTAGATGCTATTCTTATGGCGGATATTGCTCATGTAGCAGGCTTGGTAGTTACAGGTCTTTATCCAAACCCATTCCCTTTCGTAGATGTGGCTACTACAACTACACACAAGACTCTTCGTGGTCCTCGTGGAGGTTTGATTTTGTGCAACAACAACCCAGATCTTGCAAAGAAACTAAACTCTGCAATATTCCCAGGAATCCAAGGTGGTCCTTTGATGCATGTGATCGCAGCAAAAGCTGTAGCATTTAAAGAAGCTTTAGACCCTAGTTTTGTAGCTTATCAAACCCAAGTACTTAAAAATGCTAAAGTGCTAGAGAGAGTACTAAAAGAACGCAATATCAATATCATCTCTGGTGGTACTCAAAACCATCTATTACTTTTAGATATTACTAGCACAGAATTTTCTGGTAAAGAAGCAGAAGCGGCATTAGGTAGAGCAAATATCACTGTAAATAAAAACTCTATACCCAATGATCCTCGCTCTCCATTTGTAACATCTGGACTTAGAATAGGTAGTCCTGCTATCACTACTCGTGGGTTTAAAGAAGCCCAATGTGAGCTAGTAGCAAATCTATTTGCTGATGTGGTATTTAACTGCGGTAATGAAAAAGTAGAAAAAGAAGTTGCTCAAAAAATATTAGAGCTTTGCAATAAGTTCCCTGTTTATAAGTAAATTTTACAAAATCAAGATTTCTACAAAAATCATGGTCATATTCCTGCTTGACACGGAGATCTCTATACTATTCGAGAGATTACCTCATTCGTGGGAATGACGATGATAACGATTAAATCAATAGTCTTTACAAAAACTTCTCAAAAGAACTAAACTGATAGCTAGACTCAAATTTAATATTTTTATAACTAATATCAATATCTCTATCTTGATAAATTATATTTGTAACCATACCGCCTTCAATTTTTATTTTAAGCTCATCTTTGCCATCAGTATATATCTTCGTGAATGGCAACGTTTTACCAAAACACCATTGCCAATCTCGCAGATTTTCCATTTCTTTGGTTATTAACTCTTTATTTTCAAGAGGAGTTTCTTCACCAATTAGGCTTAACTCTATTAATGGAAAATTTCGTAAAAACGAACGAGTAATATCTTGTGTTTGAATGTCTTTTATTTCGGTTAGATTTAGCACTTTTGAACGGTGAGATTTGACACCTTTAGTATCTAAGGATTTATCAATTGGCTGATGAAGATAGTTGTACAACTTTGTAGTATCTGCATTTATAAGAAGTGTGCCATGCTGAAAAGCTCTGTCTTTTTTTTCTCTAAACGCACTACCAGAGACTTTATAGGTAAAACCCTTATGGTCAACCACTATATCATTCCGTTCATTTGGATAGATCTTAAAACCAATCTTATTAACCACAGAACAAACTAGCTCTAGGTTCGATTTTACATCATGTTTTTCTTTAGGAGATATAATCGTATAGTTAAGATTACCATAGTCATGATAAACCGTACCACCACCACTTTGACGCCTAACTACAGAGATGTTGTCAGCATTCATAGCTATGAGATTGCATTCAAGCCAAGGATTTTGGGCCCTACCAATCACTACACAAGGTGCATTTTGCCATAGAAATAAGATTTTTTCATCTTCAAGTTTTTCCAAAAAAAGCCAGTTTTCTAGTGCTAAATTGAAGTAAATGTCATTACTTTGAGATATATATATTTTCATACTACTAAGCTTTTAATACTTTATATGAATAAGTATAAGGTTTTATTGGCTCTATAAAAGTGTTTTGTGCTATAATTTTGCTTTATTGAATAGTTGTATATTGATCAAATGCCTTCTATAAAAGAAACGCTAGAAATTATAAAAAGAGGTACTGATGAAGTCCTTATTGAAAACGAGCTTATTAAAAAGCTTGAAAAAAACAGACCTCTAATAATAAAGTTTGGTTGCGACCCTACTGCTCCTGATATTCATTTAGGACATACTGTAGTTATCAACAAGCTTAGACAGCTTCAAGACCTAGGTCATGAGATACACTTTTTAATAGGTGATTTTACAGCTCAAATTGGCGACCCTACAGGTAAAAATGCTACAAGACCGCCTCTTACTAAAGAAGAAGTAGCTTTTAATGCTGAGACTTACACAAAGCAAGTCTTTAAGATACTTGATAAAGAAAAAACTATAGTTCGTAGAAATGGCGACTGGTTTGACAAGATGTCTGCTGGTGAGATGATTAAGCTTGCATCAAACTCAACTGTAGCTCGTATGCTTGAACGAGATGATTTTTCAAAACGCTATAAAGGTGGTCAATCTATCTCTATACATGAATTTTTATATCCTTTAGTACAGGGTTATGATTCTGTAGCAATGAATGCGGATATCGAGCTTGGTGGTACTGATCAAAAGTTCAACCTACTAATGGGTAGAGAGCTTCAAAAGCAAAATAATCAAGAGCCACAAATAATTATCACAATGCCGTTATTAGAAGGTTTAGATGGCGTTAAAAAGATGTCTAAATCTAGCCATAACTATATCGGGATAGAAGAGCCTGCTAATGATATGTTTGGTAAAATAATGTCCATATCAGATGAGCTAATGTGGCGTTATTATGAACTTTTAAGCTTTATATCACTAGATGCTATTGCAGAGTTAAAGGCTGAAGTTGCTGATGGTAAAAATCCTCGCGATATAAAGATTGAACTCGCTAGAGAGTTAATTGAGAGATTTCATTCAAAAGAAGATGCTGAAAG
>JBLFYO010000123.1:0-3482 GCA_047609165.1 Francisella sp.
ATAAGTGTTATAATGCTAGAGAAGTGTTACTACAAGCAGCTTAGAGGTTTGGAATATAAATATATTTATAACTGGTATTGACAAAGGGCGACAGTATAACACTCTGTAGGGTATTTTTATATTCCTTTAGCGGTGATGATTTATTTAGGAAATCTTCTTGGTAGAAAATTAATGAATAGATTCGGTAATGAAGTAGTATTTTATATCGGGTTATTCTCATTTTTACTTGGTGGTTTATTATTTTTTAGCTTTAATCTAGTATCTAACATGAATTATGCTTCTGAGATAATAATTCCTATGTCTATAGTTTCGGTATCAAATGGTATAGTCTTGCCTTTAGGCATAGCATCAGCCATAAATCTATTTAAAAATAAATCTGGAGTAGCATCAGGTTTAATTGGTTTTACTCAGATAGGTTTTTCTGCACTATGTGCTTCATTTATAGGTAAATTATTTGGTATTAGCATATCGGTATTAGTCATCACAATGCTAACTATGTCTATACTAGCTATATCAAGTCATTATATTTTGAAAAAAATCGAAGAGCTAGATAAAGTTATAGATAATAAAAGTATCTAATATCTTATTTTAAAATTTTGGGAAGACTTTTGTTTAGGAACTTACCTTAAAAGTTAAGCTCTAAAAAGAAGATAGCAATAAAACACTACCAAAGTAATGGTTTAAAGTTTTTATCGAGATTACTAGAATATTTTTTTGAGATTATTTCTTATTAGCTCTGTAACGAGCTATTATTATCATAAAAATTACAATTACAATAAAATAGCTATATTTTTTATTTTTCAGTCAAGTTTAGTTTCTTACCAGAAATCCAAACATTGCTTAGATGACTAATAGTTTTAGACTTAAGGTTAGCAGGTAGATCCACATAGGTACAATCATTTTATATAAATATATTGCAAATATGCTTGCTGTCAATACCACCTTCATTAGCTATCGCACCAACTATGTTACGCGGAGCAATATCATTGTCACGACCTACATCTAGTCTAAATGTTTTCATCTAAATATCAACAGCTGCTCTTGCTCTTCTTTCTGGTCTATCGTTAGATCTTTCAAAGCGATTACCACCGCTGTCATTACGATCATTGCGTCCGCCACGATCAGATCTACCATCGCCATCACGATTAGCATAGCTGTAGTTATACTAATAAAGTTCTAGCGCAGTCAGAGGATGCTTTAATTTATATCCAATTTGCGTCATTAGTAAAATTTGAAGCTACTGGCACCTCAATACAACTTATATCAGTTATCAAACAATAATTGCTTCTAAATAGTTTTGCTTATCTCGTTTAGTTATTCTAATTTTATGCTCGTTCATTAGCGTACCATGAAAGTTTTTATTTAAGGCTTCTAATATATCCATCATAATCTCATAGCAAGTTTTCACATCATACTCTAAATTAGCTAACTTCTTAAAATTCATCACTGCTACAATTCCAGAGACACCACCCTCTTTTGAAGATTCAAATACCTGGCTTTCATTATCTGGAAGAACACTAAAAATCACATCATTATAGTTTATTTTTTGAAAAACCTTATCATCAGTATATTTGATACCATAATACTTCAAAAACATACCCAAACTCTTTATATCAATAGGCTCAATACCTTCAAAGTAGAAAAGTAGATAGCCTTCTCTTAACAAAGGATATTCATCCTGAAACTCTTGAATATGTGCATGGCTATTTTTAGCTTGATTTGTAAGATGTTCAGAAGAATTTTCCTCTATCTCTTTAAGAGCTTCTTTTTGCTTCATTCTTGTACTTTTGCGAAATAGATCGATAACTATAAGCACGACCAAAACTAGAATTAAAATTAAAATATCTGACATGCTTAACCTATTTAAATAGTAGTTATTAGGGAACCATTATATATAAAAAAGCTATGAAACTTAAGACTTTTTAATCATGGACTGTAATACTTCGATAATTTTCTCATCAGTATCTACAACCATACTCTTATGAATTTTAGTAAATTCAGAAATAATCTCTTTATTTCTTTGCGGATCATCAAACAATCTTTTTACTCCTAGATATAGATTGTCTACAGTACAATCTTCTTGTATAACTTCTTTAATAATTTCATTTTTGTGAAGAATGTTTGGAAAAGCCCAGTAACTATGTTTTCCTATAAATAATCTACCTAAGAATGCTGATAACCAAGAAAGCTTATAACCGACTACCATTGGAAGTTTATATAACATTGCTTCAAGTGTAGCTGTACCTGATGACAATAAACAGTAATCAGCAGCTTTTTGAACCTCATGAGACTTTCCATCGTAGATAATAATACCTAAATCATCTATTTGTTTTTGGTGTTTTCCAAGCAAAGATTTAAGCGATGGTTTAGCTAGAGGTATAATTGCTTGGAATTTATAACCATTATCTACAAGCTTTTGTGTTGCATCCAAAAACAAAGGCAATAACCTAGAAACTTCACTAGTCCTACTACCAGGTAGAATAGACAATATAGGCAAATCAGTTCCTAAACCAAGTTCTTTTCGATATTTAACTTTATCAATTTCAATGGGAATAGCTTTAGCTAGTGGATGACCCACATAGATAGCTTCAAAATTATGTCTTTTCCTATAGTATTCAACTTCAAAAGGCAACAAAGCTAGAACTTTATCTGTAGCTTTACGGATTTTCTTAATTCTGTACTCTCGCCATACCCATATTTTAGGGCTGACATAATGTATAGTTTTAATACCCGCTTGTCTTAATTTTTTTTCAACAGTTAGATTAAAATCAGGTGCATCAATACCTATAAAGATATCTGGTTTATTTTCTTTGAAATGATTTATTATTTTTCTCTGTATAGAAAGTATCTTGAAACCTTTAGAAATAATTTCTAAAAAACCAATAAGGGACAAGGCATCCATAGAATAAAGGCTATTAAACCCTACCTCTTGCATTCTAGGTCCACCGATACCCTCTATGATTGCATCAGGGTATTTTTGCCTAAGCATAGCCACTAAAGACCCACCAAGCTGATCTCCTGATAACTCTCCAGTTACTATACCTATTCTCATTATCTTAAAATCCCTCTTCTTGATGTACTCATAAGATCAGCAAACGGTTTTAAGACAGCATCTTCTTTAGCCATTTCTTTTATTACTTCAAATGATTCTTTTGCCATCAAACCACGTCTATAAAGCACTTTATAAACTTCTTTGATATTTTTAATTTGATCTGGAGTAAAACCTCTTCGTTTTAAGCCTTCTGAATTTATACCACAAGGTGTAGCCCCACCAACAACAGCAGTTACCATCAAATATGGAGGTATATCTTTTGAAACTAATGCAGCATGAGCAACAAAAGCATGACTACCAACGGTACAAAACTGATGCACCCCAACATTTGAACTTAAAATAGCATAGTCCTCAATATGTACATGTCCCGCAAGTCCAACACCATTAACAAGATTAATGTTATTACCAACCTTGCAATCATGTCCAATAT
>JBLFYO010000124.1:0-3447 GCA_047609165.1 Francisella sp.
TTATATCACTAGATGCTATTGCAGAGTTAAAGGCTGAAGTTGCTGATGGTAAAAATCCTCGCGATATAAAGATTGAACTCGCTAGAGAGTTAATTGAGAGATTTCATTCAAAAGAAGATGCTGAAAGTGCTTATCAAGATTTTGTACAAAGATTTCAAAAAAATCAGATACCTGATGATATAAATGTTGTAGAATTAGATATTAATGAATTACCAATAGCAAATCTACTAAAAGAAGCTGGTTTGGTTGCAAGTACATCTGAAGCTAATCGCATGATTAAGCAAGGTGCTGTTAAGATTGATGGTGAAAAAGTAGAAGATAATAAAGCCGTATTTGGTAAAGGTACTGAAAATGTATTTCAAGTTGGTAAACGCAAGTTTGCTAAAATTATTATAAAATAAAGGAGTTATTAAAAAATGGATAAATTTTTATCAATATTTGTAGGTGTATTAATCATTGTTACGATTATTACTTTGTTTATTACTTTATTCCCAATCGCTCTAAAAGTATGCATAATTTCAGCGATTATAAGTGCTGCTATATATGTAGCTCTTAAAATGATTGAGAAATTCAGTAACTAATCATCTTCAGCATCTTTTTTTAATCTAAAACTTGATATTTCACTTGGTGTCTCACTTAAATAGTTAAAAATATACATACTTCCATTGTTAAACATTAGTATACCTAGCTAATAACTGTCTGAAGTATTGATAAATGAAAAATTTAAGATAGAAAGCTCCTTTAAAGTTAAAAATTAAAGGAGATGGTTAGATTTATTTAGATTCTAAATATTTTAAGACTGTTTCAGGAGAAGACTCACCATAAGGGTCGCCTTCTGCATTGTCACATTTACCTGGTTCAACAAACATTTTTTGGATTTCGCCATTTTTTACGATCATAGCATATCTCCATGATCTTTTAGCAAAGCCAATGTTTGATTTATCCACAAGCATATCTAACGCTTGTGTAAATTCACCATTACCATCTGGAATAGGCTTGATATTTTTAACGCCTTGAGCTTGAATCCATTTGTTCATTACAAATGTATCGTTTACTGATAACACATATATATCATCTATGCCTAATTCTTTGAATTTAGCAGCATTGTTCTCAAAACCTGGAAGCTGAAAAGTTGAGCAAGTTGGTGTGTAAGCACCTGGTAAAGAAAATACGATTACTGTTTTATTATCAAAGATATCTGCAGTTGTAAGATCTTGCCATTTAAATGGATTGTCACCGCCGATGCTCTCGTCTCTAACTCTTGTTTTAAAAGTTACATTAGGTACTGTTTTTGTCATGATTTCTCCTATCATTATTTATACTCACTATCATTGTATAATAGTATTATATATTTTAAAATTATATATTACTTATAGCAACGATAATATTTGTTTATATGAACACTCGCACATTAGAATATATCATTTCTGTATATGAAACTAAAAGCTTTATTACAGCATCGGAGAAATGTTTTGTTAGCCAGCCGGCTCTTAGTATGCAAATCAAAAAATTTGAAGAGTTTACTGGAATTCAAATATTTGAACGCAACTCAAAACAAATTATGATAACTAAGGCCGGTATTAAGATAGTTAATCAAGCTTATAAAGTACTTGATGAAGTTAATAACCTACAAAAAATTGCCAGTTTTCATAATAATGATAATAGAATTAGCATTACAATCGGTGCATTTCCTACACTATGCCCATATATCATGCCAAAGATATTGCCAATGCTTAAAAAACAGATACCTAATATCAGTATCAATATAGTAGAAGAAAAAACCGACATACTAGTAGAAATGCTAGCTCAAGGTAAGATAGATTTTGCCCTAATTGCTACACCTATAGAAAACCAACAATTTACTCGTAAAAAACTATTTAACGATAAATTATATGTAGCTGTTGCAAAGACAAATGAATTAGCTAAGAATAAAAAACTCAATGTAAAAGAAATTGTAAAGCATAATCTTATGCTGCTAGATGAAGGCAACTGCTTACGTGATCAGACTTTAAAAATATGCTCCTTAGTGAGCTACAACAATAATAGTTTTAAAGGCAGCAGCTTAGAAACTCTACGACAAATGGTCTCTATAGATGAAGGTATCACCTTAGTGCCTGAAATTGCTTGTACTAAGACGGATAATGTTAAATACATTGAATTTGATGGTGCTGACTTTCATAGAGAGATAGACTTAGTAATGCGTAAAAGTTCAGTATATGCTGAGTTGTTTGAGCAGGTTGCGGGGATTATTTCAGAGAATCAAAGTAATTAGCTTACAATTAAAACACAAAGATATAATACTCTCTATGGACTATCTTTAAGCTCATTAGTTTTATGATTCTCTAATACTACCAAGTATTCACGCTCTCTTATACTTTCTTTGATTAGCCTATAGATATAATCTCTTCCATTCAAATATAATTGAGAGAATACCCAAATAAAAGCTAAGAAAAACAATAAAGTATTAGCTCCATCTCTAATAGGAATAACTCTTTCTGAGAAAAATAAAACAGATAAATACTTATAAGTTAAAAAAGCATATACAGAAAAAAGAAAATATCTAAGCAACTTGACTCTTAAAGGAATATCTAAAAAATAATCTTCTATCTTTTTATTTATTATGTTTGCTTCTTCAGTAGTCTCTATATTTTGCTCTAAATACTGGCTCATAAAATCTAAATGCTTAAAATTTAATGCCAGCCCATTCTTGGATGGTAAAGATAAAAATGTCATAATTAAAGCAGGTAAAATTATGAAGAAATACATTATTATATTTTTTGTAGTATCATCATACTTTAAATCATTAAACTTAAATATATCAACCACAAAATAAGACATCAAGGCAAATAACAAAATAAATATAAGCATTAATTTATAAAAATGTTTTGCTTGATTTACTAGCAACCTAAATGGGTACAACATATAAAGGTTTATAATATATCTAAATTTGTCAAAATAATTTAAAGACTGTATATCAATTAACTTATTTTCTATAACAATTAATTCAGCTTTCTGAATAATCATTAAAGTTTTTCTATGCAATTTACTCATAACAACTTCTTATAACCCTCCAAAACTTCAAAAATATCACTCTCATTCTCAAGCTGATTTAACCTAGCTCGAAACTCTCTTGAATCAGGTACATCTTGCAAATAAAAACTAGCATGAGTGCGGATTTCTCTGACAGCTACTTTAGCAGTTTTAAGCTTGATAAGCCTGCGTAAATGCTCAGCTAGCACTTCCACTCGTTCAAGTGCTGTTGGTGGAGCTATAAGCTCGCCAGTATCAAGATAAGTTGCTATTTGGCGGAATATCCACGGATTACCACGAGAGGCACGCCCTACCATCACAGCATCTACACCTGTATGATCCATCATCGCCTTTGCACTTTGTGGGCAAAATACATCGCCATTACCGATAACCACAGTATTTACAGCTTTTTTTACA
>JBLFYO010000125.1:0-3445 GCA_047609165.1 Francisella sp.
TCCATAAGTGTCTCTATCTTAACTAAATCTTCAAAACTCAATTGTTTATAGTTTTTCATACATTCTCCATCTTGAATAGGTTATATGAAAAATATTAGATTTACTAAATCAAAACTGTTGCACTTCTGTTTGGAATCGAGGAACCTGGATTCCAGTTCCAAGTGCAACAGAATTTAATTCCCTATCAAAAACTTGATTAGGGCTTAGCCAATTCAATCGTTTTCTAGGTCTATTATTTATTAAATCTACATATTTAGCAAGATCATCATCAGATACTGTGTCAAAATCTGTACCCTTAGGAATGAACTGCCTAAGTAAACCATTGGTGTTTTTATTTGTACCTCTTTGCCACGAAGCATACGCTCTAGCAAAATATACAGTCATACCCGTTACTTTTTCAATATTTTCATGTTTAGAAAATTCTTTACCATTGTCATATGTCATATTGATGCACAGTCTAGCAGGTAAGTCAGCAAAATCTTCTTCCATAAGTGTCTCTATCTTAACTAAATCTTCAAAACTCAATTGTTTATAGTTTTTCATACATTCTCCATCTTGAATAGGTTACATGAAAAATATTAGATTTACTAAATCAAAACTGTTGCACTTCTATTTGGAATCGAGGAGTTAACGTTACCACTATCAGTTCTAATAGTCTTTGAGCTATGACCATTGCGTGAATTCCCAGTGTTAGATCCTCTTATGGAGTGTTTATCATACCCAAGGTGGCTGGTCATCTCATGTTCGAGTACATTTTCTAAAGCTCGTTTAACAAGTAATTTGATCAGCCCATTTTCACTGAATAGATCTTCTTGGGTTTTACAGTTTTTAGTTAAGTCAGCTAATGTTTTTTCATCTAATTGAATCATGGTATTCTCCTAATTATGGTTACAACTTAATTATAGTTATTTACACAAATTAGTTTACACCCTCGTTCAGCATAATTTTTAAATACAGTTTCATAAGATATCTTAACTCGTACAGTAGAAGTTTCTTTTATATAAAATATTGAGCTGTACAATATAAATAACCCCATAATTATCACATATATAAATATAGCTTCAAATCCAAGCATTACTTCTATAACTGTGCCAATAAGAGGAGCTATAGCTGGAGAAAATCCTTTGATACTATTTAAAAGAACCTATTTTGATGTGCTTTCATAACCTTTAGTCTTTAGTAGTATCTCGAATGATTACTATTCCTGCTACAGCAACCGATGCAACACCTATACCTTGAAATACTCGATCAATCAGGATGGTTTCATAAGCTAATATTGCACCTATCAAGTATAGAAAAACGCCGACTAAAAGTATACTCCTTCTACCATACCTATTCATCAAAATACCAATTACAAGCTGTGACACTCCATACGCCATAAAAAATATAGTGATGATAAAACTAATAGAAGACATTGGTACATAAATATGACACGCAAGAGCGTTAAGTGTAGGTAAATATATTTCGGTGGTAAAACTACCTATCATTGTAATCCATGCTAAGACTATAAACATTTGTTTATTCACAAGCTAAGTTCAGCAATTTCTGCTGGCTTCTAAAACTCTTGATTTATAATGGGTTTTAGAAATTACTTTTCGTAAACTTTTTTAGCCAAAGCTACATATGTAGTAAATACATAATTATCTTAGCGGGAATCGCTGAGCTGAGTTGTATATATTTTTAAAATTTATTCGCATATGTTAACATAACATCAAGAATCTTAATAATTTAATTCGTTATGAGCAAGACAAGAAAAATCATCCATATAGATATGGATTACTTCTACGCTCAGATAGAAGAAAAAGACAATCCTAGCCTGTAGGATAAACCATTTGCTATAGGTAGTACCAATCCGCATCGTGGAGTTTTGTGTACCTCTAACTATGTGGCTAGAAAATTTGGTGTGAAATCTGCAATGTCTACCTCTGTAGCACTTAGAAAATGCCCAGAACTAATACTTCTTGATGTAAATATGAAAAAGTACAAAGAAGTATCAAAAGTCCTAAGAGAGATATTTTTATCATACACTCATATAGTTGAGCCATTGTCATTAGATGAAGCTTACCTTGATGTGACTGATGTCCAAGAGCATTCAAATAGTGCCACCTATATAGCAAAGGCTATTCGTGATGATATATTGGTAAAAACTGGGCTTACCGCTTCGGCTGGAATTGCTCCAAACAAGCTACTTGCTAAAATCTCTAGCGATATAAACAAACCCAATGGAATGTATGTAGTAAAGCCTGATGAGATAGATGTGTTTATAGAAAAACTTCCCGTTAAAAAGCTCTTTGGTGTAGGTAAAGTTACACACGAAAAATTGCTAGCTATGGATATAAAAACCTGTAAAGACTTACAGCATATATCTCTTGAAACTTTGATTACTAAATTTGGTAAATATGGCTATAGTTTATATAATTACTGCCGTGGGATAGATAATCGTGAAGTGCAGTATCAAAGAATCCGTAAGTCTGTAGGTGTTGAAAATACTTATCAACAAGACTTACAAGCTCTCGATGAATGGTTTGAAAAGCTAGATGATTTATATGCTAAATTTACTGCTCGCATGAGCGATGAATATACTCAAAAAGTCGTGGGAGTATTTGTAAAAATTACAGATAGTAATTTCAATAAAAATAGTGTGTCAAGGCAAGCTAGCAGCATTGATTTAGCGAGCCTAAAGCTACTTTGTGAAGATCTGTATAATAAGCAGACCTTGCCAATCAGACTATTAGGTATAGGTGTAAGACTTGGGAGTGTTGATAAGAAACAGATGGTTTTGTTTTAGTGTTTTTTGCCACTATTTAGCATGCAATAATCTACTAGTTTTTTCTTATTTGTTTTAGACAATCCTCTATGCACTCTAATCATGTTTTTAAGGTCAGAAAATAGACCTCCATCAAGATGATTTGTAGTGTTTGGAATCTTGAATTTCTCAAACCTATTATAAGTGAAGAGATACTCTAAATTAGATGCTAAACTAGCGTATGCTGACCTCAATTTTTGGTGTATGTACTCTTTCCAGTTTCATGATTTATTGTCATTTCATTCAAAAACCTTCATGTTTACTTCGCCAACATTGCAACCTATCTTTAAATGATTTTTCAATTGCATTTGTTAGAGTTAACATTATTTTTTGTAAGTCTTTGCCTACTTCTGACTTTGGGTTTTGAGTAATGTATCTCTGTACAATCTGTTTTTGATGAAAATGACACATCTTTAGATATGCCTTAAATGTCTAGTTTGGGTACGTTATCCCAAATTTTGTAAATAGCCTGTAACATATCAAGTCAAATAAACATAAAGGACAAGATATGCCACAGAACTACCATAGTAATGCTACCACAAACCAACATATAAGAGCAATAATCCAATCATCAGAATTGACAACCAAAGAGTTGTCTTTGAGATATAACATAGATGTCAAAACATCAAAGAAATGGCG
>JBLFYO010000126.1:0-3442 GCA_047609165.1 Francisella sp.
TGGCATTATATTACTGAATAATTTGAGACTAAGTATAGTTTATTTGATGACTTGGACCCTAGCAAGGGATTTGAAGCATCTGAGTAAAGAAACAACGCCCGTAATTAGAGCATTTTAAACTGTTGTAATCTGGGCATGTTTACTAAAATAAGCACATAAATTTAAACCTATTGTAAATAGATATAAATCTATCAGAATTTTACATTTAATCAAACGACAATAGTGCCAATTTAAAGGGTTACAGTGTATATGCCAATTAACACCTAGAAATGGAGAAGAGCCAAAACATGTCTAATTGGTTTTTTTATACGCAAAATTGTTATAATAACCCCAACAATTACTTTCAGTCATTAGCAAACCTAAAGGAATTCAAACATGTCAAAGATAAAAAGAGTTTTAATATCCGTATCAGATAAAACAGGAATTGTTGAATTTGCAACAGAGCTAAGCAAATACAACATCCAAATTCTTTCAACAGGTGGTACATCAAAAGCACTAAAAGATGCAGGTCTTGCCGTAACTGATGTATCAGATCACACTCATTTCCCAGAGATAATGAATGGTCGCGTAAAAACTCTACACCCTCTTATTCACGGTGGTATATTAGCTGATCGTGACAATCAAGAACACCTAGATACAATGCTTGAGAATAATATCACTCGCATCGACATGGTAGTTGTAAATCTTTATCCATTTGTAAATACTGTAGCATCTGGAGCTGATTATGATACTTGTGTTGAAAATATAGATATCGGTGGCCCTTCTATGGTTCGCTCTTGTGCAAAAAATCACAAGCATACGACTATTCTTACAAATCCAGCGCAGTATGCAACGGTAATAAAAGAAATGGCTAAAAATGAAGGTAAGACAACTTTACAAACTCGTAAAGAATTTGCAAAAGAAGCATTCTCTCATACTGCTGAGTACGATAGCCACATTGCAAACTGGTTTAGCAAAGAGCTAGATGAAGAACACCCTCAAAAAATCTTTTCTGTAGGTATTCTTCAAGAAGTACTTAGATACGGCGAAAACCCTCATCAAAAAGCAGCTGTTTATTCTACAGATACAGTAACTACTAGCATTACAAATGCAAAACAACTTCAAGGTAAAGAGCTTTCCTATAATAACCTAAATGATGCTGATGGTGCTTTTGAAATGGTTTGTGAATTCAAAGAGCCATCATGTGCAATCATCAAGCATGCAAACCCTTGCGGTATCGCTTCTGGTGCAAATGCTCATCAAGCTTGGGTAAAAGCACTATCTTGCGACCCTATATCTGCATTTGGCGGGATTGTGGCATTTAATTGCGAGGTTGATGAGCAATTTGCTATCTCACTTGGTAAGATGTTTTTAGAAGTAATCATCGCACCTAGCTATACTAAAGAAGCGCTTAAAATATTAGCTGTAAAGAAAAATCTACGCGTACTAGAAACCGGTGCTACTTTTGATACTAAATCTGATCGTATGATTAGTAAGAATATCCACGGTGGAATACTTCGCCAGTCTTATGACAAAGGTGGTACAACTATAGCAGACTGTACTGTAGCAACAGATCGCAAGCCAACTGACCAAGAATGGGCTGATTTAATGTTTGCTTGGAAAACTGTGAAATTTGTGAAATCTAACGCAATTGTTTACGCTCGTGATACTCAAACTGTTGGCATCGGTGCTGGACAAATGAGCCGTGTAGATTCTGCTAGAATTGGTGCTGAAAAAGCTAACTCTCATGAAAGTGCTAAAAACTCAGCTGTAGCTTCTGATGCTTTCTTTCCATTTGCTGATGGCTTAGAAGAATGCATAAAAGCTGGTGCTACTGCGGTTATCCAACCAGGTGGCTCAAAAAACGATCAAGAAGTTATCGATGCTGCCAATAAGGCTGGTGTTACGATGGTATTTACTGGCATGAGACATTTTAGACATTAATCTTGTAGTAGTTATCAATATCTAATTTTTATGATAGAGATACTGGCAATAAAGGTGAAATCACTAAAATAACACCTATAAATATAATAAAATAAATACTTTTTGATTTATAAATATGTAACGAAGGGACTCTATACACCATGTATGCAGGAACCAAACACCCTAATATACCAAATATAGGTCCTGAAAGCGGTACTAGCTTATAAATAGGTGCATTAAATACTATTGATAACCACGTTAGTAAAAATATTATTATAATCACGAGTGTGTCTATAGCTCTAGAGTTTACTTTCCCATCTACTCCAAACTTAGAAAAACCTGCTTTTAACAATCCTTTTAAAGATTCTGTCATCCCTGACAATATACTTAAGAATGAAGTTAGGATCGCACAGATACTAATAACAATACCGCAAATATGTAGAACTATATTTGACAATCCATTCTGCTCTAATAACACAAAAGCAGACTGATTCCCTGACGCCGCTTCCATAGCTAATCTCTTAGGTATTACAAGTGAAAATGAGAATATATAAAAACCAATTAAACTGACTAGTAGAATAAATGCTATTTTCATCGTTCTTAAGGTTTTCTGAAGAACTATCTCGTTATTTTTAGACTCTGAATAATGAATTCTATAACCCATAACCATCGGGCTTAGTGACTGTATAAAAAGTATAGAAGTCAAAGAAAACGGTAACATAAAAATCGTCTTAGTTATAAATTTACTATTATCACTTGGTAAGTTGACTATATTGTCTAATGACCATAGAGGTATTAAAAATATTGAAGCTAAAACGACGGCAATAATTAATGCACAAACTAAAAGAGATGAAACTCGCACTAATAGCTTCTGACTTTTTATACCTATAAAAATCATGATTATCATTAATATAGCACTGTATAAGACATTCTGTTCAAGGTGAGGATTATCTATGATCTTAAAAATATAAAGATATGATGCTAATGATTTAGCAACAATTTCAGCATAAATTATGGTCCATATCAGCATCATTGAAAAGTAAAGTATCCCCAAGAAGAAAGACCATCGATCTCCCAATAATTCCCCAACAATTTCTTTATAAACTTTTGGCTCCTTTGAAGCAAATAATGTGCGTATGTATAGCTTTTGGAATAAATATATCCCCGGATAAGCGACTAAAATTGAAATAGCAAATATTGCAAACCCAACAATACCAGTAGTAACTGGCACTAATACAATACCAGCTCCAACAGCCATACCCATGCTAATTATTAGCCAACTAAAATCAAATTTATCAAACTTAGAATTTTTCTGCATATTTTATATATATATCTAATTTTCACCCTTTATATACAAACAGATTGTTTCAAAAAAAAGTGCAATTAGCAATGCTAAACTATAAATAATAGCATTTATAGCTAATTTGAAAGAGTTTTATTCCAATTCCATGCCGCTTTTATAGCATCTTTAAAATCACTATATTTGTGCCTTATTCTTCTTAAAATATTTTTAAAATTAGCCCAAACTTTTTCTATTGGA
>JBLFYO010000127.1:0-3385 GCA_047609165.1 Francisella sp.
ACATTTGTAGTATTGTTCGCGATTTTAGCGATTTTGCAATTGTTTGATTATGTTACCCCAATAGTATTTTTTGTGCTTATAACTTTGATATATTTTGTATGTAATTTTATTTATCCTGCAGCTTCACATTTTGCGTCTAATGCTATTTCGTGTAAATCAAATGCATCAGGTGCAATGAATTTTATCCATATGTCTATGGCTGTAATAAGCGTTTCAGTATTGGGGTATTTACCTTTAGAATATATTTGGAGCTTTATTGCAGTATGTTTGTTTCTGCCTATTATTTGCATTTGTTTGATACAAAAAATAAGGCTTAATTAGATATTTAAATCAATAAATATATGAGTGAGCTTAATAAATAAATATCTGTTTTTTTACAAATAAATATAGATGGTGATCCAAATAAGTCAGGATTTGGTTCTAATCAAATAAATGAAGTGATTGAGTGTGTTAAAAATGCTTTTAGTCTAAGCAATGTAAAGATTGCTGGCTTGATGTACCTGCCTGCGAAAGGTGTTGATACAAAAATAAGCTTTGAAAAAATGCAACTGTTCTACACCTAAGTAAACGCTATGCTTGATGATATTCAAAAACTCAAAGAGCTATCAATGGGAATGAGTGGCGATTATATTGAAGCTTATAAATAAAGGCTTTAGCAATAATTTCTCTAAATGCTTAATATTCTCACTGTTGATAGACTTTCAACAAAAATGATTTTTAGGGCTTGAGTTTACTTTTCACAGCTGTTTTTATCTACTAATTTTTGGTTTTATAACTATATTTAGGTTTCTAGCATATTTTAATAACATTTTAACCACAATTTAGATGCGTTTACCCTGTTCAAACAACTTGACAAGGCTATAGGGGGGGGGGCTGAAGTTATTTCATTACACTATTGCGGTGATCATCTTCATACTAATCTTCTTAACTATGTAAATCATATCCTAGTAATAGATACAGATATAATAAATCGTTAGGACTATTTAAACCATACAACGGTGATGGTCATGCTGCAGATAAATATGATAACAACAAATTTATATCGATTAAGAACCTAGATAGTGGTGTGTATGCAACTTTATATCAAGTATATGATGGAGAGATCAAGGAAATGTCCATTGCTAAATGTGGAAATATTTATGGTCAGGTTATTGCTTTGCAATATGTAGGTACTATGCCAGATGGATCAGTTAAGTATGGTTTTATAACTAGTCAAGCTCTATACAGTGGGTTTAAAATAGAACCTAATGGAGATATTAACTGTGTAAATGAGATGAAACGAAGAATTTATCCAACAGACCGTTATTCTTCAGTTGCAGGGTATAAAAATCATATGCTTATAGAAATTTCTAGCAAGGGAAAAAGTAGTGTAATAACTCTTGTTGAGTAGATTAAGTAACATCACAATCTTTTTATTTACAGTTTATCATTCTAACTTCAATAAAAATATTTTTGCATAAGTTTCTGCATTTCAGGTAGTTTGAGTCTAGCTATCAAAATCGTTATATAGTAAAATTTTTACAGTACACAAAATCATCAAATATTATGACTTCTATAGATAAAATAAACAATTATTTTGAAACTAGTATTCAGGCAAAAATTGAAACCGCAAATGTTCTACCACCTGCAATTGCACAAGCAGCAAAAGCAATGGTTTCTTGTGTGGAAAATGGTGGCAAAATTCTTGTTTGTGGCAATGGTGGATCAGCTAGTTTAGCTCAACACTTTTCATCTAAGTTATTAAGTCATTTTCAAATGGAAAGACCTCCGTTACCTGCGATTGCTTTGACAGGTGACATTGCTACGATTACAGCAGTTGGGGATCATTATGGATTTGCAGAAATTTACTCTAAGCAGGTTGCAGCATTGGGTAATGAGGGCGATATTCTTCTTGTTATCTCTGCCAATGGCAATTCGGCTAATATGCTAAAAGCAGTCGAAGAAGCTCGTGATCTTGAGATGCAGGTTGTAGCTCTTACAGGGTGCGATGGTGGTATGATGCAACAGATGTATATCGAGGGCGATGTAGAATTACGCGTACCATCAAACGATGAAGCGACTATTCAAGAAAACCATCTTCTAATAATACATTGCTTGTGCGATATTATTGATCAAAAACTTTTTGCAGGTTTAGAAGATTAAAATGTATAAAAAGATTCTATCTGCTTGTATTTTACCTATAGCTATTTGCTCATTAAATAGCTGCGGATTAATTGATCCGTATACTGCACCGGTGCCTCAAGGTAAAACTATAGGTAATAAAAAAGTTTTTGATATAAAGCCAAATATGACTAAGAGTGAAGTAGTATATATGTTAGGCTCTCCAGATATAATCGATACTTTTAATCCCAACCAGTTTATTTATGTGAAGACTTATAAGGCTCATATGCAAGATACAAATTATGATGAGTCGAAGCTTGTGCTAACTTTTAGTAACCAAGATAAACTTGTTGGTATATCGGGTAACTATGATCCACCAACTAAAGATCCAGTTTTTTAGTATTGGGATTGGTATTATCTAGATGTTAATGATACTCATTGCATAGAGTTTATGATTGAAATCAGCCAAGCCCAAAATAAAACTCAGAATCAGTCTCGCTAACAGCTACTCTAAAATCTATAGACACTTCATTACCCTTACAAAGCTCGCGTAAATCATGTAGGAGAGTTTCACCAAGCTTTTTACGCAAATCAGGGCTTCTACCAGGTAGAATAGCTATCTCTAGCTGAATATAAGCATCATACTTGCTATCTAAACCAACTCTGTAGTCAGAGCATGGATAAACAAGAGTTCTACAGGTATCTATATCTGTCGCGATAATATCAATCAGCTTAGTGTGAGTGGCTTTTGTGAAATCATCAAGCTTATTTGTGGTATTGATGTTATCTGTATAGAATATTTTTATGGTAGGCATGGCTTCAAATAGCGGATAAGATATTCATCAATTATAGCATTCTAGATAGAAAAGTAGTACGAATTTTAATAGCTTCAAAATCAATTTATAATCACTTACTAACAAAATCTCATAAGCCTAACGCTGGCTGTCCAAAGGTAATTGTGTTAATTTTATTTGGATTGACCTTATCTTTACTGACTTGCTTGTGCATCAGTATGACATATGACAATGGTAAAGAATTTTCTAAACATGAAGATATTGAAAAAGAAACGGGTATGACTGTATATTTTACTAGAGCGTATGCTTCGTGGCAAAGAAGTGCAAATGAAAACACTAATGGTTTATACACAATCCACTTGAAAAACACGATTTATAAAAAAATTGCTTTTATAGCAAAATTAGCGACAATGAGTGCATGCATATATTCATATAAAAAGAACAGAAGTAAAAGCTGCTTAACCAACATCGTACAGAAAAAACGGTAAAAT
>JBLFYO010000128.1:0-3339 GCA_047609165.1 Francisella sp.
AAGCATAGGAGCTGGTTGAAACTGATTGTTAGTAAAGCTTTTTTTATACCATTCTGCTGTATTGGAAGGCAAACGGCTATAAGTAATACTCTCACCACCTGCTTTATAGTTCTCTAAGTCACTGGAGATATCTCCTATCATCAGATACTTTACAGAATCTATATTCACATTTTCAGCATCCCAATAATTTGGAACTTTCTCTGCTAAAGCGTAACCGTTATGAACCCATTTGGTTAGCTTATAAGCACCATTACTTATCATCGTACTAGGTTTTGCTGCCCAAGAATCTCCGTACTTACCTATAGCTTTTTTATTAACAGGGAAAAAAGCATAAATTGTCAAAGAATCTAAAAAAGTTGGATTAGGCGTTGTAAGCTTGATTTGCAGAGTGTATTTATCCAGAGCTTTTACACCTAGTGTATCTGGAGACTTCTCGCCTGCTTGGATAGCTACTGCATTTACTATAGGGTTAAAGTACGAAGCATATGCAAGAGTTAAAGTGGCAGGTGTTACAGACCTTCTGTATGAATAGACATAATCTGCTGCCGTTACAGGGTCACCATTAGTCCATTTAGCATTTTTTCTAAGGTGGAATGTATAAGTCTTACCATCTTTTGATACTTTCCAACTAGATGAGCCAGTTGGTATAACTTCTGATTTTTGATTATAATCAACCAATCCTTCAAATATATCCTCAATTACTCTACTTGAGCTATTATCAGAAGACTGTTGTGGATCAAGGGATGGCATATCAGAACTGATATTTACAACTAACTGATTATCATCTTTAGTGAGCTGACCTGGATGTGATTCAATATTGTTATTTGACTCATTCGAGCAACTTGTCATCAGAAACATACTAAGAAGAGACGAAAATATTAATGTTTTCTTGAACATAATTATAAACAAATAAATACTAGTTAATCTTAATTTAAACTATTGGGCTATAGAATTCAATTTTTTTGTATGCAAAAGCTGTCTATTCTTTGATTATAAAATAGTTAGATATTAGAGTTATACCAATCCCAATTGGTACATTTATTGCAAAAGAGTTTATGCCTAATTTAATTTTTTGATGTGTAAGTAATAGCAATAGCTATTGGTAAATATCAAAGGGTTAAAGGAACGGTATGAAATACAAAGCAAGAAAATATAAATTTGTGTTGGGATTGGTATTATGACACATCTAATAACTCTGTGTATGCAGATTAAATAGCTTCAAATGCTATCACACCCCCATTCAATAATTTTTTCTTATCCGTATCATAATTACAATATATTTAACTTCATGGAATAACAATGAGATACTACCCACAGAAAATAAAAAACAAGAAATTAACAGGTAATCAAAATGAAAAAACTTACAACTATCTCAATTCTACTAACTGCAACTCTTTTTACTACAAATGCTTTCAGCTATGGCATAAACCAAGTGAATAGTTATAGTTCTAACATCTCTTATGCAGCACCTACTATGGACTTGGCTGGGTCGGGCTTATATTCATCTTAAAGTTTTTCATCTTTCTATATTTGGTACGGTTAAAACACACCATCTAAGAGCGAACCACCAGATAAAGAACATAATATCCGAATCATAATCAATGTCATCTAAATTTCCATGGGCATCTGCGTTCCTTAGAGATGGTCCAAAAATATTTTGGAATAACCATCTAAGCATACCCAAACAGTCTTCATCTAAAATACCATCTAACTCTTTTTTAGAAAGCAGAGAACCAAAACCTAAAGGACTAGAAAAATCAGGATTATAAATACTTATATTTTGCTCTAACAAAATCTCTCTAATTATATTTTCTAGTTGTTTTACAACACCTATAGATATATCAAAATCACCTTTGAAACCATTAATCAAGGAGTTAATCCACTGTTGTTTTCTTTCTGGAAAAATGATTAGTGACTTATCACATACAGAAGATACATATTCTAAAATTTCATCAATTGAATACTTCTCCTTTATAATGTGAAAAATTTTAGGTAAATATGATAAATAGTAAATATTCACTTCTAAATCATACTGGCAACTTGTCTCATAAGAATCATGTTTAGTCGGTTTATTTACGGCAATTAAACCACCATCTTTTTGAATAACTTTTTTAGTAGCAATCAACCTATTCAAACTATTTTCACTAGCTTTTCCGACTCTATCAACTAAGTCACTATAGGAAGGCAGCTTTTTACAAATAAACATGTAAATAGATTCGCCTATATCTTTACTACTATTGACATCATTCTCAAACTTATCAAGTTGATTTTCAAGTTCAGCTTCCAAACTGTTTTTTAATTCTGGATTATTGTCTAAAAAAGGAATTGAGCACATAGATTCATCTGCCCACTTAAGTCTAAGAACTTTTATATTTTTATCCATCTGTATAATTTCTTTTTCTATATTTTTATCATTTTTATATAAAATTTTAAGCTGAACCAAAGCTTGCTCTGAAAAATCTATTTTGAAGTATAAATCTTTCTCTTTAGAAATTAACATATTTAAAACATCTATTTTTTCTCTTCTTATACTGTCATGCTTATCTTTACTCAATAGTTTTACTGCATGATCAAAATATAGCAAATAAATATCGCTTTTGTTACGAATATCTTCGAGTGCTAGATTGCTAAAAAAATCTTGTGCTGAACTTATTAAAGCTTTTGACAACTTTTGTTTTTCTTCATTTGAGAGAAATTTATCAAACCTAACTATATAAGCTAGATGGCCGTGATTATCTTTATTAGCTATCCATTCAAAAATACTCTTCTTGAAACCGACTCTTATCTCATTTAATGATTTATCAGACTTGTATTTATTCAGTATAAGAAATGCAAGTCTATCTCCATATTGAGTCAGATTGTTGTTATGTATACCTAAGTCATAGTAATATTTTATTGCTAAATGATACAAATCTATTTCATAACTACTAGTAAGTGTTTTTGATAAGATATCAAAAGCTTTTGCTGACTCTAAATAGTTATTATTTGTAATTTCTAAAACAAACTTCTCTATATCTACTACTTTATAGCTTGAAATCTCATTATTTACGCTCACCACATACGGATACTGATTCATATATATATTTTGGCAATTATTGTATTTCCATAAATATCTTTTCTGATGCTCTTCAAGCAAGTACTTAATACTCATTCGAGCTATACCAAACCATCTTTCTTCTCAAGCGTCTTCGCATACAAGTCTTTGTATTTAGCTAGCTTGTCCTTTTCAACAGCTACTACAGCTTCGGGTGCTGATGACACAAATCTCTCATTAGATAGTTTTTTCTCGACTCGCTCAACTTCTTTAGCTAGTTTCTCAAGCTCTTTATCAAGCCTAGC
>JBLFYO010000129.1:0-3330 GCA_047609165.1 Francisella sp.
CGACTAATTCCGAGCATAGTAACTCTACCAGTCATTGATAGCATTGATGTGCATACAATAGTTAGTTGACGAAGAGTTGAGGAATCTATACTGGATGATAAATATAACAATAATGTTTGAATTGCTTTCATTCTAATGAATTATCGGTTGTAGATTAGCTTGAATTTAATGGTATCAGTGTAAATTGAAATAGGAGTATGATTGTTTGATTATGATATATTTTTGGCGAAGATATTGTCAGAGATACGAGATATTTTGTAGTAACAAGTCGTGACTTGTCCATTACAAAAACTAAAAGAGTAAAATGTTAATTAAACAATAAAATAATAAACTTTCTTAAAATTACCAACATCGGCTACCCATAGAAGCGTAGTTTTACCTTGCTTAACTTGTATATTTTGACGGATATTATTGATCTGGATTGTATAATCACCACTATCAATTTGCTGTTCGAATAAATCCACACTACTAGGCAATAGCAACCAACTCCGCAAATCAGCTCGCTTTGGCTCAGTCTTAGATATATTAAATTTCAAATGACTTCCCAATATGCCTCCTAATGCAAAATTCTGCTCATAATCATGCTTATAAGCTTCAATAACTACATTTTGAACAATCATTCTTGGATAATCATCAATCAATGACTTCATAGCAAATAGTGTAGTATCCATCAGGGTTTCGGTATAAGTATTGACTATTTCTTTATCTTCTGCTGATATAACTACCTGCTTTGGCTCATAAAATTTATACTTAGTAGAGTATATTGGTAAATCTAACTTTTTATCACCTATATTACCTAAGTCTAGTTTAGCTGTTGCTGATTGACGAATATTGACTAACCCTTGCTCATAAAATACAACCACACGACCCAGACCCATAGAGTATGGTGAATTACCGCTTCTAAGAGCCAAGCTAAATTCTGCAACTGTTTGCTCAAGATATTTATTGCCTACGGTATATTCTTGGGCTACATTTAGGCTAGTAAGCGCATCACTATAATCTTTTGATACGCTAGATAATAGCATCGCTTTTAAATAAGAGGAAAGCGGATTACCATAAGCATTTGGAATACGGCTTGAAAACTTCAACATTTCATTCAAAGCTTTGAAATCATTTAAATTCAAATCATTAACTTTAATATCATTATGCTCAAGGTTTTTTTTACCTATATGCTTCATGCCTTCAGCTATTATATCTTGCTGATTTGCCCAAAACTTTGCATTATCAATATTATTCAAAACATCTAATGCTTTCTTAGCATCATTAGTTTTTAGATAATTTAAAGCTTGATAAGTATATAAAAATGTCGTAGCAAAATCTGGGATGTTGTAAGCACTTTTTATATCATAATAGTTATATGTGTTTTTATTCAAAAGAGTTGCTTTAGCTTGTTTTATAGACTCTTTTTCAGAAGTTGGAATAGTTTTTATTGCACTATCATAAGCATTTATAGAATCTTGGAACTTGTCATCTAACTGCAGCAATCTACCAGACTCTAGACTATTGAGGTTTTTCAGCTGTTTGATATTACCAATACTATGATTTTTATCAATAGCACCGCTAAGCTTAGACTCTGCCAAATCGACTCTCACAGGCTTAAACATATTTGGGTAGCCACTAGCTGCAAACTTCACCTTAGTAGTATCTTTATCTATAGTATTGCAACTTGTTAATACTAGTATTCCAACACAAACTCCAATACTCTTACTAAAAACTTTAAAACAATTATCTATCTTCATCTTTATAACACCAGTGCCACGGCTCATATATAAAACCATATTTATTATCTCTTGGAAAGCTCATCTTGAAACCAAAATTTTTTGCATTATTTTGCAGCCATTTAAATGCTCTAGTCTTTTCAAAATCTTCTGTCAAAACTTCAACTTCATCATCAGTAGTAAAATCTATAGCACAACCTGTATGATGCTCACTTTCACCTACCAAGGCATTTACCTTTGATATTTGCTCTAATGAGAGTCCATTAGTTAGCTTTCTATCTATAATGCTTTGCTGATAGGCGTAGCTTCTAAAACCAGATACTATATCTAACTTCACATTGTCAGTATGAGCTTTCTTTTGTAACTCTAGCCAAGCGTTATGTGTGTTTTTTTCAAGGTAAACATCTCTTTTAAAAAAATCTTTACCTACTAGCATAAGCTCACTCTTTAATGCTTCTTTAAATATTGGTCGTTTTACCATGTTGTATCTGTCAATTTAAGTATATCTTTTAAGTAGTTATCATGTGCAGTTATATTTGTAACCTCTACCTTACGCAGATTTAAACTACTTGTATCTATTTCAATTTTATTCTTACTACTAGCTTTGTCTGCATTGAGTGACAGATTTGTCTGTCCACCTGTCATAGCTAAATACATATCAGCTAAAAGCTCACTATCAAGTAATGCTCCGTGAAATTTACGATGATCATTACGAATAAAATATCTTTTACACAGCGCATCAAGATTATTCTTTTGCATTGGGTGCTTTTTACGAGCAACTGCTAAACTGTCTATGATATTAGCTACATTATATTCTATTGTTGTATAGTTTTTGTTTTTTGAGAGTTTAAGCTCATTATTTAGAAACGGTACATCAAAAGGTGCATTATGAATGATAACTTCAGCATCTTTGAGATACTCCATCATCTGCTCAACTCTTTCTGCAAAAAGAGGCTTATCTGAGAGAAATTCATTGCTAAGACCATGCACATTCAACGCACCAGGCTCTACTTCATAGTTAGGATTACAATAAAAATGTAGATTGTTACCCGTAAGCCTTCTATCTATAACTTCTACTGCACCAAATTCAACTATCCTATTACCAATCTTGAAATCAAAACCTGTAGTTTCTGTATCTAAAAATATTTGTCGTGACATGATAAAACTTAAATTTTTAACTTTATAGAATTATACCAACTACTGGCTATAAATATAATGTATAGTTCAAAGAAAGATAGTTTTGTCGTTCATTTAAATGTGTGCTACGAGAATTTATAAGTCCTAACCATGAGCCAAAAAGCATTCCATCTTGCTCCAGCACCATATTGATAAGAGTAATTTTTGGAATCTTGCCTAATATGAAAATAATCAACATAAGGAATTAGTCTTTTCCCATATACAGTAGCTGTATAACTTGTTTGTAGTGACCATGTCGCAATATTTTTTCCAGAACCTAAAAAACCATCATAGATAAGATTTGCACTTGGCTTATAGCTAATCTGAAAGAGTTTTATTCCAATTCCATGCCGCTTTTATAGCATCTTTAAAATCACTATATTTGTGCCTTATTCTTCTTAAAATATTTTTAAAATTAGCCCAAACTTTTTCTATT
>JBLFYO010000130.1:0-3274 GCA_047609165.1 Francisella sp.
TAATCTCAAAGCATATAAGTTCAGATGAAGCTTGGCAGATAAATAACATCTCAAATGATGTTATACCAGCTGCTCATGTGACAGGTACGACTATCGAGGTTGGCGAGCTTTTTTACAATACTCCTGCACGACGCAAATTCTTAAAAAAAGATAATACTGAGTTTTTACATATATTTGAGCTACTTAAAAAGTATATGCTTTGCTATTTCAATATTGCTTTTAAAGTTATTCACAACGGTAAAGAAATCAAAAGCTTATTTGCTGCAAATGATGGTCAGTTAAAATACAATCGTGTACTTGATTTATATAGTCGTGAATTTATTGAAAATGCTATTTATGTCGATGAAAATGTTGGTGATGCCCATTTATGGGGTTGGGTAGCTAGTCCAAGATACAATCGTGCTAGAGCAGATATGCAGAGTTTTTATATAAATGGTCGAATCATTAAGGATAAGATTGTCAATCACGCGGTAAAAAGTGCATATAAAGATGTGATGTTTGGTAATCGTTATTCTGCATTTTTATTGTATTTAGATATGGATCATCGTGAAGTTGATGTAAATGTTCATCCAGCTAAAAGTGAAGTTCGCTTTAGGAATCAACGATTTATCTATGACTTTTTGTATAGCAAGGTCAAGAAGACTATAACTACAAGTGCAGATATTCAAGCAGATGATGATCATTCTATAAGTTCAGAAGATATTTCGCAGGCAAATAACAATCCGCTAAATATAGGTAATATGAGTCTTGATATTGAAGTTAAAGCTCAAACCCAAGATTTTGAAAATAAACGAGAGCTTAACTTTTCATCAATTAATCAATCACAAGATTTTAAGTCTTCAGTAAGTCAAACAAATATAGCTCAAGAAAATTCAGGTCTAGGACAAGCTATTTGTCAAATTCATGGGATATATATACTTTCTCAAATTGAAGGTGGAGTTGTGCTTGTAGATATGCACGCAGCTCATGAACGAATACTCTATGAAGAGATGAAAACGACTTGGCATGCGGATGTAGATAAATTTAAGCAAAATCTTCTTATGCCAATGACTTGTCAGCTGGCTATAAATCAAGTCGCAGTTATAGATGAAAATTTAGAAGTGTTTGAAAAACTTGGGTTTGATATATCTATAGTTGCAGATGATGCTGTACTTGTTCGCTCAACGCCAAATTATGTAAAAGATAGAGATATTAAAGATCTTATCTCAAATGTGGCTACTGAGCTTAGTACTTCTGGTAAGACTAAAAGTGTTGAGTTTTATCTCAATCATATTCTGGCAACGGTGTCTTGCCATGCAGCCGTTCGAGCAAATGATAAGCTCACTCTTCCAGAGATGAACCATTTACTAAGACAAATGGAGACAGTTGAAAACTCAGGGCAATGCAATCATGGTAGACCGACTTGGGTGAAATTGACTAACTCACAGTTGGATAATTTCTTTTTGCGGGGTAGGTAGAAGCATGATCAGTTATTTTAAAGAAAGAAGTAGGTTATTTATAAATAAATCCTTTAGCTATGCTTGTGCGATGTCTTTTTTAAATGCTATTGTTATTGGTGTTGCCTATGTATCTATTAGTTGGCATTTACTGTCTCTAAAAAATAATATAGAAGTGATAATCATTTTCATGCTTACTTGGTGGACTTCAGGCGCTGTACTATCTCCTATTACGGGGTATTTTGCAGATCGTATTTCAAGGAGACTAATAATAATATTAGTTAATATATCTAGAACAATCTTGTTGTTAGTATTTGTATTCTTTGGGAGTATGGATTCTCTGTTATCGATATATTTGTTTACAGGCTTGTGGGGTATTATATTGGCATTTTTTATGCCTGCTATGATGATAATGTCGAGAGAATTATTCCCAAATGATGATGTTTTACTATACGCAAATAGCACTATGGATGGATTGTTTGAGTTTGGTATGGTTTTTGGAATGTCTTTAGGAGGAATTTTAATTGCCTGCTTAGATATGCATCAAATCATGTTTATAATGTTAATTGGTAGTATATTAGCCACATTTTGTAGTTTCAAGATTAGACCTGGTAGACTTATAGAGAATAATCAAGGTAGCTTCTTAGATAATTGGAAAGAAGTAGTAAGTTATCTTAATAAAAATACTGCATTATATTGGTGTTATTTAGCTCAAATAGGAATGACATGCCTATATATGATCGCACCAATATTCATATCTCCTTACGCAAAAAATATATTAGGAGCATCATCATTAGAATTTGGCATGATTGAAGTAGCTTTTTCTATTGGTTTTATTATTGGAAATATTTTACTGCCATATATGGTAGAAAAAGTTTCCACAAACCTAACTTTAGTTCTTTCAATAAGTATATCTGCCATCGCATATCTCCTTTTAGCATTAAACCAAAGTGTATCTATGGCGATTTTATATTATTTGATCGCAGGGGTATTCATATCATCATGGGTTATAGTTGTTACTATAGCTCAAAAAAATACACCAATAGGTTTGCAAGGTAAGATTCAAGGGGTTGCATACGGTTTATCAGGGCTAGTAGTAATACTTGTGTATGCTTTGTTTTTTATAATTGACTACATTCATCCTTTGCCTAGTAATAGATGGTTTTATGTTTTAGCTATATTAGCATTATGTACATTATGGCCAGCATTTAAGGGCATAAGTAGTTTAGAGAGAAGTAATAAAGTATAAGTGAGATGAACCACCTACTAAGACAAATGAAAATAGTTGAAAATTTCTTTTTGCGGTGTAGGTAGAAAGCATGATAAATTATTTTAAAGCAAGAAATATGTTGTTTAGGGATAGTTCATTTAGTTATGCTTGTGCGATGTCTTTTTGTTCGGCAATTGTAGTGTATCTTGTATTGGGAGATTTAATTGAGTAATTCTAATGAAATAATAAAAATTCGAAGATTTCAACATGGAGATGAATTTTCTCTATGGCAAATAAAAAATGATACAATCAGAAATGTAAATATTAGAGATTATTCTAAAGAGCAAATAAAAGTATGGGCATCTGATGGATATGATGAAGATAAATGGTCTAAGCGAATTAGAGAGATGAATCCATATGTGGCTGAAATAGATGGTCAGTTAGTTGGTTTTGCAGATGTTCAAAAAGATGGTTATATAGATCATTTTTTTTGTCACCATAAATATTTAGGTCAAGGTATTGGTAAAACACTAATGCAATATCTAATATATGAAAGTGATAAAAATCAAGTTGTTAGATTATATTCTCATGTTAGTATTACAGCAAAACCATTTTTTGAAAAATATGG
>JBLFYO010000131.1:0-3218 GCA_047609165.1 Francisella sp.
CTTACCAAAGAGGTAGCATTGAGCAACTAAATGGTTTAATTAGAAGGTTTATTCCCAAAGGAACATTTATTGATGAGGTTGACTATCACTTAATCAAAACTGTTGAAAGTAAGCTTAATAATAGACCCAGAAAAGTACTTGGGTGGTTAAGCCCTATTGAGTATCTTATGAAACAAGATGGTTGTGGAGAAATTGGTCAATTGCGTGTTTAATGTGCCTAAGACTAATATTCTAAGAAAAAATGTTTTATTATAATACTTTAATTTATGCACAAATCACCTAAAAACATCGATTTCTACATTTGTCTTTATTGATAGTTTAGCAACTGATGCTTTCAGATGGTTTGTGTACATAACAAAATGACATAAACTAAACTACTCACACAGAAAAATACAAATGCCATAATTACAGCATTTATAACATAATCTTTTCGGGTTTGTAAAAGCCCTCTTTTTAAGCTAAACTGATAAAGAAATCTAGTCAATACTAGTGTAACCAACAAAGCAATAATAACTGCCAATACACTTTCTAAAATCATAACCTAAACATCCACATAATTTATATTTTTATCAAACCATTTTTTAATGAGCTTATCAGCTATTTGCGGATAATTAACTCGTATATCTTGTGCTAATTCCGCCACTTTTTCAAAACTTTCATAATACTCATTTATATCAAAAGTTGCGAAACTAGATAATCCTGACTGTTCTTTACCTAATACATCACCTGCACCGCGAATTTCCAAGTCTTTTTCAGCAAGATAAAATCCATCTTGTGATTCTCGTATTAGCGACAATCTCTTTTTACCTACTTCACTAATCTTATCACTATATAGCAATATACAATAACTCTCCTTTGAACCTCGTCCCACTCTACCACGCAATTGATGAAGCTGTGAAATACCCAGCCTCTCAGCATTATCTATAATTATAATACTCGCATTTGGCACATCTACTCCAACTTCAATTACAGTCGTAGCGACTAAGATATCATATTTTCCTGCCTTGAAGTCTGTCATCACCTGGATTTTCTCTTTAGACTTCATGCCGCCATAGACAAGACCGACCTTTTCAGCCCCTAGTTCTTCTGATAATTCCTGGTGCAACGATTTTACATCTTGCAACGAATCTAAATCCTCTGACTCCTCAACCAACGGGCACACCCAATAAATTTGCTCTTTATTTTCGATAGCTTGCTTAAGTTTAGCTACTAGATTGAGTTTTTTTGCTCTATTTAGAATAGTTGTAGTTATCGGCTTACGGTTTGGCGGTAGCTCATCAAGTATAGAAAGCTTTAAGTTTCCATACAAAGTCATCGCTAGAGTTCTAGGAATTGGTGTTGCAGATATTATAAGCTGATGCGGAGACTGAAAATCACTACCCGTGCCTTTTTGCATCAAAGCCAAGCGTTGCTCTACACCAAAACGATGTTGCTCATCGACAACAACTAAGCCAAGATTATTGTACTCTACTCGTTCTTGAAATATCGCATGTGTACCAACTACTATACAATTTCTGACTGACTTTATTTTCTCTAAACTAGCTCGTGTTTGCTTTGCTGTAAGCTTACCTAAAAGTGGTACAACCTCGATATCTGTTTCTGCAAAAAACTCTGTCAAAAACCCAAGATGCTGCTCTGACAAAATCTCGGTTGGTGCCATAATCGCTGCCTGATAGCCAGATGTTACACAAGCATATAAGGCCATCGTTGCAACTATAGTTTTACCAGCACCCACATCACCTTGCAAAAGTCGTATCATGGTATCAAGACTTTTTATATCAGCCAAAATTTCAGCTATAGTTCTATCCTGTGCCGCTGTAAGCTTATAAGGAAACTTCTTTTTGAAAATATGTAAATCACTATCATCTACTTTTAAGCAAGGCGAGCTAGTTTTAGTACTATCATTTTTGACACTCTCTTCTGCTAATTTATAAGCAACCATCTCCTCAAACTTTATAGAATACCTCGCTTTTAAAAGGTATTTTTCTTCAAGGGTATTAGCCAAAGCATGGATTATATACAAAGCATCAGTAAAACTTAATACACCATATTTTTTGAGATATTGCGAAGGTAATAAATTTTCAACTTGCTTACTTTGAAGTACTTGTAAGACAATATTTGAAACGACTCTATCTGGGACACGATTTAGCCGATAAACTGCCGATATTTTTTGTTCAATAGTAGATTTACCATCTTTAACCACTGACCACTCAGGATGCACCATTTGTGTGTGTTGTGACAAATCAACTTTGCCATAGCAACGCACATATTCTGCATTTTCTAGCATTCCAATTTGATTAGGGTAAAATCGAAACATTACTATAGTGCAACTACCAGTATCATCAGTTACTACAAAACGAAGAAATTTCTTACCAAACTGTTTATGTGTGACATTACTAACTCGACCTTCTATTAAAGATGTACAACCTATCTGAAGATTTGCAATAGGAGTAGTGTTGCGAGTATCTTTGTAAGCTTTTGGGAATACCGTAAGTAAATCAACAGCTTCCCGCACACTGTACTTAGCTAACGATTTTATCGTTACTTCCCCTACACCTGCATAATTCAACAAATCCATAATCGTATTTGATTTTCCTAATCTAATAAAAGCTTATCATTCCCACAAAATAAATAAAGTGATTTTACTGAAAATTGTAGGTGCCGATCGATATAATTGTCTATTTCTGGTTTTACGATATTTTCTTAGGTGAGTTGACATAAGGCATAAGGCATAAGGCATAAGGCATAAGGCATAAATCCCTACAATAAATTAATTGTGCCATTGTGGGACAAGTCTAATCACTATTCCAATAAAAATAAGTTGGCTTAGCCTGTTGTAAGCCTTGTTTTTATTGGGTTTGGTGATGGTATCCTCGGCTTTGGTACTTAGTTCGTGCAAGACAGAAGAGGTTGAAGAACCACTGATAATCACAAAATGCGTGGGTGCAGTAGCTTTGCTGTGGAAGATGTCTACCTAAGCAGATACTACAACATTCTTGGTAAAGCTACAGATGCTAGGTAATTATTTGGAGCACACCTAGATATTTCTCTTTTGAGGGTTCTATAAGTTCTCTCCTAGATTCTAGTTCATAGTGCAACAGAATTTAATTCCCTATCAAAAACTTGATTAGGGCTTAGCCAATTCAATCGTTTTCTAGGTCTATTATTTATTAAATCTACATATTTAGCAAGATCATCATCAAAATCTGTACCCTTAG
>JBLFYO010000132.1:0-3200 GCA_047609165.1 Francisella sp.
AGCTTGATGTTGATAATTTACTTAGTTTGATTACACAAAAAACAAAAGTTTTAGCTATTACGCTTTGCTCAAATGTACTTGGTACTATCAATCCAATTAAAAAAATTATCAAAAAAGTAAAAGCAATTAATTCTGAGATTATCGTGCTAGTAGATGGTGCTCAAGCAGTCATACATTCTAAAGTTGATGTGCAGGATTTAGATTGTGATTTTTTTGTATTTTCAAGTCATAAGCTTTATGGTCCAACAGGTGTCGGTGTGCTATACGGTAAATACAATTTGCTAGATAAATTGTCTCCGTATAATTATGGTGGTGATATGGTAGAAGATGTTACTATCGCTAAAACTACATTTGCAAAACCACCGTATAAGTTTGAAGCAGGTACGCCTGATATAGTCGGTGCTATAGGATTTGGAAGGGCAATTGAGTATGTAAATTCTATCGGTATGGATAATATCGAAAATTACGAGCAGAAGTTGTTGAAATACGCTACCGCAGAACTTAAAAAGATAGACGGTCTACATATAATTGGCGAAGCGAAGCGTAAGGCTGGAGTTATTACATTTATAGTCAATGGTTGTAATGCTGGCGATATTGGCGAGCTTTTGGCAATAAAAGGAATGTGCGTACGTACGGGTAAGCATTGTGCTCATCCACTTTTGTATAGATTTGGTATAAATGCAACGGTGAGAATGTCTTTTGGTATGTATAATACCTTTGAAGAGATAGATTCGTTTATAAAAGCACTCAATAGAGTTATCACTCAGTTAAAATAAAAAAGAGGTTCACAATGGTTGAAGTATTTAATCCTAATGATGGTATATTGGAAGTGACAGAGGCTGCTGCAAAGCATTTTAAAAAACACATAGAAAAGTATGGTGAATGTGCAGGTATTTTTATCGGCACAAAGATGATGGGTTGTTCTGGTTTGGCGTACGATATAGATTTTGTAGCTACAGTCCCTAGTGATATAACAGAAATTACTCAACATAGTTTGAGATTTTTTGTATCAAACAAAGCTATGGATTTTTTAAGTGGCGTAAAGATTGATTATGTTAAACATGAGTTTGGTCTATATAAGTTAGAGTATTCAAATCCGCATGAATCAGCTCGTTGTGGCTGTGGTGAGAGTTTTACAGTTTAGGAAAAATATATAATGAAAACAACAGATATTACAATAATTAGAAGACAGGTAAGTGCCGTAGCAGTCCCGTTTGGAAATGAAGTAGAGCTAATGCCAGGTCAAGAAGTACTAGTCACGCAAGATAAGGGGGGTAGCTTTACTGTAAATGTTAATGGTAATCTGCTTCACTTAGATGGTAAGGATGCCGATGCTATTGGTAAAAAAGTAGTTCGCTATCCAGTCGATGATTATAATATAAAAGCAGGCGACCCTGTAAATATGGATGCGGTTTGGGATCAGATGAAGACGGTTTATGATCCTGAAATACCTGTAAATATTGTTGATCTTGGGCTTATATATAATGTAGTTACTAGAAAGCTTGAGAATGGTAATTTTCATATTATCGTAGATATGACACTTACAGCACCAGGCTGTGGTATGGGTCCAGTACTTATGAATGATGTTGAGAAGCGTGTCGCAATGCTACCAAATGTCGACAAAGTTGATGTGGTGATGGTATTTGATCCACCTTGGAATGCTGAGCTTATGACTGAAGAGGCTAAGCTTGAGTTGGGGCTTTTTTAAAAAAAAGATTCTATTTAATTTAGTAGGGGCAGATATAAAATCTACCTTTACAATGAAACTTATTGAGTATTATTTCTACTCAAAACCTTATACAATCCAAAAGAAATCACCGCAGTCAAAATATTAATGACTATCACGGCATTTACAATCTCATTATAATTACCTGTAAATAGCGATAAAATATTTAAAACCATATGAATGCTGAAAAATAATAAACATCCAGCCTTGAACTGTGAGCCTTTAAATAAGGCTATTATAGAGAATAAAAATAGTGCAAGCTGATACAAACCAAGTTGAAAGACTGCAGGAGTATAAATCCATCCTTGAAATTTACTAATGTAATCACCATCTATCAAATAAGCATAACTGTTAAGTAGCATTAGTAAGCTTATGTTTGCAGCTATAAAGTAATTAGCGTAGATATTTGGGTTGTGTTTACCGTAGATAATGTTTGAATGTAAAAAAGCAATAGTAAACGGAGTTATTAATAAACATAGGCTTATAACTATAGTAACCATGAGAATGTTTGTGAATTTTGAAAAAAATTTAGATTTTACAGTAAATACTATATCTTGTCATACATTTATATGAATAAAAATATAGACAATCTAGGTGATGATAGTTAAAATTTGCTACAGTAATTCGTTAAATAATAAAAATAGGAAAAAACCATGCAAGTAACTGTTGAAAAGAAAGAAGGTATACATTGTTCATTACTTATTGAAGTGCCAGCAAATGAAATTGATTCTGCTGTAACTGCGGAAGTAAATAAAGTTGCAAAAACTATGAAGATGGACGGTTTTAGACCAGGTAAAGTGCCTGCGAGCATGATTAAGAAAAAGTACGGTGAGCAAATCCGTATGGATGTTATTTCCGACCTAGTCCCACATAAGTACACAAAAGCTATTCAAGATGAAAAATTAGCAGTTGCAGGAATTGAAGTCGACCTTAAAGAAAATAAAGAGGGCGAACCACTTAAATTTGTAGTCAATTGTGAGCTTTTCCCTGAATTTGAAGTAACAGGTTTCGACAAAATCGAAGTACAAAAACCAGTAGTTGAGCTTGGCGATAAAGAAGTTAAGCAAATGATTGCAAACCTAAGAAAGCAAATGGCTACATTTGCAGAGGTTGATAGAGCTGTAGAGAAAGATGATAAAGTAACGATTGATTTTATTGGTAAAAAAGATGGTGAAGTCTTTGAAGGTGGCACTGCCAATGATTCAGAAGTTACAATCGGTTCGGGTCAAATGATTCCAGGTTTTGAAGATGGTATCGTAGGTATGAAAAATGGCGAAGAGAAAGCTATCACAGTTACTTTCCCTGCGCAGTACCAAAATGAAGAGCTTGCAGGTAAAGAAGCTTCGTTTGATATCACAGTTAAGAAAATTCAAGCTCCTGAGCTACCAGCTATTGACGAAGAATTCGTTAAAAAATTTGGAGTAAAAGGTGGTGTAGATAGCTTTGAAGGAGAAATCAAAGAAAATATGGAGCG
>JBLFYO010000133.1:0-3143 GCA_047609165.1 Francisella sp.
AAGTACTCTTGTTGAGACTATAAGCAATCAAAATGATTTTTTTAACTCTGGGTCTTCGACTTATGAGCAGGCTGAGATTGTTAGTCATAAAATTGAGCTTGCACGCAAAGATATCGCTGAGACTATGAATGTGTTTCCTAGGGAGATAATATTTACCTCTGGTGCAACAGAATCCAATAATCTTGCTATTAAAGGCTTAGCATTTGCTTATAAGCAAAAAGGCAATCATATAATTACTTCAAAAGCTGAGCATAAGGCCGTGCTAGATGTGTGTAAACATCTTGAGGGTGAGGGTTTTGAAGTTAGTTATCTTGATGTAGATAACTTCGGTAAAATTAGCACTAAAGAGCTTGAGCAAGCTATAACAGATAAAACTATACTTATAAGTTTGATGGCTGTAAATAATGAGCTTGGTACTGTTAATGACCTGTATGAGATAGGACAGTTGGCTAAAAAGAATAAGATAATCTTTCATGTCGATGCTGCACAAGCTTATGGAAAGATAGATTTGGATATCAAGGGTATGGGGATTGATTTGTTATCAATGTCTGGGCATAAGATTTATGCACCTAAAGGTGTGGGATTTCTTTTCGTACGATCCAAATCTCCAAGAGTAAAGTTGCATAAGCAAATTCATGGTGGTGTACAGGAGTTTAATCTACGTGCAGGGACTTTGGCTAATTATCAGATATCTGCCTTAGTTACAGCTTGTAAAGAAATGTTTGCAAAAAAAGAGCAAAATTATCGGCATGTGTTAGCTATGCGTAATTTGTTTTTGAGTGAGTTATATAGTAGTGAGATCCTGAAACAAGTTCAGAATGACGGAAAAAAAGGAAGTAGACAAGATTTAGACGATGACAGAATTGTTCCGTGTAAAGTACTACCCCGTTTTGTTACGCAATCCACCCCTTGGATCCCAAATCAAGTTTGGGACAGGCTTGAAGGTGAATGTCAGCTTAATACAGATTTAAAAAATAGCTATCCAGGAATTTTGAATATTACTTTTAAAGGTGTAAAAGGTGAGGCACTTTTGGCAATGCTTGATGGTGTTTGTCTATCTATGGGATCTGCGTGTAATTCACAGGCTGTTGAGCCATCACATGTATTGGGTGCAATCGGTCTAAGTGCTGATGAAGCTGATAGTACTATTAGGATTTCATTTGGACTTATGACTACAGAACAAGAGGTTTTGATAGTTACAAAGCTTCTAAAAGAGAAGATTGGATTGCTAAGAGCTATATCTCCGAGCAAGGAGGGTGGTTATGTATAATCAGCTTACAAAAAAGATGTTATCAAAAGTCAGTATGCAAGATGCAGAAATCTTTGAGAATCAAAAAAGATATAGTATCAGAGATAATTTTTCTACTGTAGAAATTTATGTGAGTGATACGGCTGTTTCTTATAGGGTGCAAGGAGATGGCTATATTGTTGCAATGACAAAATGGTTACAACTTATACTAGCTAATAATGAAAATTTAAAAGATGTAACACTAGAGAGTTTAGTAGAAGCTTTTGATCTGCCTGAAATAAAATTTCGTAACGCTGTACAAATTCTTGAATTAATAGAGATGATAAATGAAAGCTGAAATAGTTGATTTTTATATCCTACATCAACGCAAATATCAAGAAAGCTCTTTGTTAGTATCAATATTTACTAGTGATCATGGTAAGCTCTCAGCTATTCTTAGAGTTAATAAGAAACAAGCAAATCTATATCAGCCATTGGTTAAATTAAGAGGTGATTTGAGTCTAGCCAAGAAAGATGGTTTAAGTAGAGTTTCTAATGTCGAGTTCGGAGAATCATTTTACAAGAAATCGTATATAAATCTATTGTCACTTCAGTATATTAATGAGCTGATATATTTGCTTTTGAGTTATTCGCATGAAGAGATTGCACTCTTTCGCAAGTATGATTTTATTCTACAAAATATCGATGATGAAAATTATAAATATTTGCTGAGAATGTTTGAGCTTGAGCTACTAGAAAGTATGGGGCATGGGATTTATGTTAGTCAAGATACTCTTGAGCAAGATATTGTTTTAGAAGGTGATTATCATATAGTTGCGGGAGGATTTAAGCTAAGTGCCAGTCAGATGGTTAGCACTATAAAAGGTAAGTATTTGCTAAAGATAAATCAACCAATATCAAGTTGGGGTAATGATGATTTAAAGGTGATATCTCGTGTTGTTAGAGTCAATGTTGATTATCTGCTTGCGGGTAAAGAGCTAAAAAGTCGCAAGCTTCTGGTAGATTATTTAAATTTAAAGAGTTAGTGTGATTTTTCAAATAAAGGTGTTTTTAGTTAAAACCTTATTTTTTAGAGCTTTTATTACTGATACTACAGCTGGAATCAAAGAAATTATAATAATCAAAATTATAAATACACCGAAGTATTTTCTAACAAAATCATTGTCGCTAAATAAAAATGCTAAGTAAATTATAGAGTAAACCCAAATAAATGCACCGATTATGCCCATAGTCACAAATTTAGGGTAGTGCATACGAGCCATACCAGCACTAAATGGCATAAATGTACGGACTATAGGTGTAAAGCGAGCTAGTATAATTGCTGCAGCACCGTACTTATTAAAAAAATTTTCAGCTTTTTCTAAGTGAGCAGTTTTTAGGATACGAGCATCATCTTTAAATATTCTCTTACCGATCATTCTACCTAAGAAGTAGTTGCATGAGTCACCACATACGGCAGCTAATACTAATATAGGTGCTACGATGTGAATATTTAGCGTAGTTGCTGCACCTGTAAGACCGATGGCAAAAAGTAGAGAATCTCCTGGCAAGAAAGGAGTGATTACCAAACCTGTTTCACAGAAGATAACGGCAAATAGCAATAAATATGTCCAGTCGCCTAGTATATTGATGTATGTACTAATGAATTGATCAAGGTGTAAAATAATATGTAGTAAAGCTGAAATTGTATCCATGGGGAATATGTAAATTTTCTTAATTGTTAGATTATATACATAAAGCACTTTAAAATACAGGTCTCTCTACTTGCCTTTACTGAGATTTTAGTAGGCTAAATTTCATATTTTTAAGTGGCTTATTGTATGGGAAAAACAAATTCTAAAGGTTGGTTTTTTTTAATTTTATTTTATAAATAAGCTGTTTAACTAGCATTTGA
>JBLFYO010000134.1:0-3122 GCA_047609165.1 Francisella sp.
AAGGCATTCTAGCCTTAAAAAAGAACTACAAGTGAAAACACCATTTGACGCTGCCGTAGAATGGTATAGAATTAAACCTGATATTTTTAATGAAACGCCGGATATGTTTAAGGCTAAAGCTTATAAAATTATTGGGACAACCTCCCCAAACTAGACAGTTAAATCTATATTTTATTAACTGAATTGGAAAATTAATTGCGTTTATTTATTTACGAAATAAATAGAGATTCCTAAAATTACCAACATAATAGAGAATATTAGTTGCAAAATTTTATCATTTAGCTTCGCTTTTAGTTTATTAGCCGCAAACATTCCAACCATACCACCAATGATAAATAAGCTTGCAACATACCAATCCATACTTGTCGAATCATAGTGCGAAATAAAGCCTGATATTGATACAACAAATATTACTAACAACGATGTATTGATTGCTCTTTTAATTGGCATAGCAGTTATAAATACTAATGCCGGTACAATCAGAAAACCTCCACCTACTCCAAAGAATCCTGTGAGCGTACCAACTGCACCACCACCGATTAATAGCGATACTATATATTTGAAATTGACACTATCATCTTTGGATACCTGAGAAGTTGACATAAACCTTGATTTTATCAAACTCCAAAGACCTATAACTATCATAAGTATTGAGAAACTAAGCATTAGAGTCTTATCAGCTATTGATTGCGATATATAACTACCAATAGGAGCAAATATAACACCAGTAACAATCATCACACTAGCATCCACAAAATTTATATTTTGATTTTTGAAATTCATCGCTATACCAAAAATAGCTGTAAACCCAACTACTAACAATGAGATAGTTACAGCGCTATGAAAATCTAGTCCAACACCATAAATAAGCAAAGGTACTCCAAGTATTGAGCCTCCTCCACCAGTTAAGCCAAGTGCTATTCCGCAGATAAGTCCAAAAATTATTAATGTCATCTTATTTTACCAAACCACACTTTAAGTTAGCTGGTACTGCTATATCGATATACTTAGGATTAGGTAGGTTTAAATTAGCCATAAGCTCAGCATATTCTTGAGCATTTTTTACTTGAAGTCTTGGATTAAACCTCTTTTCTTCGCCAACAGTACTTGTCGTAGCTCCATTATAATCATGCCCAGGTAAAACTATAGTCTCTTCTGGTAACTTAAATAATTTATTTGTAATACTATCATATTGTGCAAATGAATCGCCATGCTGAAAGTCCGTTCTGCCTGTCCCACGAATGAAAAGAGTATCACCTGTGAAAAGTTTATTTCCTAAAATAAAACTGTACGAATCATCAGTATGTCCAGGAGTATAAATAGCCTTTAACTTCATTCCATCAAAATCTATTATCTCATCTTCTTTGATTTTAATTGAAACACATTCAGCTTTAGTATGAGCCCCCATCACTGAGTTGCAATTAGTATCATTTCTTAGTTGTCCAATCGCTGTAATATGATCAGCATGCACATGAGTATCAATAGCAGCTACTAGTTTTATATCTAGCTCATTTAGTAGCTTGTGATACTTCGCTATTTGCGTATCAACTGGGTCTATAATAATCGCTTCTCTACCCACACCTGAAGCTATCAGGTAAGTATATGTCCAAGTATCTTGATCAAATAATTGTCTTAAAACCATAATATTCTCCTTAGTTTATCTTCTCTCTATTTTCTTTTATTATACGGCAAAAACTCTAAAAATATTGCCAATCCACAAGTTCCTGATAAACCCGCAAATAAAAGACCTGCTCCAAAGAAACCGCTTAGTATCACAAAATATTGTGATACTGTAAATGAAAGCACTATACCTAAAAGTACCATAAAACCAACTATTATTTGCACCTGACGCATGATTGTCAAAGGCTCTTTTGTGTTTTTAACTGTTGGTTGCTTATGTTGTTTCCATGCTGTGATACCACCATCAAGTAGATAAATATTTTTAGCATTTAGTCCAGCCACTTTACCCGCAGCTTGATTTGTTCTGTTTCCAGATTGACAATGAAGCACCACAACTTCATCAGATTTAATATCCGCATCATAAATATCATCAACTAAAATATTCTCAGCACAATCTATACACTCTCTACTATGCTCTTGTGGACTTCTAATATCGATTAGTTTTACTTTCTCTTTCTTTTGTAAATCAAGAAACTCCTTTACTGATATATTTTTTACTTCTTTCATCTTGCTCCCCTTCTTTTTTTGCTAATTTAGATTTTTCTAATATTTATTGGAAATTTTTTACTCACAATAAATATTATATAACACTTCCAATATTTTCTTTACTGCTGGGTCTTTTATACTATAGTAGACAGTTTGAGATTCTTTTCTTGTCTGTACCAGCCCTTCTTTCCTCAAAACAGACAAATGTTGTGAAAATGCAGATTGACTCAAATCAGAAAACTCCGCTAATTCGCCTACGGACATTTCTTTTCTCAAGAGCAAACACAATATCAAAAGCCTAGATTCATGTGATATTGCTTTTAGTAAAGATGATGCTTGTTTTGCATTACCTTTCATTTGCATTAGATCCATATTTACAAGTCTCTATCTCTTCAATAAATCAATATTAGCAAAAACTAATTTAGAAATCAATAATATTTTGGTTACTTTTGTGTTATTGCTTTTTTAAATACTATTTCTCTGTAATTTTATGCTAGAAACTAGCAAATAAAAAACATCAAATTATATAAATGAATATATATATCAGCAATGATTTTACTTATTATACCTAATACTTGCTTTGCATTAATAAATAAGAGTAATAGTAACGATGAATACCCACTTCCTCTAATATAGAACCTAGAAGATCAAAAGTTTGACGTTAATTATAGGTCGGAAGGTAAGTGCACTTCAATATTTAGCTTACCTGGCTAACTAACTTCTTTTTATAAAGATACTATTAGACTTAATGGCTGATCTAAGCTAACAGGGTACTTTTCATTTACAGATGAAAAAAGTAATAAATTTAGAACTCATATAGCTGCAGGTAACAAGGATGAAATAAATATCATATTACCTAATTGTCTAGTTTGGGGAGGTTGTCCCAATAATTTTATAAGCTTTAGCCTTAAACATATCCGGCGTTTCATTAAAAATATCAGGTTTAATTCTATACC
>JBLFYO010000135.1:0-3089 GCA_047609165.1 Francisella sp.
TCCTATAGAAAAAGTTTGGGCTAATTTCAAAAACAAGTTGAGGCGCATTAGACATTTATACACCAGTTTCAAAGAAGCTGTTACAGCCGCATGGAATTCAATGAAAACTCTTTCGGGTTAACTATAATATTAGCTATAGGGATTATAAAATATCTTATATATGCTGACATATCTGACTTTGTAAACGCGAACCCTGTTCTCACAAAATTATTTATCTTAAAATTAAAAGGCTCTAATCTGATTATCATCTTCTTTTTATTAATCTTTTGCATAGTAATTAAGGCTATAATCGCAACCAAAGAAAAGCTAAAGATATATATAAAAGCCAAGAGATACAAGTTAGACTTATATAGCACTCCACCTACACAAAGTAAGCCAATATATATAAAAAAAATGGCAAGAATTGAGCAATCAACACATAGTATTTAGATCCTATATAACAACGAATCACTCTACCTGTAAAGTAGATTACATTCACAATTACCACTATAATTCCGATAAACACAAAATTACAGTAAAAGAAATTCATACCATTAAGATGATGATATAGCCAAGGAAATGTTTTGATTAAAGCATAATAATTAGCACTAAAATAGTAGTCTTGAAAATTATATTTACATAAAGATTTATATAGCTATTGAGCGTGTTAAATTTTTGCCTTTGAATAAACCATTTCACATACTTATCTACCGATAAATCATACCCAAGAGAAGTATAAACAGAGATTATCATCAGTATTTGCGTAAATGATAAAAAGTCTGCAAGTATACTTACATTCGTTATTACATACGAAAGTCTAGAGGTGATAGCTACTTGTAAAATAAATGCAAGTAGCAAAAAAATAAAAGTCCAGAAAATATCGTATTTAGAAGTCTTATTTTTTTTTAATTTACTGTTTTATTTTTTTAGAATATTGCTTGAAATATTTCTTTGATACCTTTTTTAGCAAGACCTAGCATCTTGGCAAACTCTTCTTCTGAGAAGTCTTTGCCCTCTGCAGTTCCTTGAATCTCAATCATGCCACCAGTTGAATTCATAACCACATTCATGTCTGTCTCTGCATTTGAATCTTCATCGTAATCAAGATCAAGTACTGGTTCACCTTTATACATGCCAACTGATATAGCTGCTACTTGTGCAATTATTGGCTTAGCATCAGCAGAAATTTTGTCATTTGCCTTTAGATACTCAACTGCATCTTTTATAGCTAAGGATGCACCTGTGATAGAAGCCGTACGCGTACCGCCATCAGCTTGGATAACATCACAATCTACTCTAATCGTAAAATTAGGAATTGCAGTAAGATCAATACTTGCACGCAATGCTCTGCCGATTAGGCGTTGAATCTCTTGAGTACGACCAGATTGCTTACCACGAGCAGCTTCACGATCCATACGAGTATGAGTTGAGCGAGGTAGCATACCATATTCAGCAGTTAGCCAACCTTCACCAGAATCTTTCTTAAATCTTGGTACACCTGGAATTACAGAAGCTGTACATAATACTTTTGTATCGCCGAATTCTACTAGCACAGAACCTTCTGCATGCTTTGTAAATTGATGAGTTACTTTGATATTTCTTAGTTGATCGTTATTTCTACCGCTTGGACGCATTTTATATCCTTTTGATTAAATTTATGGGCTTTAAGTGTATAATTATACAAATCAAAAGCAAAATAAGAAACCTTAACTTTAAGGTATATCTATTATATGGACTACAGCACTAATCTTGAAAATCTGGATAGTACAAAAAAATACTGGCTCGATGATGCTAAAAAACTAGTTACCTCACTATCAAAAGTATATGGGGATATTACACTTGTTAAGCTTTCTCAGCAATTTGAAGCTACAACTTCTTTTGAAAAAAAACTACTCGGCTATGATGAAACTTTAATTCGCAAAATTACTCTTTCTAGTTCAACTGAAAAGCTAGTGTTTGCTCGTACAGTTATCCCTCAGAATACTTATGCTTTTTTCACAGCAGAGCTAAATGATCTAGGCACGAAACCTATTGGCGACAATTTCCTCTTTGATAAAAATAGATTTAGCCGCAATGATTTTATCATTCGAAAATTGTCTAGAGATGTCTTTGAAAAAGAAGCCGCTATAGATACTCATTTATTTGATGATAATGAAATTGAAAATATCTATTCCCGTAGCTCAGTTTTCTCATTTAAAGAAAATATCTCCCTTAAAATGCTTATAACTGAATATTTTATAGTAATGCCGGAGACTACAAATGCTAACTAAAGAAAAATTCCAAGCCTATATAATGCTGATGCGACTACATCGTCCCGTTCCAATCTTATTAATTTTATACCCCACTCTTACAGCTTTAGTACTAGCTAGTCATGGTTTACCCAGTATAAAACTGTTTTGCATTTTCACTATCGGTGTAATCCTTATGCGTACGGTTGGTTGTATTGTAAACGATATCGCAGATATAGATTTTGACAAGCATGTAGCTCGTACAAATACGCGCCCACTTACAAGTGGAAAACTCTCTGTTAAAAATGCTATTGTGCTTTGTATAGCTCTTACATTTGGTGCTTTTGCTTGTGTGCTATTTTTAAATATTTTTACGATTTTGTTATCATTCGGAGCGTTATTTTTAGCAATACTATATCCGTTTTGCAAAAGATTTTTTGCTATTCCTCAACTAATACTTGGGTTAGCTTTCAATTTTGGTATATTTATGGCTTTTTCAGCTACGCAAAACAGCATTCCTTTAGAGGCTTGGATATTCTATATTGCTACTATTTGCTGGACTATTGCTTATGATACAGTCTATGCTTTAGCAGATAGAGAGTTTGATTTGGAAATAGGTATCAAATCATCAGCTGTAACATTTGGAGAAAAAGTCTTTGGATATATATTTGCATTTGATTTTTTAGCTTTACTATTTTTAGTTTTACTAGGAGTTTATTGTGATTTCAATGCGTTGTACTATATAGGTATCTGTATCAGCGGAGTATTTTTTATCAGAAATTTTTATGTCTATAAAAAGCTTGGCATAGCAAACTGCATTAAAGCTTTTTCAGATAATCATTGGGTTGGGTTAATTATTCTTATAGTTGTTTTTTTACAATA
>JBLFYO010000136.1:0-3067 GCA_047609165.1 Francisella sp.
TTTACGTTTGTAGCCGGATTCAAATAATGAAATAGCTCTATCTCTCAAATCTTGACTATATGCTCTCATAAAATAGAAAACAGTATATACAATTTTGTTGAATAAATCTCCTTCAGATTAGCTATATGCACTCAATTAAATGAAAGTGTATAATTACAAGTAAGTTAAACTCACTTAAAAATGATACCCTTAGATTTGCACCTTCAAGTGTCAATACTCAACCGTGGTATTTTATACTAGCAACATCTGATGAGGCAAAAGCAAAAATAGCTAACCGGCATATTCTCCTGACTTAAATCCAATAAAGAAAGTTTGGGCTAATTTTAAAAATATTTTGAGAAAAATAAGGCATAAGTATAGTCATTGCAAGAATGCTATAAAAGCTGTATGTAATTGGAATAAAACCCATTCAGTTTAGCTATATATTCAACAGTTCACTTTATGTCTTCACCAAATTAGCAATATCAGCTAGCAAAATCTTCTGCCCAACATCTCTTCCAAAATCTACTGTGAAAAACTCTTTTGAACCTTGAGCTTGTGCCTTTACAAATATCCCTTTACCAAATATCTTATGAAATACTCTATCGCCTTTTTTGAAATTATTGTCTTTTGAGTTTGATTTTAGGAAATCAAAAGGTGATGTTCCAAAATTTGATTTAGTTTTTTGCTTCGCAATAGAGTTTTGCCTTAGAGCTTTTACTTCACTTAAATGCTCACTGTCAATTTCAGACAAAAATCTTGATCGCATTTGAAAGCTACTTCGTCCAAAGATATTACGCACTTCTGCAAAGCTAACTGTCAAACCTTTCATCGCTCGTGTTATGGCAACATAGAAAAGCCTACGCTCTTCTGCAAGCTTCTCCTGAAGCTTTTTAGAATGTTCACCATCAAATGCTTGCTCAGAATTAATAACCGCACTAGGAGGAAATACACCCTCTTCTGCAGCAACTATAAACACATATTTAAACTCCAATCCTTTTGAAGCGTGGATTGTCATTAGCTGTATACTATCTATTGTCTCATCAGCTTGCATATCGCCAGCTTCAAGTACAGCAAAAGATAAAAACTCCTGTAATATATCAATATTATCTTCTAGCAATTCAATCTGTGGCTCAAAATCTTTAGCAGCACTTATAAGCTCTTTTAAGTTCTCTATTTTTTGATGATCTTTTTCTGTGTTTTTTTCTTCATAAGAAGCAATAAGTCCGCTTTTATCTATAACAATCTCAAGTAGATTATCTAAACTCAAATCAACTACCCTAGCGGAAATATCTTCAATGATAGCTATGAAATTCAGTAACAATCCTGCTGTGCGTTTAGTCAAAAGCTCTCGTTGGACAACTTCAATAGTTGCTTCCCAAAGAGACAATGAGTTTATCTGAGCAAAGTTACGGATAGTGTCTAAAGTCTTTGTGCCAAGCCCACGCGTCGGAGTATTGATAATTCTCTCAAAGGCTAGATTATCCGTCTTTGAAACAGCTAATCGCAAGTACGCCAAAGCATCTTTAACTTCTGCTCTATCGAAGAATTTAAAACCACCATATATACGGTATGGAATACTCCCATAAATACAGCTTTCCTCTAGCACACGCGAAAGGTAGTTTGATCTGTAAAGAATAGCAATATCACTATAACTAGCTCCATCAGCATGTGATTTACGAATTTTATCGATTATATGTTTTGCTTCATCCCGCTCATTTACAGCAGCATAAACCTCTACTTTCTCACCCTCTTCAGCTGCAGACCAAAGCTCTTTTGACATTCTATTGTCATTATTTTTGATAACAGAATTTGCCGCATTGAGGATATTCTTCGTTGAACGATAATTTTGCTCTAGTTTAACTATCTCTACATTACTTACATCTTTTACGAAGCTATGAATATTATCTACAACAGCACCTCGCCAACCATAGATAGACTGGTCATCATCACCTACCGCCATAATATAGTTACTATCTGTCAGAAGTAACTTTAACCATTTGTACTGCACACTGTTTGTATCTTGAAACTCATCTATCAATATGTATTTAAATAAACCTTGGTAATATTCTCTGACTTGTTGGTTTAGATTAAATAGCTCGTATAAATAAAGTAATAAATCTGCAAAATCCAACACACTATCCATCTGTAGCTTTTCTTCATAAGCCGTATAAATATCATTGTAATTTGAATCATATTGTCTTGATAACTTATTACTACGAATTGCTTGGTCTTTTTGTTTATTTATAAAGTTCTGTAGTATTTTGGGCGGGTATTTTTTATCATCTAGCTCCAGCTCTTTTATAACTCGTTTTAGTAGTTGAGCCTGCTCATCTTGGTCTAGTATTCTGAAATTTTTATCCAAACCTAACTCATGTGCATGCTTGCGTAAAAGCCTGTGTGCAATACCGTGAAAAGTACCTATCCACATTCCAAATGGCGAAACCTCTAGCATTTTGCCAACTCTAGCCTGTATCTCTTTAGCAGCTTTATTGGTAAATGTAACAGCTAGTACATTATCGAAATCAGCTCTACCTTCTCTACAAAGGTAAGCTATTCTTGAAGTAAGGACTTTTGTCTTACCGCTACCAGCACCTGCTAATATAAGAGAATTGCGATCCTCTAAAAGTACTGCTCTGCGTTGCTCTGGATTTAAATCTACTAGAAATTGATGTTTTGACATTGAAGATATTATTTTGTATTTAACTAACTATATTTTAACAGAAATAAAATCTCTATACAAAAACTACCTGAAAATGCCAAATTTATATCAAAGTGTTTTTGAATTGTTATGACCTTTCAAAAGTTAGTTTATATGCGTACAAACTTTGAGTAACAAACACAATGACTACTGATAGCAACATTGCGAAAGCTATGCCTAATTCTTGAAATATATATCCAAAAACACTTACAGTTACCACAATCAAAAATACCAATGATATGGAACTAGTAGCAACAATCCTATTTTTACCTGTCTAGTTTGGGTACGTTATCCCAAATTTTGTAAATAGCCTGTAACATATCAAGTCAAATAACCACAAAGGACAAGATATGTCACAGAACTACCATAGTAATGCTACCACAAACC